>CAYQFH010000025.1:0-28106 GCA_964416755.1 uncultured Piscirickettsiaceae bacterium | reverse complement strand
ATCGCCCCCTGTGTGCGCTCCACGCTACCATTGATTGAACGCTTGAGCTGATCCAGATCTCCCTTGAGACTGGAGCGCACCCGCTGACTGAAATTACCATCAGCCGCCGCTCCCATCACCTCACCAATCTCGCCGATTGCCGCTTGAAGTGAATCGAGCAGCGCATTGAGGGTGCTGGCCATCTCTCCGATCTCGTCGGCAGGTGGATTCTCCATTCGGTGCGAGAAATCCCCCTCTTCACTGACCGCACGCATCAATCCCACCAGTTGCTGAACCGGGTTGGCGACACTGCGGGCAATATAGAGCGCAATCAGAATCGCCACGATCAATCCCACCACCGAAATGCCAATCAACCCGCTCCAGGCCATCTCTTCCGTCTCGGTCACCTCCAGTCGCGCCTGCTCAACCTCCTTCGCAATCACATCACGCAGCAGATAGATTGCGGCCTCAATCTTCTCTGCACTCAGATTCAAGGCCTCAACTGCACTCTGCTCCTGATGCTCGATCCCATCCACCACAGGAACCACATAGTTGACAATACCATCCAGACTCTTCTTGGCACCTCCAACCAACATGAAGCTACCCCATTCGAAGTGGGAGAGTTTCTTCTCCCCACTGGCGTCATTGATTTTCTGGCCAAACTCATAGAGCTGTTTCTGCGTCGTGGCATAGCCATCCAACAACTTTTTCAGCTGCTCATCCTCAGTCTCAAATTCACTGTGCCAACGCAGATAGACACTCTGCTCCGACTTCAGATTTCCCTTGAATGAGGAGTTGATCTTGGCCGAGAGCTGCAAGGCATCGAGCCAGTCGTTGAGTTCAACCCGTCGCTGTAGAATGAAGGTTCTAAGGTCACTCTCCTGACCATCAATGGAAAAGCGGAACGCCATACGCTGATCATGAATGTCGATCAGATTCTGCTTGACCTCATTAAAGGCCTCATAGTGCTCTCCTACCCGTACAAGGTGTTCCGCAATGGAGTCTGCATGCTCCATATTCTCGATCAGGCTATAGACATTGATATTCTCTTCATCAATCTGCTCCAACAGAGAATCCGCATGATCTTCATCAAAGTTGAGTACATAGTCTCTGGATAGCGCAATGGAGCGTTCAATCGACAACATCAACCGCAATGCATTCTCCTCAAGCGGCTTCTTGTCATCCAGAACAAGGTTGGCGGTTTTGGAGACCCGGTCAATCAGGACGATCCCTGCTCCACCTGTAAGCAGCAGTAGCAGTGCAACACTCAAGAATCCCGACAGCAGTCGTTCACGCAACTTTAAATTCATCACTTGCCCCGCCCCATTTTCAGTTCACCGAGTATTTGAGAATGCCTGGTAACAGGCAGCCCTAGTATAACAACCTATAACATTATCACTACTACTTTCCAACAAGCATACCGGTAACTTAATAACTACTATTCAGGGTGGCTGAAGCTTCCGCTATTGACAATCAAGGCTGTCGTATCACCGCAGAGACAATCCCCAGAATTTTTACATCCTCATTGCGCAGATAGATTGGCGACATCGCGGAGTTGGCGGGTTGCAGGCGTACGCCATCCTGCTCAATATAGAGTTTTTTCAGGGTCACCTCCTGATCATTGATCATCGCAACAACCGACTGTCCATTGGCAGCACTCTCCTGCTGCTCTACAACGATGATATCCCCATCCTCAATATTGTCTTCAATCATTGATTCACCGACTACGCGTAGTGCGTAGGTGTTCTTGCGCACCATGTTGGCAGGGACCGAGATCAGTTCCTGCTCCTCAACCGCCTCGATCGGCAATCCCGCAGTGATCCGCCCCAACAACGGAATCTCGATCAGCTCCTCCGGAGCCAAACCCACCTCCTGCAGCCCCGTTCCCCAGACCGGACGCTGTTGCTTGGGCGTCAACAGATGCAGTTCTGCGCTCATGTTTTAATCTCCTCTTGTTCTATACTTGTTTTCCAGATATCATGACAGAACAAGAGGAGAACGCAACACTTTTTTCAGGATAATCATAATGAGAGAGTTACTGACCCGGAAGCAGCGCGAAGTCTACCAATACCTTGCCGATAATCAGGATCTGTTCGGCGATGCACCACCGACACTGGATCAACTCTGCCAACACCTTGGCCTCAAGTCGAGAGGCTCCCTGCACAAACACATCCACGCCCTGATCGATGCCGGTCTGCTGGAACCGATTGAGGGGCTGCACCGTGGCATTCGTCTCAGGCAGCAGGAGCACGATAGCCCCCCTGACAATCAACTTCCATTTGTTGGACGGATCGCAGCGGGACTCCCGATCGAGGCGATTGAAGAGAGTGAGAAAATCGATATTCCACCTCAACTAAAAACGACAAACACCTGTTTTGTATTACAAGTTGACGGTGAATCAATGATCAATGCAGGCATTCTTGATGGTGATTATGTGATCATCGAACAGCGTAGTAGCGCACGTGACGGTGAGATTGTGGTGGCACTGATCGAGGGTGAAGAGGCCACTCTGAAGACACTGGAGCAGCGCCCCGATGCCGTTGTGCTTCACCCTGCCAATGATGCGATGCAACCAATGCGTTACAGCCCGGATCAGGTTCAGATTCAGGGGGTGCTGGTCGGGCAGATGCGCAGCTATCAATAACCACACCTTCGTACAAACAAAAGGCCGCCCTAATGGACGGCCTTTTCTCCTGCCATATTTGGAAGTCTCTACTGCGCGGCCGGCACACCCTCTTTCTCTGGTGCTGCAGCTGTCTCTGCATCCGGTCTTGCAGGATAGCGCTCTTCCAGTGGCGGCAGGTCCTTCAGTGGCGGCAGATCCTTCAGTGGCTCCAGCGGTTTGATCTTGCGCTGCATTCCCCACCCTTGTGGACCACCCTGCCCCTGAGGGCCTCCCCAAGTTCCAGGATTACCCCAGCCGTTTCCACCACCCCAAGGCATGCTATTGCCGCCCCAAGGCGCGCCCCACCCCTGTGGGCCACCCCAGCCACTGTTTCCACCCCAGGGCGCACTCCAGTTTTGTGGACCACCCCAGCGGTTGCCACCACTCCATGGGCTGTTCCAGTTATTGGGCGACCACCCATTCGGAGCCCCCCAGTTGCCACCCCGATTTCCCATATTCCAGTTATTGGGCATTCCCCATGAACTGGGACCTCCCCAATTCATGTTGCTTGGGCCATTGGGCATTCCTCCCCAGTTATCTCCCTTGAATGGCCCCCGCATATCCTCAAAATTAAATGCATGTGCCGTTGTCGCCACACAAAGCGACATCCCCAGCAGTAGTGAACCTGTCGTTCTTTTCATCATCTCTCCATACTCCTTCCACATTGGTCATTATTATCTGTTCGGCCATGCAATCTGCAATCCGACAAGTGGAGAAACTAACACTACCACGCTACAGTTACAATGCATTTGATCTCTCGGCCCCCTCAGGTAAAAATCTGAATCACTTGACACCACTCCAGAATGCAACAAGAATGGGTGGGTAAATTTTAATTTCAACCATTTTCAGGGGGAGACCTAAACGATGAAGAAGAGCCTGTTTTCCGCTGCTGTAGCAGCAATGATGATCTCATCCAGTGCCAGCGCGGGCTGGTTTGGCAATAACAATGACTGGGGCGGGTACGATGATAATGACTGGCCAGAGTGGACCCCAATGTACTGGATGGAAGAGATGATGGACGAGTGGGACGATGATGACGATGATGACTTCTATCGTTACGGCGGTTACGGCTATGGTCCCCGTTACGGCTACGGCAACTATGGCCCAATGCCTTACCCGCAGATGCCTGCAATGCCTTATGCACCAATGCAAAACATGCATCAATATGCACCAATGGCACCTCGTTCCAACTATCTGGCACCCGAAGCGCCGCGTGCACCTGCGCCAGCTGCCCCCAGAGATTAAACTGCACTCAACCACAACCTCCAAAAGGCTGGTCATTTCCTGACCGGCCTTTTTTGTGCCTCTTTTTGGTGTAGACTTCGTCTCCCGATTTTCACTCAGGATGACTCACCATGTGGTTTAAAAACGTCACACTATTTCAGCTCACCCATCCGTTTCGTATTAGTGCAGAGTCACTCGAAGAGAAGTTGGCAGAGCGTAGCGCACGCAAGTGCGGGCCACTGGAAATGTCTACCATTGGCTGGAGTTCCCCACTTCCCAACGGTACGGCTCATGTGCTGCCTGTTGAAGGATGCCTGCTGATTGCTGCCCGCAAAAGCGAGAAGATTCTGCCTGCTACGGTTATACGAGAAGCGCTGGAAGAGCGTATTGCAGAGATCGAGTCCAGTGAAGCACGTGATGTACGCAACAAGGAGAAACAGCGACTGCGGGATGAGATCACTGTGGAGCTACTCCCGCGCGCCTTCACCAAGTCACGCACCACCTATGCAATGATCGACCCGGAAAATGGCTGGCTGCTGATCGACAGCGCAAGTCGCCCCCGAGCCGAGGAGTTGACTGTGCTGCTGCGCGAGTCACTCGGCTCTCTGGAGATCACCAATCCGGAGACGGAGTTCTCTCCTGCAGGGGCCATGAGCCAGTGGCTGTTCCACGGCACCCCTCCAGCCGGTTTCACCATGGATGACGAATGCGAGATCCGCGAGAATGACGAACCCGGAGGCACTATCCGCTGCAAGAATATCGATATCACCCGGGGAGCGGTACGCAAACATCTGGACAATCAGGCACAGGTGGTCAAGCTGGCCCTGAGCTGGAATGACCGCCTCTCCTTTGTGCTCGATAATGAGTTTACACTACGCCGCATCAAACCACTCGAGGTGATCGACAATCTGCGCGAAGAGAACGATGACATTGATGCCGAAGCACTGTTTGTGGCCGATCTGTTCCTCTTCCAGGCCGAGATTCGGAGCCTCATCCAACGCCTGTTTGAAGTGCTGTCGAAAAAACCGTAAAAGTCATTACAGCACCACTTCTCCTATCTACTACCGGCTTTCCCGGTTCTATCAAGACTATTCCATACACCGTCTCATACGCTCCTTATTCTCCAGATAGCACATCATCCAATAGAGCATTAAGCCATTTCATATTTTTCGGACTTTCCCTGCTTCAAGGAACGGTAGTTGCTCCCCCCTCCAGCAACGGTCAATTAACTGACAATAAGTCATAAAGACAACACGGGGTGACAGGATGCAACTTTTGGAAGCAGGGAATGCTTTAACACAGAGAGTTTGGAGCAATAGCCGATGGGGCACGATCGTTGGGCTGAGAGATGGCCGTTTTGAGGTTCACTTCAACACTGACCACTCCCCCCTTCTACGTCAAAAGAGTACACAAAGCATAGAAAGCAGTGCTGTATTCAAAAGCCTCTGGGGATTAGATTCCTGAGCCGACAGATCACCACGGCATCGGCATTCTACCCATCCCCATATTGCCAAAGTTCGGCATACTGCCAGCTCTCTGGCGCTGTCGCTTTGGATAGGGGGTCAGCTCCGGATATTTCTGCTTCAGACGCTGACGCTGCTGCTTTGCTGTCTCATAACAGCCCTGGAATGCACCTCTCTCCTGCGGCACATCTTGTACACAGCGAATCTCCTCATCAATGATGTACAGGCGCTCTTCAGCTCGCTCCCGCTTTTTCTGAAGATGCCGCAGCAACTCCTGTCTTGACGGCTCTCCTCTCTCTACGGAACTCTCTCCTCGAGTATCATAAGGATTGGCCCAGATGTCATCACCGGCCATCACCATAGATGTCATCGAGAACGATACAAGCAGTAGTGTGATTCTGTTTCCCATTGGGCAACCATACCACCATTTTGGAGATGAGTTGAACTTTGGAACATCTCAGCTATTGAAATCCCCCTCCAATACTCACCCACTGCAACAGAATTATTTCGTAACACAAAGCCGCTTGCCAGAAAAACTCCAAACCTGACAGAATAGGAGCGAGCACAACACATTGGGAGACCTGAAAACATGACCAAGAGCATCGTCCTATTCACTCTTTTAACACCATCGATAGCATTTGCTTCTGTGGTCAATCTTGAATGTGCGCTCTCATCCGAGCAGAGCCGTCACAACATGGTGCTCTTTGTCGACCTGGATAAAACCAAACAGGAAGCGACCATTACCAAAGAGAGTGGAGCCCCATACAAGGCAAAAGCACTCCTCTCCACGGATTACATTCAGTTGAAAAAAGTCAGAATTGGTCCGCCAGGTATTCTGGATGTCGAGAAATACACCGTTGATCGCAACACACTTGCAATCACCGTGACTCCAAATATGCCAACCCAATTTCCAGCCCGTCAACTGGAGACTGCCATTCCAGAGTTCAGCGGCTCTTGCGCACTACGCAAGCCCAATCCAAATAGAAAGATCTGAAGCAGATAGCAATCCGATACTGAAGGCTCTGGCCAGCGTTGGATTTTTAATAAGCCATTGAGTCTTAAAAAATAGTAGTACACAGCCGAGTTGATCGGTGATCAACCAGCAACTGACCTGGACAGTGAAAATGATCAACCATATTTTTAGACCAGTTTTGATTGCCAATCAGTCAAAAAATGCATTTCGAGGATTGATACTCTGCATGTTGGCGCTAACAACTCTTGCAGCCAGTGATCTTCCAGCCATAGATCGCCCTTTTGCAGTAGCTACTGACAACATGATTGCCACTCGTGAGGCCACGAAAGTGCTGGAACAGGGGGGCAGTGCTGCTGATGCTACCGTTGTCGCACAACTGGTGCTCACCCTGGTTGAACCACAATCATCCGGCATTGGCGGTGGGGCATTTACTCTCTACTGGGATAATCAACAGCAGAGCCTTATCACTTTCGATGGCAGAGAGGTTGCACCACTCAAGGCCAAGGAGGATTACTTCCATGACGAACAGGATCAGCCACTGCCATGGAGCTACGAGACTGTCCGTTCTGCTAAATCTGTAGGGGTACCCGGAACACTGGCACTGCTGAAGCAGCTTCATGATAAACATGGTCTCCTCCCCTGGAACGATCTTCTGGAACGAGCTATTCAAATTGCACTGATGGGCTATCCACTCGACAAGAAGATCCACCGGAATCTGCTGTTTGCTCATGAGAGAGGTTTTGATCACCACTTCAGCACTGCCTACAACTTCTATTTCCAGAAGGATGGCTCTCCGAAAAACATTGGTACGACACTGAAAAACCCTGAGTTTGCACAAACGTTACGAACCATCCAGATTGAAGGGGTTGAGGCATTCTATGGTGGCTCTATTGCTCACTCGATACTCGATGCTGTACGGGCAGCGCCAGGGCAATCCAAACCTGAGCAGCAGCTCGAACTCGAAGATTTCAAGCAGTATCAAGTAAAACTTCGTCAGCCAGTCTGTAGTCCATATCGATCCTACATGGTCTGCGGCATGGGTCCACCCAGCTCCGGAGCCCTGACTATTGGGCAGATACTCTCCATGCTACAGCACTTTGACATGCAATCCGTCGGGCATAGTCCAGAGGGCATCCACCTGTTTCTTGAGGCAAGCAAACTGGCTTATGCAGACAGGGGACGCTATATGGCTGATAGTGACTTTGTGGACATACCGGTTAAGGGACTACTGGATCAGAACTATCTACACCAACGTACTCAATTGATCGCCCCTGACAACACCATACCCGCACCTACCGAGCCTGGTTCACCTCCCAGTGATCACATTGCGCTGTTTACGAGCGATACACAACCTGAACACCCAAGCACCAGCCATTTCAACATAATCGACAGTATGGGCAATATTGTTTCAATGACCACCACGATTGAGCAGGGGTTCGGAAGTGGCATCATGGTCGGAGGATTCATGCTCAACAATGAGTTGACCGACTTCTCTTTCCAGGCTGAATCCGATGGTCGGATGATTGCCAATCGAGTCTCTGGTGGAAAACGTCCTAGAAGTTCAATGTCTCCAACCATTGTGTTCGGTACCGACCACAATCCTATTCTGGCGATCGGCTCACCAGGCGGAAGTCGCATCATTGAGTATGTAGCCAGCAGCCTCATCGCAATACTCGACTGGCAGATTCCCCTCAAGCAAGCATTAGATCTAGGTCACTTCGGCAACCGCAACAGCAGCAGTACCGAGTTGGAAGCAGATACTGACGCTCTACACTTCAAAGAAGCACTGGAATTACTGGGACATCACGTTGTTGAGCGGAGAATGCATAGTGGACTCACTGCTATTCAAATTCATCCAGATGGGGCTCTCACGAGTGCTGTAGACAGAAGACGTGAGTAACTCATGTGCTTCTGGGGAAGCATCCAAGATGGGGGGGTCTGGTTGATACATCCAATAGGATTGTTTGCGAAGCATGCATAGCAAAGAAACAGATTCTTTTTGACCAAAAAGAAAAAGGCTCACACCGAAAACGATATAAGCCTTTGAAATTATGGCTCCCCCGACTGGACTCGAACCAGTGACCCAAGGATTAACAGTCCTTTGCTCTACCAACTGAGCTACAGGGGAATAGTGGCGCGTATAGTACAGTTGAGCTTATAGCTGGTCAACCGAAACCGGCGCTTTTATTGCGATTATTTTATCTTTTTGAGATGCCCTACAACACACGTTTGATTCGTGCCAATGCAGTCTCCAACTTCTCCATACTTGTGGCAAATGAGAGACGCATATACCCCTCCATACCAAAGGCTACACCGGGCACCACAGCAACATCCGCCTCGTTCAGCAACATGGAGGCCAGTTCAGTATCGTTGCTGATATCAGGCTGTCGATCAATCACTCCTTGCACCTTGGCAAAGGTGTAGAAGGCCCCTTCAGAGTAGAGTGCCTCAACTCCATCGATTTCATTGAGGCTGTCAACCACAAACCGGTTACGGTGACGGAAGGCCTCATTCATGGTTGCAATACAGGACTGGTCTCCATTCAACGCAGTCTCTGCGGCCACCTGGGCAATTGAGGTGGGGTTGGAGGTACTCTGCGACTGCACCTTCTTCATCGCACCGACAATCTCTGCTGGGCCACCGGCATAACCGATACGCCATCCGGTCATCGAGTACCCCTTGGAGACTCCGTTGAGGAGCACCGTACGCTCATACAACTCCGGATTGGTCATCAACAGATTACTGAAAGGGGTATCCCCCAGCAGAATGTGCTCGTAAATATCATCGGAAGCAACCACCACCTGCGGGTGGCGCATCAACACCTCACCCAGCGCCTTCAGCTCTGTCTCGCTGTACATCACACTGGTTGGATTGGAGGGGGTATTATGGACAAACAGTTTGGTTTTGGGGGTAATCGCTGCCTCCAACTGCTCAGGAGTAATCTTGAACTGCTGCTCAATACCGGCTGAGATAAAGACCGGAACTCCATCTGCCAGCATTGCCATATCGGGGTAAGAGACCCAGTATGGCGCTGGAATGATCACCTCGTCTCCCTCGTTCAGCAGTGCCTGACAGAGGTTATAGAAGACCTGCTTACCACCACAGCTGACCATCACCTGATTCAATTCATAGTCGATCCCGTTCTCACGACTGAACTTGTCTACAATCGCCTGTTTCAGCGAGGGGGTACCATCCACAGCCGTATATTTGGTAAAGCCGTTTCCGATAGCCTCAATTGCCGCCTGCTTGATATGGTCAGGAGTATCAAAATCGGGCTCTCCAGCCCCTAATCCGATAATATCTTTCCCTTCACTTCTGAGCTGTGCTGCCAGTGCAGTCACCGCCAGCGTGGGAGAGGGTTTTACCCGTTGAACCCGGTTCGAAAGTGCGATCGCCAAGGCGGAAACTCCTGAAATATGTGATCGGAAATAAACTGGCGTACTATACTGCACTCCCTCAAAATCTGCACAAAAAACAATCAATAAAATAGTGAATAAATCTAATGAGTGAGCGCCCTCTGAAACTGGCCTCAGAATATCTCCCTGCAGGAGATCAACCAACTGCCATCAATGCACTGGTCGAAGGGCTGGAGGATGGACTCACCCATCAAGTACTGCTCGGGGTGACCGGATCAGGCAAGACCTACACCATCGCCAATGTCATCGAACGGGTACAGCGTCCGACCGTTTTGATGGCCCACAACAAGACTCTGGCGGCTCAGCTCTATGGAGAGATGAAGGCCTTCTTCCCCGACAATTCAGTGGAATACTTCGTCTCCTACTACGACTACTATCAGCCCGAGGCCTACGTTCCTACCACCGACACCTTCATCGAGAAGGATGCCTCGATCAACGAACATATTGAGCAGATGCGCCTCTCCGCCACCAAGGCACTGCTGGAGCGACAAGACTCCATCATCGTCGCTACAGTCTCTGCGATTTACGGTCTGGGCGATCCGGAGTCTTACCTCAGTATGCTGCTCCACCTCTCACGCGGTGAGCTGATAGACCGCAAGGCTGTACTGCGGCGACTGGCAGAGCTGCAGTACACCCGCAATGATGCGGTGCTGCAGCGTGGCACCTTCCGGGTACGCGGTGAATTGATCGACATCTTCCCCGCCGACTCCGAACGGGACGCCATCCGGGTGGAGCTGTTTGATGATGAGGTGGAGGAGATCTCCTGCTTTGATCCATTGACTGGTGAGGTGCTGCACAAACTCCCCCGCACCACCATCTTCCCCAAGAGCCACTACGTCACCCCACGCCAGAAGATTCTCGATGCCATCGATCAGATCCAACAGGAGCTGAAAGAGCGACTGGAGCAGCTGCGTAGCAATAACAAACTGGTGGAGGCACAGCGACTGGAGCAGCGGGTCAAATATGATGTGGAGATGATGTTGGAGCTGGGCTACTGCTCCGGCATCGAGAACTACTCCCGTTACCTCTCCGGACGGGCACCGGGCGAGTCCCCCCCCACCCTGATGGACTATCTGCCGGATGACGCACTGCTGGTGATCGACGAAAGCCACGTCACCGTACCGCAGATCGGTGGCATGTACCGGGGGGATCGTTCCCGCAAGGAGACGCTGGTAGAGCATGGCTTCCGACTCCCCTCTGCACTCGACAACCGCCCTCTGCAGTTCGATGAGTTTGAACAGCTCTCTCCTCAGACCATCCACGTCTCCGCCACTCCCGGAAACTACGAGATGGAGCACACCAACGGAGAGGTGGTGGAACAGGTGGTTCGTCCCACCGGACTGCTTGACCCCATTCTGGAAGTACGTCCCGCCACCACACAGGTGGATGATCTGCTCAGTGAAATCCGCAAACGGGTCGAACGCAAAGAACGGGTTTTAGTCACCACACTGACCAAACGGATGGCTGAGGATCTGACCGACTATCTGGATGAGCATGGGGTACGGGTGCGTTACCTCCACTCTGATATCGATACTGTAGAGCGGGTGGAGATCATCCGAGACCTGCGTCTGGGAGAGTTTGACGTGCTGGTGGGAATCAATCTGTTGCGTGAAGGGCTCGATATGCCGGAGGTCTCACTGGTCGCTATACTGGATGCCGACAAGGAGGGGTTTCTGCGCTCTGACCGCTCCCTGATTCAGACCATCGGTCGTGCCGCCCGTAACGCCAACGGCATGGCGATTCTCTATGCAGAGACCATCACTGGTTCAATGCAGCGCGCCATCGATGAGACCGAACGGCGTCGTAGCAAACAGCTGGCCCACAACAAGACCGAAGGGATCACTCCACAAACCATTATCAAACCGGTGGCCGATATTCTGGAAGCGGTGCCGGGGGCCGGTAGCAAGGGGCGCAAGCGTAAAGTAGCCGAGGAGCCCGCACTCTACAGCGGTGATGATCCCAAAGTGTTGCAAAAAGAGATCAACAAACTGGAGAAGCAGATGTACGCCCATGCACGAGATCTGGAGTTTGAGGAGGCCGCACAGCTACGAGACCAGGTGGAGCTGCTCAACAAACGTCTGGTTGGCGGCTAGACGTCTCCCTCTCGCCTGCAGATGGTGATGTGATTGCGTTTTGCGCGCTTCACCTCTACAGCATCAAATACTGATCTCAATTTCTCCTCCAGCAACAGATCTCCAAAATCGGAGGCCCACAGATTGACCACCACGGCACCACCCTCCCGTAACAATCCGAACAACTTGCGGTAAAAAGAGAGCATTTTGAACTCGAGCGGCGTACCCGCCATGTCAAACAGATCGACCAGAATCAGGTCATACTGCCTGCTGCTGCCAACCACAAAGTCCATCGCATCACGATTATGCAGTTGTACTTCATCGGGCAGATCAAACCAGGCACGGGCCACATCAATAACCACCGGATTGACCTCCACCACCTCGATCCGCTGGCACAATCGATTCTGCTGAATGTATCTCGGCATTGACCCTGCCCCCAACCCCAGACAGAGGCAAGATGCATAGCTCTTCGTCTCGAACACCTCCAGCATGGTGCGTTGATAGAGCAGGTGTACCCGATCCGGATCTCCCAGATTCATTGCCCCCTGCTTGATGTGGTTGCCAAATTTGAGATAGCGAATCCTGTTGCTCTCCTCCACACTCACCGTGCCGAACTGCTCATCAGTATGGTGATAGAGGATCTGCGATTTACGTTTACGTTTGAAAAATCTCGAAATCACAATCAACTCCGCTCACACATTCTCCATCTCAATTGAAGCGGCAAGGATTACCGTCCCGGTTGCCACACTCTGTTTATGATCATTGCCCACTCTAGCAACAATGACCAACCAAAACAGACAAACAATTGAAATGTAACAACAATAAGATCCATCCCAAGTAAAGATAAGCTTCTCCTTAGCGGTTGGCATCACTCTTGCTCTATCCACAGTAACACCACTCAACGGCTGAAGGAGAGACAGAATGCACCGGCTAAACCGACTCAACCGACTGGAAAAAGGCATTATCTACACACTGGGATCGCTCAGCAGCGTAGTACTGATTGCCGCCACCATCAATCTGGGAATCGCACTCAACAGCAATGCAGAGATTACCACCCCCGCAACAGACTGCTCGCAGGGCACCAAAATCGAACGCTTCCACTGCGGGCTGCGTAACAGTTAATTTTTACCCGCCGTACCTTCCACTTCGATCTGGTTGCGCATATGGTTGGCCAGATCATGGAAAGCCTTCCCCAACCCCTTGCGCAGCTCTTTCGACTCCACTACCTCTTCCAGCGCCTGACGCATGCAAATCATCCATTGATCCCGCGCCTGAATATCAACCTGAAATGACATATGACGCTGGCGCAGGCGCGGGTGGCCATACTTCTCAACATAGAGCTGTGGACCGCCCAGCCAACCGGAGAGGAATTCAAACAGCTTCTGGCGTGAGGCCTTGAGGCTTCTGGCATGCATCGTACGCAATTCACTGACGGCCTCATCCTGATCCATCAGATCATAGAAACGATCCACCAGTCTGCGTACTCCCTCTTCTCCTCCTATCTGTCGGTAGAGACTCTCTTGAGAATTAGTTGTCTCTACCACCATCTCAACCCTGCTGAACCATCTGAGCTTTGGCAAGATCTTCTGCTGTATCGATACCGTGACCAGGATCCTCTGCCGCCTCTGTCAGATGGATACGCTCTCCTTTCCACAAGACCCGCAACTGCTCCAGTGACTCCAACTGCTCCAGCGGACTACTCTCCCAGGCGGTGTAGCGACGCAGGAAACCGGCACGATAACCGTAGAGTCCAATGTGTCGATAATGCCCGGATGGCGTTGCACGCTCCGGTGCAACAAAAGTCTCCCGGTTCCATGGGATCGGCGCACGGCTGAAATAGAGCGCATAACCCGCCTCATCGGTCACCACCTTGACCGCATTGGGATCAAACAGTTCGCTACTGCTCTCTATCGAACGAAAGAGGGTCGCCACTGCGGCATCAGGATGAGTTTCCATATCGGCTGCCACCTGCTGAATCAGGCTGGCTGGCATCTGCGGTTCATCCCCCTGCAGATTGATAATAATCTCTTCATCCTGCAACTGCTGCTGCTCCACCACCTCGGCCAACCGATCCGTACCGGAGGTGTGGTCGGCACGGGTCATGCAGACAACGCCACCCGCCTGCACCACCACCTCGGCAATACGCTCATCATCGGTGGCTACCCAGACACGTTCGGCACCGCTCTGCTGTGCCCGCTCCAGAACGTGCAACACCATCGGCCTCCCCTGGATCTCCAGCAGTGGCTTGCCCGGCAATCGGGAGGAGCCGTAACGGGCAGGGATAATCACGCTAAAGCCCATGGCTACAGGCTCTCAACCTCTTCCAGAGAGACCTCACGCGCCTCATCCTCCAACATCACCGGGATATCATCACGAATCGGATAGGCGAGTCGATCCGCCTTGCAGATCAACTCCTGTTCCGCCTTTCTGTGTACCAGCGGCCCCTTGCAGAGGGGACATACCAGAATATCGAGCAACTTCTTATCTACCATCCTGTTTCACCTGTTCCAATCGATTTTTCAACAACTGCTGCAGCGGTTGACTCAACACCGCCTCTACCGGCACCACCCACACCTCAAGCGTCTGTGGAAGATTCAGTGCTATACATTTGACTGCATCCTTCTCCGTCATCAGGATGGGCAACGACTCCATGAACTGAAGATCCGCTGCATTATACTGATGGTGGTCAGCAAATGGGTGCGGGATCACTTCAACACCACAGGATTCCAGCAAATTAAAAAAACGTGCCGGATTGCCAATCCCCGCGACGGCATGTACCCGTTGCCCTGAAAAGGTGTGAAGCCCTCTCTCTTCTCCCCGCTCCAGCAGTGGATAGAGTGGCCGCGGTTCCAATTGAAAGGCAATTTCCCCCTCCCCCTGAGTCACCACCGCGTCCACCTGTTGCAGCCTTGATAAAGGTTCACGCAGTGGTCCGACCGGCAGACAGAATCCATTCCCCAGACCACGCTCCCCGTCCACCACTGCCAATTCAATATCCCGCTGCATACGGTAGTGCTGCAGCCCGTCATCACTGATAATCAGATCGGCTCCACACTGCTCTGCCTGTCGAGCTGCTGCAATTCGATCGGCACAGACAAAGAGCGGAGCCCCACTCTGCTGTGCAATAAGAAGCGGCTCATCCCCCACCTGCTGTGGGTCACTCTGCGCATCTACCTTGAGCAGTTGATTCTCATCGGCACGCCCGTAGCCACGACTGATGACCGCAGGGGTGTAGCCCAGTGCTCTGGCCCACTTCACCAGTGCAATTACCAGCGGAGTCTTGCCGGTTCCACCTACGCTGATATTCCCCACCACCAACAGTGGGGATTCAGTCACCTCCGATTGTAGCCAGCCGCCACGATATCCCCAACGTCGTAGCAGAACCAGCAGGCAGAACAGCAGAGAGAGCGGAGCAAACAGCAAGAGCAGTGGCAGATCCCGCCAGCGCGGGGTATACCAGGCTTGTTCGATCCAGTCGCGCATCAGCGCTTCTGCTCGGTCACAATGGAGAGGTTATCCAGTTGCAACATGCGTGCTGCATCCATCACGATGACCACTGAACCATGCGGTGCCAGACGGTCCGCCCGTACCACCAGTTTCAATGCAGGGTCATGCTGCAAGCGTTCCTTGAGCTGGCTATACCAGTCTTCATGATCACTCCCCTGCAACATGATCCCACCCTCCTGGTCTACCACAATCTCCACCTGCTGCTGTAGTGTCTGGGACTCACCGCTGCTGGAACCGGGCAGATCAACCAGCAATTGTGCCTCCTTCTGAAAGGTGGTGGTCAATACAAAAAAGATCAACAGCAGAAAGACCACATCGATCAGCGGTGTCAGGTTGACCTCAAAATCGGCATCATGGGTACGCTCTCGCAGCTTCATCCATCTCTCCTACAGACCATCAATTTCACGGTCACCATGGATCACCTCGACCACACGGATCGCTGCCTGTTCCATCTCTACTACCAGCTCATCCACCCGGCGTCGCAGCATCCGATAGAAGATGAGACTGGGAATGGCGACCGCCAACCCGGTTGCCGTGGTGATCAGCGCCTCGGAGATACCGGTTGAGAGTACCGTTGGATCACCCACTCCACCCAGGGTAATGGCATCAAACACCTTGATCATGCCAATTACCGTACCCAACAGTCCGACCAGCGGTGCGCCAGCGGCGATGGTGCCAAGGGAGCTGAGGTAGCGCTCCAGCTCATGCACCTCATGACGCCCCGACTCCTCCAGACTCTCCTTCATCACCTCACGTGGATGGTTACGGTTGATCAAACCGGCGGCGAGCATACGCCCCAGCGGAGATGAGCGGCGCAACCACTCGATATTCTCTCGATTAAGCATCCCTTCCTGGTGCCAGCGCAGAATCTGTCCAACCAGATGTGGAGGCACCACCACCTTTCTGCGTAGCGCCCAGTAACGCTCCCCGACAATTGCCATTGCAAAAATCGAGGCCAACAGGAGCGGCACAATCAACCACCCTCCAGACTGTAAAAGCTGAACCATCCTCTCTATTCCATCAAGTTGGGAGAGCGTAGGATTTTACCAGTAATCGTCCGCTCTCTGGGGAGGTCACTCCAGAAGCGCAGATTTGCCATCCTCCAGGCGGTGATTCCACTCTCCTCACCACCCAACCGCATCTCAACCGCCCCGCTGTCTGCACTATTCCACACCGACCCCCCGGCACGCTGATAGCGCTCGATCACGGATTGCCGGGGCAAACGGTAACGGTTGCGATAGCCTGCCGGAATCACCGCCCACTGGGGGGAGACCTGCTCAATCCACTCAGACGTTGAAGAGCTCTCACTGCCGTGATGTGGTACCACAACCGCATCTGCATCCATCCTGAGCGGGAACCGCTCAAGCAACAACTGTTCTGCCTTCGCTTCAATATCTCCAGTCAACAGAACACTCTGTTCACCAGCAGCAATCCGCAATACACAGGAGCGATCATTCCCCGAAAGGCGATCATTCGAGTCAGGATGTAGCACTTCGATCTCCACCTCTGACCAGCGCCACTGCTGTCCTATGCGACAAGAGCGACTTCCCTTCACCAGATGGGATACTGAAGAGATTGACTCTACAACAGTAAATGCCTTTGTGAGCGCATGCATGCCTCCAATATGGTCGCGGTCACCATGTCCGATGACCAGCAGATCAATCTGGCTCCACCCCCGCGAACGCAGAAAAGGGATCAATACCGAGCTACCGGCATCAAATGTGGCGGAGAAGCGGTCTCCGGTATCGTAAACCAAGACCTTGTGGCGACTTTCAACCACCACAGCCAGCCCCTGCCCCACATCCAGTACCGTTACCCATGCCTCTCCTGTATGAGGCCGTTCAGAGGGCCACAGCAGCATCGGCAACCACAACAGAGCTGCAAGCCAGCGCACATTACCCAACTGCCGGGAAAGGATGATCCACACCGCAGCCAACGCCAGCACAACCATCCACAGCATCGGCTGTCTCAATGCAAAGTGAGAAAAATCAAGTGTCGCAAACCACTCTACCACCGGCATCATCCACTGAACCAACACTACACTCAACTCCAACAGCAGTGCTGCACCAGGCAGACCGAGCAGGTAGAGCAGCACTGAGAACAGCGTCAGTGGCACCACCAGCAGGCTGACCCAAGGGACAACCAACAGATTGACCAGCGGGGCCACTAGTGATCCCTGCTGAAACAGATAGAGCAGCAGAGGCAACATCCCCACCAGCAATACCAACTGAATTTTCACCAATGAGCGCAGCCACTCCATCCAGGCATTGGAATCGGACCGTTGTGGCAGTGCCAGCAGGATCCATCCCACTGCAGAAAAGGAGAGCCAGAATCCGGCAGAGAGCACCACAAACGGATCAAACAGCAGCACCACACCCAGAGCCAGGAAATATCCGCGCCACGGGGTGAGCGCGCGCCTCAGCAGCAGTGCAGCCATCACCACTGTAACCATGATCAATGCCCGCTGTGTAGGAACCGAAAATCCAGCCAGTGCCGCATAGGAGACAGCCCCAATCAGCGCACCAACCGCCCCCACCTGCTGTGCTGGTAGATAGAGCAGCAGACGGGGAAAGAGTGTCGATACTCGGCGAAACAGAAAGAAGAGCAGCGTGGCAATCAGGCCAATATGGAGTCCGGAGATCGCTATCAGATGGCTGATCCCGGTGTTGCGCAGCAGTTTCCAGTGCTCAGTGGAAATCCCCTGTCGATCCCCCACTGCCAATGCAGCCAACATGCCGGTGGAATCACTGTTGCGCAGCCAGCTGGAGAGTTGCTCTCTCAGTTGAGCAACGCTCTGTCGAGGCTGCTGCAATATTTTGTAGGGTTCATCGCGCACATAGCCTGTAGCCCGTATTCCCTGTTCAAACAGCCACTGCTCCCAGTCAAAACCACCAGGATTACTGAACCCATGCGGCTGTTTCAGGCGTGCAGTAAACTGTAGTTTCTGCCCTGCTCTCACTTCAATGGGGGTGTAGTACCAGTTGAGACGCACCAGTGCCGGAAAGTGAACTGTGCGGCCTTCATGGCTGACCGACTCAATCTGAAAGAGAAAACGGGCAGAGCCATTATCCCGCTGCCTGGGAAGACTGACCACCTCCCCACTCATCCGCAGATCTTTCCCCTCCATCTCATCCGGCAGAGACAGTGAGAGCCGCAGATCGGAGAGGATCGCTGCCCAGAAAAACCCAACCAGCAGCCAGAAAACTGGTCGTCCCCAGCGTATCTTCCAGCAAATCAACAGCAGTGGTGCCAGCACAACACTCCATTCCGGCGCAGGCAGTTGAGCCTGACTGAACAGCAGCACCATTCCGGCCAGCAGTGAGAGTGCCGCCACACCACTGGTGTTCAGAATCACTTTATCGATTTTTTGAGCAGTTAACATGGCAGAGGGAGAATGGACTCACTATAATTTTGCATCATGCCTAAACACCTGATCAAACGCTACATGCCGGATCATCAGAAGTTGAAGGAGCACAAACATCTGCAAGTGTTTGGCTCACTACTCCACTCTGCCGATCTGTGGCATCTCAATCGACACTCGATTGCTGGTGCCTTTGGCGTTGGACTGTTCATGGCCTGGGTGCCAGTCCCCTTTCAGATGGTATTGGCCGCTGCAGCCGCCATCCTCTTCAGTGTCAACTTGCCGGTCTCGGTAGGACTGGTCTGGATCACCAACCCAATCACCATGCCCGCCCTATTCTGGTTTGCCTACTGGGTAGGCTCCAACCTACTGGGCGTCCCCCCAATTGAGGTGGAGTTTGAACTCTCCTACCAGTGGCTGGAGACCATTCTCCCACTGATCTGGGAACCGTTTCTCTTTGGCTGTCTGATCAATGGCACCGTCAGTGCTCTGCTGGGGTATTACGGTATGCGTGCCTTCTGGATCTGGCATGTACAAAAGCGCTGGAAGCGCCGCAGCCAGAAAGGATTGTAGACCATTATCAACTGATTGGGGCTGTACGCTGCATTAGCATAGACCTGACTTCTCTTGACTGGCTTCTACATCGGTCTTATAAGCCATATCTTCCTCAAGAATGTGATTCATCCACCACTTTCTCAGCATCAGAAGCAGTTGACCCACATTGCTCTCAGTAAGCTCAAATTCATAGAATGAAGCAACCATTCCACGATAACGATCATGCACCTTTTTGTGTGCATCAAGCTCCTTGTAGTGAATTGATTCAAGTAATTCCTCCTCCGCAATGAGGTGGGTATCCGCATAACGATTCAACTCCACCAGGGTCTTGCGAACCACTTTTCTCGACTCAGGCTGATCAAACTGTGAGTAGCTCTCAATCAACTGGTTAATCAGAGCAATAACCAACTGATGGTGCTCATCCATCAGTGAGCAGCCAACAGAAAAGCTCTCCTGCCACTCAATCGGCGTCAACAGCACACGATCAATCCCGCCCTTGTGTCTGCTCTCCTCATCCGCTCTCAAATACTTTTGGAGGGTCGCCTTCAGCTGCTCCTGATCAATCGGCTTTCCCAGGAAGTCATCACAACCCGCCTCATTGAACCGATCAATATGCTTCTGCATTACATTGGCTGTCGTAGCAATGACCGGGAGAGTCACCCCCTTTGAACGGAGTACCCGGGTCGCCTCAATACCATCCATCTCCGGCATCTGCATATCCATCAGCACAAGAGCATAGGATCCGCTCAACACCTTCTCCACCGCCACAACCCCGTTCTCGGCGATATCCACCTCAAGCCCGAACTTGGTCAGCATGCGCTTGAGCAACTGCTGCAAAATCGGGGTATCTTCCGCCAGCAATACCCTGCCTCTTAACTGTTGCGAAGGTTCATCCGACTGTTGCGACTCAATTCCGGGTTGTTCCGTTACATCCGAGATCACATAGGGGATACGGAAGGAGAAGGTGGAACCCTTGCCATACTCACTCCTGACCGTTAACGATCCCCCCATCAGCTCTGCCAGATTTTGTGAGATGAACAGCCCCAAACCGCTACCACCAAATCGGCGGGCAATGGTTCCATCCTCCTGTTCAAAACGTTGAAACAGGTTGTCTATATTCTCCGGCTTGATCCCTATGCCCGTATCAGTGACATCAAACAGGATATCTCTGTTCTCTCTTTCAACAGCGAGGGTCACGCTACCCTGCTCAGTAAACTTGATTGCATTACCGACGAGGTTGATCAACACCTGCTTGATACGCTGCCGGTCCCCAAGCAGATTGAACGGCTCCTGTTCACTCTGGCTGACCTCCAGCGCAAGGCCAGCATCTTGTGCTTTGACAGAAAGCATCGACTGAACCTCATCGACAACCGACTCCAGTGAAAATGGAGCCATCTCAACGGTGAATTTCCCAGACTCGATCTTGGACATATCGAGTATGTCATTGACCAGAGCCAACTGCCCTTCACCTGAGGAGCGTATCGCTTTTAGACATTTGCGCTGTCCAGGGTCACTCTGTCCATCCAGCAAGATATCGCAATAGCCGAGAATTGCAGTCAAAGGAGTACGCAGCTCATGACTCATTGAGGCAAGAAACTCATCTCTGACATGAATCTTCTCTGCTGCCAGACGTTCAGTTACCTTGCTGTCACTCACCTCATCATTGAGCTGCGCCACCTTGTCCAGCAGACTGTTGAACTCGGTCACGACAAATGCAAGTTCATCATGACCACCGTGGCGCAGACGGAAACCGGGGTTCTGTTTCAAGTCTACCGCCTTGATCTGGGCAACCAACACCTTAGTAGAGCGGTTTACTCTATGGCTGACAATCACAACCCCCAGAACCAGGATCAAAATCACCAATGAAGCCAGTATGACCGCATTACGCTCTCTCTGTTGCATCGCACCGACCATCTGTCTATTCAGCAGAACCACCGTTTTATCGAGGGTCTCTTCCAGCTCATGGGCAGATGCACGCACCTTGAACCGCATCCCCTCTTCAGCCGTTATTCCGAGCTGGACAATGGATTGAACCAACTGTTTGAAGGCAGTATGGAGCTGTCGCACATGATCCTTGATCACACCCTTGTTCTCCAGACGATACGTCCTCTCTACCAACAGCAGAAAAACTTCTATACTTTGGTCAAAATAGGCGGCCTGATTCTGATTCGGTCTGATCTCGTAAGAGTTCTGGATTTCAATCAGCTCCTGAAACCGAAGCAGCAACATCGGATACTCGGCAAGCATCTTCCGAATGGTGTTGACATGCACCTTTACCCGGTTTCTCAGTCCACTGGATGGATCAAGCCCAACCACAATCATCAGATCTGCCAACTCTGTAAAGTGACCATGGTAGACCTCAAATTGCTGTCTGATCCTGTTGACTTCATCCACCGGTCCAGCAAAAAGCGCTGACAGCTGCCGATCAAGCAGAGTCAACTGTGCTGCGGAATCCAATAGAGTCGATTCATAAGCTTCGATATAGTGTTTCTGCTCTCGTTCAAT
The DNA here is from genome assembly GCA_964416755.1 of uncultured Piscirickettsiaceae bacterium. Classification (GTDB taxonomy): domain Bacteria; phylum Pseudomonadota; class Gammaproteobacteria; genus Thiopontia. The sequence continues at coordinate 6,386 of CAYQFH010000025.1, read as the reverse complement.
AAAGTCCTTTTCGTGTCTCCTCAGAGTAAGCAGGTTAATCTTCTGCTGCTGTATCAGCAGCTCAGATTTTGCATACTCCCGCTGCAGACTGTAGATCGCCACAAATTCACTCACCAGCAATCCGATCGTAAACAGCACCAGCGTAGCGAGCAACAGAAGTTTGTTCCTGATCAGCAACGCAGTACTCCATCCATCAGGGTCAGGGTACGATCCATTCTTCCCGCCAGTTCAGCATCATGGGTCACCAGCACCAGTGCAGTACCCACTTCACTATTGAGCTCCAACATCAACTCGTAGACCTGCTCAGCACTGACCCGATCCAGATTACCGGTCGGCTCATCAGCCAGCAATACCGCTGGCTGTGTCACCAGCGCACGAGCCACAGCAGTACGCTGACGCTCTCCCCCCGACATGGTGGCTGGTCGGTGGTGCAGTCGATGCGAAAGCCCGACTCGCCCCAACATCTGTTTCGCCTGTTGCTCGGCCTGCGCTCTGTTGAACCGCTCAGCCTCTCTGGCTCTGCGCATCAGTAGTGGCAGAGAGACATTCTCCAACGCACTGAACTCCGGCAGCAGATGGTGGAACTGGTAGACAAATCCAAGGTACTGGTTGCGCAGTGCACTTTTGCGATTCTCTGACAGTGTAGCCAGATCAACGCCCTGTACCTGTACACTGCCCTCAGTGGGGATATCCAGCCCTCCCATCAGGTGCAACAGTGTTGACTTGCCCGATCCGGAGGCTCCGACAATGGCCACCTTCTCCCCCCGTTGGAGAGAAAAATCGACACCACTCAAGACCGTAACGCTGTTCCCTCCCTCATCGAAGGTACGTTGGATCTGCTGACACTGCAGTACCGGAGAATCACTCATAACGCAGTGACTCCGCTGGCTGTACACGTGACCCCTTCCAGGCCGGATAGATGGTTGCCAGCAGACTCAATCCCAGTGACACCATCGCAATCATGCTGACATCGGGCCAGCGCAGATCAGATGGCACGCTGCTGATGTAGTAGACCTCGGCCGAGAGAAACTCGGTCTCGAAAAAGCGCTCAATGGCCGGTACCAGTGTCTCCACATTGAGTGCAAGTGCAATCCCTCCGGCAACCCCGAGTACAGTACCCACCACGCCAATGACTGCCCCTTGTACCATGAAGATGGTCAGAATATCTCTGGGTTGTGAGCCGAGCGTACGTAGAATCGCAATGTCCGAAGCCTTGTCGGTCACTACCATCACCATGGTGGAGACGATATTGAACGCAGCCACTGCAATGATCAGGGTGAGGATGATAAACATCACCCGCTTCTCCATCTGGATCGCACGGAAGAAGTTGGCATGTTGACGAGTCCAGTCGGTATAGCGGAAGGAGCGCTGGGCCTGGTTGGCGATTTCTCGGGTCACCTGTGGCGCAAGAAACAGATCGGTCAACTTCAGACGAATCCCGGTCACCTCCTCCCCCATGCGGAACAGTTTGGCACTGTCACGCAGTGAGAGCAGCGCCAGACCACTGTCAAACTCATGCATCCCCGCCTCAAAGATCCCCACCACGGTAAAGCGTTTCATGCGTGGCACCAGCCCGGCCGGGGTAACGCTTCCCTTTGGTATCATCAGGGTCACCTTGTCCCCAATCCCGACTCCCATACGGTTGGCCAGTTCTCGACCCAATACGGTTCCGAAACGTCTCTGCTGCAGTGCCTGCAACGAGCCCTCCACCATCTGTCTGCCCACCTCGGATACCGTCTGCTCCAGCTCCGGATCAATACCCCGCACCATCACACCGATGGCATGCTCTCCCCGGCTCATCATCCCCTGCCCCTCAATATAGGGGGCCGCTCCCTCGACCTGCTCATGCTCCATGGCGCTGGCAGCAAGTTGGCGCCAATTCGACAGCCCCTCCTCCAGCCCCAGCAAGCTGGCGTGTGCAGCCATTCCCAGAATCCGCTCACGCAACTCTTTCTCAAAGCCATTCATCACCGAGAGCACGGTAATCAGTGCAGTCACCCCCAGCGCAATGCCCAACATCGAGGTCAGCGAGATGAAGGAGATAAAGTGGTCTTTGCGTTGTGCCCGGGTGTAACGCAGTCCAATTCTGAATTCGAGAGTACGTAGCATGGCTGGATCAGACGCTCGCCGAAGCCGCGCTCACAAATTCTCTCTGATGCTGTTTAATCAGGGCAACCAAATCGCGACTTACCTCTTCCTGTTCCACCATACGATCCAGAATAGTGAAGGCCTCAGAGACCTCCATCGGTGGGCGGTAGGGCCGTTTCTGCATCAACGCCTGAAAAATATCGGCTACAGCCAGAATTTGCGCCTCTTGTGAGATCCGGTCTGCTGTCAGTCCATTCGGATATCCCGTTCCATTGAGCTTCTCATGATGCATCCGCACCCACTCGGAGATCTCCTCCATACCTCCAATCTGTTTCAGGATATTCCAGGAGTTCTCGGGATGAGACTCTATGGTTTTACGCTCTTCATCATCCAGAGGGGCCGGTTTCTCCAGAATCTCATCCGGCACACGCAGTTTGCCGATATCATGAAGCAATCCAGCAAGCTTGATCTTGTCGGTCACCTCATGGGGGAAACCGGCCTTCAGGCCCAGCAATTCAGCCACTTCTGCCGTATTGATGGAGTGCTCCTGGGTAAACGGGCTCTTGGCATCGACAATATGGGAGAAGGTGAGTGCAATCTCCTGCAACTCGTAGTAGTCAATCACCCGATCATCACAGCAGCCCACCTCATTTTTCAGGGCGGCAACGATCATTCGCTCATCTGCAACCGTCTCCCAGAATTGCTCATCCTCCACCTCTGCCAACAGCACTTCGATACATTTCGGAGAGAAGACCAGATCCTGCAATTGCACCAACTGCTCCAGCACCTTTTCACGCTCTTCACTGGTAGTGGTGTTTTCTTGCGCCATCAGGATATCGAAACGATCCGAAAGAAAGATCAGATTGCTGTAGAGTGCAATGGATGGGTGGACAGCCTCAAAATCAAAATGCTTCCAGTGCTCGTGGTGAAACCGAACCAGAGGCGCAAGATGAGCAAAGGTGGGGATGGAGGAGATCACCGCTTCACCATTGACACAGTGTTGTATCGCATCGGGCACATCAATTTGCTGAATCAACAGACGGTGAGCAATAGTGGAAGAGACACCGATATCATGCAGTAATCCAGCCTCCATCAGCTCCACACGTTGATCTTCCGGTAAATTGAGGTGCTCAGTCAAACGCCAGACGATATAACCGACACGCAGCCCATGGCAGGTATCATCAACACCGACATAACCCAGCAGCTTAGACAGTACAAGGATAGTCTCCCGACGATTAATCTGCATGACTACCTTTACGGATACCCTTTATTGGCAAGCTCAAATTCATCAGCACTCAACTGACCCGTCTCTGCTGCAAGTGGGCACCAAATTTACGATCAGATCCCTGAATATGTTCCTTCAACCATCCTTGCAGAAAATCGATCAACGCAGCAGTGATTACCCCCTCCCCGGATTCAAAACGGTATTGCAGCGTCTTCACCTGCATCTGGAGCACCTCATGTTCCTGTTTATGCTCCTCGGCCTCCTTATACCCATGCTCAATAAGCAGCTGCTCTTCATAGCTGAAGTGCTTCCGGGTATAGAGCGCCAACCCCTCAAAGATCTCGTGAAGGACCTCCTCCCCTTTTCCCTGCTCAATGGCAAATTGCAGTGCATTGAGCATATTGAGCAGTTTTCTGTGCTGCTCATCGATTGATGCTATCCCTACACTGAACTCTTCGCTCCACTCCATCAAGGCCATGTTACGCTCTACCCAATCCCCTGCAAAAAGGCCATTGTAGTCGCACGCCTCCATTTTTTCGAGCAGTGATCAATGATTTAGACCCTGTACGGGTGAGCCCACCATCCATAAGCGATACAATATCGCAATGAGTATCTCTGCTCCACCGCTTCCCCGCAGCGCCAGTGACAAGATTCACTGGGCGCAACTCTATGGTAGCGCGCGTGGACTCGCCATTGTTGCCGCTGCCAGAGCCTGTCCGGGGCCGCTACTGGTACTCACTGAGGATACCAACCAGCTCAACCTGCTGGCCGAAGAGATCCGCTTTTATGCACTGGGCAGTGACATCCCGCTCTTCACCTTTCCAGATCAGGAGACTCTGCCGTATGATCGCCTCTCACCACATCCCGACCTGACCTCTCGCCGTCTGGAGGTGATGACCCAGCTCCCTACCATGAAGCAGGGCATTGTCATTACTGCAGCGCCGACAGTAATGCAGGTGCTGCCACCGCAATCCTATATCGATCTGCACGCCTTTCATCTGCGTAGTGGTGATGATCTTGACCGGGAGTCCCTGCGGCTTCGGCTGGAGCAGAGTGGATATCGTTCTGTCTCACAGGTAATTGAGCATGGTGAGTACGCCTTTCGGGGCTCCATTATCGATCTGTTCCCAATGGGCGCAGCGTCCCCCTATCGCATCGATCTGTTTGACGATGAGGTGGAGAGTCTGCGTCTGTTTGATCCGGAGACTCAACGTACCACCGAACAGGTGGAGAGGATTCATCTGCTCCCCGCGCGCGAATTTCCAATGAGTGAAGCGGGCATTCGCCACTTCCGCCAGTCATGGCGCTCCACCTTTGAGGGAGACCCACAGCAGAGTGCCATGTACCGTGACATCAGTCAGGGGTTGGCACCCTCCGGCATTGAGTACTACCTCCCCCTCTTTTTCGACCACTGCAGCACGCTGTTTGACTATCTGCCCAGCGAACATCTGTTGATTACAGAGGCCGGTATCCATGAGCGGATAGAGGCCTTCTGGGAGGAGATCAACGAGCGCCACCTAGACCAATCCTTTGATCAGAGCCGCCCTGTGCTTGCACCAGAACAGCTCTTTCTGAAAACAGACCAGCTTTTTGGTCAACTGAAACGCTCTCCCCAGGTTCAGCTGGACCATTTTGAGGCGGATGAGAAGGCGGGGTATCACAACCTGGGTAGCCGCAAACCGATGCAGTTGGGGATGCCGGCACGCAGCGAAGATCCACTACAGCGCTTCACACAATTTCTCAGCGATTTCCCCGGCCGTGTAGCGCTTGCTGCAGAGTCTGCAGGGCGTAGAGAGGCGCTATTGGAATTGCTCCACCCACGCAAATTGCATCCGAAGATCTATCAAAGCTGGAGCGCATTTGAAGAGGGCGATGCCCCACTATCGATTATCGTTGCACCGCTGGAGCAGGGGCTGCTACTGACCGATATTGCCGTCATCACCGAATCACAACTATTTGGTGAACAGGTACTGCAGCGCCGCCGTCGCACCCGCAAACGCGGCGTCAGTGGCGATGCCGTTATTCACCACCTCTCGGAGTTACAGATCGGCGCACCGGTGGTCCATATCGACCACGGGGTTGGACGCTATCGCGGACTGGTTTCACTCGATGCCGGTGGTAGCCAGGCCGAATATCTGCTGCTGGAGTACACCAAAGAGGACAAACTCTATGTCCCGGTCACCTCTCTCCATCTGATTGGGCGCTACACCGGTACCGATCCAGAAAAGGCTCCACTCCACCGACTGGGCAGTGATCAGTGGAGCAAGGCGCGCAAGAAGGCCGCCGAAAAGGTGCGTGACGTTGCTGCTGAGTTACTGGAGATCTACGCCAGAAGAGCGGCCAAACAGGGACATGCACTGCCAGAACCGGATCTGGAGTACCAGCAGTTCTCCGCCCAATTCCCTTTTGAAGAGACTCCTGATCAAGCCGATGCCATCGATGCTGTAATCGAGGATCTCACTGCACAGCAGCCGATGGATCGACTGGTCTGTGGTGATGTTGGCTTCGGCAAGACCGAAGTGGCGATGCGTGCCGCCTTCCTCACCGTACAGAGCGGACGCCAGATTGCCGTACTGGTGCCCACTACGCTATTGGCTCAACAGCATTATGAAAACTTCCGCGACCGTTTTGCCGACTGGCCTTTCAAGATTGAGGTACTCTCCCGCTTCAAGACACCCAAAGAGACCGAGGCGGCACTGTCCCAACTTGAAAAAGGGACTGTAGACATCGTCATTGGCACCCATAAACTGATCCAGAAGTCGGTCAAGTTCAAGAATCTGGGGATGGTGATCATCGATGAGGAACACCGTTTCGGTGTACGTCAGAAGGAGCAATTCAAGAAGTTGCGTGCCGAGGTCGACGTCCTCACACTCACCGCCACTCCGATTCCACGCACCCTCAACATGAGTATGTCGGGGCTACGCGACCTCTCCATCATCGCCACCCCACCCAGCAACCGTGTAGCGATCAAGACCTTCGTGCGTGAATGGGATCCGGCAATGATCCGCGAGGCATGCCTGCGTGAGATTCGACGTGGCGGACAGGTCTACTTTCTCCACAACAAGGTGGAGAC
>CAYQFH010000024.1:0-28131 GCA_964416755.1 uncultured Piscirickettsiaceae bacterium | reverse complement strand
ATGGATGCTTCGGGTGAAGAGATCCTGCATCAGCTGGTGACCCGTTTGAAAGACAACAATATCACCCTGGTCTTCAGCGGTCTCAAGCGCCAGATCCATCAGGTGATGCACCGTACTGGACTGTTTGCACACATTGGTGCGGAGAACATCCATCCGGATGAGGATATGGCGATCGACTTTATCTATCACCGCCTGGATGGGGATCAGTTTGATATGCAGTATTGCCTGTTGTTGAACCCTGAGGCGAAAGAGCGAGAGACGGCGCATCGTGATGCGCTGGAAGAGACCTTCTAATTGGAACTGCTGACAGCAGACCACCACCTCTTCGAGGTGGATGTCGATAATTTTGAGTCGGCGGTCATCGAGGAGTCCTCAAAACGGTTGGTGGTCCTCGATATCAGCGCGGAGTGGTGTGGTCCCTGCCGGGTGTTGGAGCCAATCCTTCACCGTTTGGCTGAAGAGTATGCCGGTACCTTCCTCTTGGCCAAATTGGAAGCAGAGGATGAGAATATGAAGATTGCCGGTCGTTTTGGAGCGCGTGGTTTTCCCACGGTACTCGCTTTTGTCGATGGTGTAGAGGTGGACCGTTTTCACAGTGTGCAGCCAGAGAGCTTTGTGCGCAACTTTATTGATCGTAACCTGTAGAAGAGGTAAAGTGCCTCACTCCCCTGAAACAGGGGAGTGAGGCACTTTAATGCTGTGTTGTAATTGTGGCGCCCTGCAGGCGATCAATCTGGTTTAGATAGCGAACCAGCTCCTGATTCATGATCTGATTCTGTTCCCAGTAACCGTTCTCGTCATTATAGAGTTCAGTGTGGGTGATGAGCTGCTGAATCGGTGCAGGTTGGAAATAGGTCAGGTAGTGACTGCTCTCCTGGCTGGCAAAAGCGGTGGTTGAGATCAGTGCTGTAATGACGGTAGTGAGGAGCCTTTTCATAATAAATTCCTTATTCTGTAAACAATATTAGATAATGCTAATATATATGAGGTTAAAAAAGCCACGGCCCAAATCCTTCTGGTGCCGTGGCAATCCAATAACCATCAAAGGAGGAGTATGGTTATCTCCACATTGCCGAAATGCTCTCTAGTACAAATCGGCAAGCGTCTTAATATTATAGCACAATTATATTATTGATCAATTAAGTAACGTGTTTTTTTGTTGCATGGCAGAATTTGAATTTACTAAGAGGGGGTATCCGAGATCTGTTATCCTCTCCAGCTTATGCTCAAATCGGCCATGAATAATCAAAGATTGGGAAAAACAGGTGTGCTCCTCTCCACCTTTTTGGCCGTGAGCTTGAGCGGCTGTGTTTCGATCTCAAAGCCTGCATCCAAACAACCCGCCGTTGAGGTTGCCCAACAGGAACCGAGAGAAGAGAGGCGTCAGCAAGAGGCGCAGCAGCAGGCAGTGGCCCGTGCAAAATGGAAGCTGGAAGCAGAGAAGAAGGCACTGGCTGCGCGCCAGCGGGAGGCGGAAAAGGCCCGGAAACGTGCTGAAGAGAAGAGACAGCAGGCGATCGAACTCAGAAGGAAGGAAGAGGAGCAACGCAAGCAGGTCGAGGCGCGAAAGCGGGCTGAAAAGGCTGCCAGAAAAGTGCGTGCAGAGGCGTTGATCAAGCAGGTCGAGCAATCTCTGGAAGAGGGTGATGTGGCTGCTGCGGAGCAGCAGCTTGCAGAGTATCGTACATTTGTTGGTGAGCGTGTACTCAAACAGGAGCGGTTTCAGTCGCTACGACAGAAAATTATTACCACAAAACAGATGCTTGCTGATCTGGAGCAGGCCTCTGTGGCGGAGCAGTATTTGCAGCAGTTGATGGATGAGGCACTGGTGCTGGAGCAGCAGGGGGCAAAGCGTGCGGCAAGAGAGCGGTATCGTGAAATTCTGGAGACCGATCCTGGACATCGGGGAGCGCAGGAGGGAATTGCATTGCTTGAAGCCTCAAAGGAAACAGTGAAAAAAGAGACGCCAGTGGTACAGGCTAGGCCCAAGCCTGCATCGCAATCCAAACCCAAACCCAAACCCAAACCCAAACCCAAATCCAAATCCAAGTCCAAATCCAAGCCAAAACCAAAGAAAAGCAGCCTGTTAGGGAGCAAGGCAGAAGGGTGGGTGGTGCAGGTTGCGACCTATCCCGGGGATGGAAAGAAGCAGGCCTATGCACTGTTGGGGACAATCAAGAAATCCGGTTTCAGGGCGGTCTTTATCAAGAAGCAGGAGCTGGCGGGACGCCAACTCTATCGGGTGCGAATTGGTGCCTATGGTGAGCGAGAGGAGGCAGATCGCATTCGTGAGCGTCTGCAGCAGAAAATGGCTGAGCTGGGGATCAAAGTGGCCAGTCGAGTGATGCAACAGAAGTTTTAAACGGCTGAAGAGCGGGCCACCGCTCAAGAGTATCCTCTTTTGCACTGTTATTGTGCGCTCTGTGGTGATAGACGCAATTTGATGGTGCGACCAATGGCTGTATTCATGGTCGTGAGTCGGTTGTTGATCTATCTATCTTTATGAATTAATTGATTTTTATCAGTATGGCATAGCTGTTGCTCTATGGAGAACACTGCAATAGTGCAAGTTCATATGGAGTGAATTCCATATGTGGTGTTCAACCAACAAGGAGCAATAACTATGAAAATGGTTACAGCCATCATCAAGCCGTTCAAGCTGGATGATGTTCGTCAGGCACTTTCCGAGATCGGAGTCAACGGTGTCACAGTTACAGAGGTCAAGGGATTTGGCCGTCAGAAAGGGCACACCGAGCTCTATCGTGGAGCAGAATATGTGGTCGATTTTCTTCCCAAGGTGAAGCTGGAGATTGCCATTGCGGCCGATCTACTGGATCGGGTTGTCGAGGTGATTCGTGGCGCAGCCAACACCTCCAAGATTGGTGATGGGAAGATCTTTGTCGCTGATCTAGAAGAGGTGGTGCGGATTCGTACCGGTGAATCGGGTCGTGAAGCAATTTAACGGAGAGTGAACATGGAAAATCAAATTTTTGAACTGCAGTATGCAATGGACACTTTCTACTTTCTGGTGTCTGGTGCATTGGTGATGTGGATGGCAGCTGGTTTTGCGATGCTGGAGGCGGGATTGGTCCGCTCCAAGAATACGACCGAAATTCTGACCAAGAATGTTGCGCTGTTTGCCATTGCTTGCATTATGTATCTGGTGATGGGATACCAGTTGATGTATGGCGGTGGTTACTTCCTCAGTGGCATCATGGGTGGCGAGACACTGGTGGCAGACGCACTGAAGAGTTCTGCTGAGAATGGTTTCAACGGGGATTCAGTCTACTCCGGTGCATCTGACTTCTTCTTCCAGGTGGTTTTTGTGGCTACGGCGATGTCGATTGTCTCTGGTGCGGTGGCTGAGCGGATGAAGCTCTGGGCCTTCCTCGCCTTTGCAGTAGTGATGACCGGAGTGATCTATCCGTTGGAAGGCTCTTGGACTTGGGGCGGCAAAGAGGTGTTTGGTCTGTTTGCGCTCTCATTCAGTGATTTTGCAGGATCCGGTATCGTCCACATGGCAGGTGCCTCAGCGGCATTGGCAGGTGTTCTGTTGCTGGGGGCCCGTAAAGGTAAATATGGTCCTAATGGAGAAGTGAGGGCGATTCCGGGTGCCAATCTGCCGCTGGCTACGTTGGGTACCTTCATCCTCTGGATGGGATGGTTTGGGTTCAATGGTGGTTCGGTGCTGAAGCTGGGCGATATTGCCAGTGCACACTCGGTAGCAATGGTATTCCTCAACACCAATGCTGCAGCTGCGGGCGGCGCATTAGCCGCATTGATTGTAGCGCGCATGCTGTTTGGCAAGGCGGATCTGACTATGACACTCAATGGTGCATTGGCGGGCCTGGTTGCAATTACTGCAGAGCCATCTACACCAACACCACTGCTTGCGACGTTATTTGGTATGGCGGCAGGTGTACTGGTGGTCTTCTCCATTGTCACCCTCGACAAGATGCGTATCGATGACCCAGTGGGTGCAATTTCAGTGCATGGTGTAGTGGGCTTCTTTGGGCTGATGCTGGTACCGCTAACCAACAGTGGTGCAACCTTTGTGGGTCAGCTGGTTGGTGCAGGTGTCATCTTCGGATGGGTATTTGGTGCAAGCCTTGTGGTATGGATGGTGATCAAGGCGATTATGGGTATCCGTATCGATGAAGAGGATGAGGCTGCAGGTGCGGACTATGCCGAGTGTGGAATGGAGGCTTATCCAGAATTCACCAACGCCGGTAAGTAAGAGGCCTCCCCGTTTGCCAGCTTGCAGGTCTGGCAAGCCACTCTGAAAAGGGTGTAGATTACCTGCGGAATCAAACCCCCGGTGTTGCCGGGGGTTTTCTTATGGGGCGTAATCGATTATTCTTGACAATATTGCATGGTTTTTTTAAGGAGTGGAACAGTGAGTGTGAAGATCTACCATAATCCCCGCTGCTCGAAGTCACGTCAGACACTGGAGTTGATTGAGGGAAAAAGTATTCAGCCGGAGATTGTGAAGTATCTGGAGACGCCACCGACTGCGGTAGAGCTTGACCAGATTCTGTCCATGCTGGGTATTGAGCCGGAGGCACTGATGCGCAAAAAGGAGGCAGAGTACAAGGAGTCCGGCCTGAATCAGGCAGGATTGAGTCGTGCCGAACAGATTGAGAAGATGGTTGCCTACCCCAAGGTCATTGAGCGTCCGATTGTGGTCAATGGAGACAGAGCGGCTCTAGGTCGCCCTCCTGAGCAGGTACTGGATATCCTGTGATCAAGATTGAACCGGCACACTCTGATCAACACTTTATTGCAGTACGTACGCTATTGCAGGAGTATGTGGATAGCCGTCCCGGTGACCCGGCGTTGACCGGTTTTGATGCTGAATTTGCGGCACTGGAGGAGGAGTACGGTCCTCCGCAGGGACAGATGCTTCTGGCGCATCAGGATCAGGATCCGGCGGGTTGTGTTGCGTTTCATCCGCTGGGGGGCGAGGTCTGTGAAATGAAGCGGCTCTACGTCTCTCCCCGCTATCGTGGTAGCGGGATTGGACGTGGGTTGGTGATGACGCTGCTGATTGAGGCGGAAAAGGCGGGCTATCGTAAAATGCGTCTTGACTCGATTCCGAGCATGAAGGCGGCACAGGAGCTCTATGAGTCGATCGGTTTCTATGAGATTCCGGATTATCGCAATAACCCGAATCCCGGCACACGCTACTATGAAATTGATTTCAAACCATCGAGAGAAGGGGGGTAGGCAAGTGTTTCCTGCACGACCATTTTCACTACAGTGTCCCCGATGTGAAACGGGAACGCTGGTACTGGATGACTCGGCACTGGATACGAGTTGCCAGGGAAAACACGTCTTCTTCTTTGAATGTGACCACTGCAACGGATTTCAGGCAACTGCAATGAGTAATATTCCGCTTGAGGAGTGGCACCGGTTTATCCCTGCCAGTGATCTGGAGCGGATGGTGGCCAACTATCGGGCAGTAACCCATCAGGAATAGGTTTTTTACTTCCGGGTGATACGGTAGATATTCTCGGTCAGTGAGGTGACACCGCGATCAGTGAGTGGATCTCGGGTGTCGCTCAAATTCTCGCTATGTAGTCGTTCTACCTCAAATGCACTTTCATAGAGTTGTTGCACCTCCTCATCACTGACAGCAAAGGGGGGTGGTGTCTTCTGCGCCTGCGGGTAATCAGTGGTCACCAGTAGAATGATGGTTCCGGGAGAGAGCAGTGTGGCCAGATGGCTAACGTAGCGTTGGCGCATTTCAGGTGGGAGAGCGACCAATGCTGCACGGTCAAACAGCGCCTTGCAGTGATGGGTCTGTTGCGGAACAAGATCAAAGAAATCGCCCTGTAGTAGCGTGATCGTGCCGCTCTTCCACTGGGTGAATAGAGGTTGGGTTGTCTGTTCAACCGGCAGTTGCTGCTCTTCAAAGAACTGTTGAAGGGCAATTTCGCTCAACTCAACACCGAGGACTGCGTGTCCCTTTTCAGCCAGCCAGATCAGGTCGATCGCTTTTCCGCACAGTGGCAGGAGGACCTCATCCCCCGGACTGAGCTGTAGATCAGAGTAGAAACGCTCCAGCCAGGGGTTGGGTCTCCCCGTGTGAAAACCGATACGCCCCTCCTGCCAACGGGCGTGCCAGTGATCCGGCTCCATGTATGATCTCTGCCCCGGAAGTGTTCTTAAAAATCGGCAGGTAGTGCAGGCAGTGGTACATCCCCGTCATGGATCTGGCTCTCACGCTTCTGCAGGTAGGCATCGCGAATAAAGGCGTAGTTGTCAAAGCTGGCGTTGTCCGCCATCTCCTTCTCTTCCAGCAGATCGGCACGCTTGCTGACGAACTTGGTTGCAATGGTTGCGTTCTCGGCGCTGGCTGGGGTGATCTCACCAGTTGGGTTGAAGAGTTGGGTGTTACCCACCTCTACAGTGTTACCGATCCACATTTCTGAGGCCATACCGGCAGTGTCGCGTACCGTGCTGGGGCCGAAGATTGGTAGTACAAAATAAGGGCCGCTCTCTATCCCCCAGACTGCCAGAGTCTGCCCCAGATCCTCATCGTGTTTGGGGATGCCGGCATCAGAGGCAACATCGAAGAAGCCGAGGATGCCAATGGTGCTGTTGATGCCGAAGCGAACAGTATCGGAGACCGCCTCCTCAAGCTTGAACTGCAGCAGATTGTTGAGAATGTTGAATGGCTCGCGCAGATTGCTGAAGAAGTTGCTGATCCCACGTTCCGCCGGATCGGGCATGACCTCGCGGTAGCCCTCGGCAACCGGTTTCATGATGTTGTTGTCCAGCGATTCGTTGAAGCTGAAGATTGCGCGGTTGTAGCCTTCCAGTGGATCGCTCTCGACAGAGGCTTCCTGTTTGGCAACGACCACAACAGGATCCAGTTTCTCTACTGCAGTAGCAGTATTGGCAAGGGTGTAGAGGCTCAGCAGCAGTGCTGTGGTGAGAATTTTTTTCATGGTTCAGTCTTCGGATAAATAAGAAATCTGATATTAGTAATCAAGTGGTCTATTGAAAGCGTGGATTATACAGAGCCCGTAGCGTGAAAGAAAGGGAAAAAAATGACGAAACGCTGTATTGTGAGCGGTCATGATTGAGACCATACGACTGATTGAGTCCTGGCTGATGCCACCCGGCGGTATTCTGTTGTTGTTGATTTTGGCACTATTTCTGATGAGGGTAATGTGTCGTTTCAGCCGTTTTCTACTGTTGGTGGCGACCACACTACTCTATTTGTTGAGTACACCATGGTTGAAATTGCAGTTGGCACAGCATCTGGAGGTGGTTCCCCCACTGCAAGAGATACCGCAGATCGCCGAGGATGAGTTGGCTGCCATCGTGGTTTTGGGGGGTGGGCGAAATACAGCTGCGCCGGAGTACAAGGTGAATTCACCCGAAGGGAGAAGAGAGGGTGCCCTGGGATATGGTCAGGATGTGGTGGGTGGATCGACACTGGAGCGACTGCGTTATGGTGTTTATCTCCACCGCCAGAGCGGTTTTCCCCTGTTGGTCACGGGAGGTGCGCCTCTGGATGAAGAGATTCCCGAGTCACAATTGATGGCTGACAGCCTCTGGCAGGACTTCGGTATTGGTGGGGTGTGGCAGGAGAACCGGAGCGTCAATACTTGGGAGCACTCCAGACTGGTACCTCCGATTCTGAAGCAGAAGGGGGTGACCATGCTGCTACTAGTGACTCATGCCTCCCATATGCCACGTTCCCTGCAGGTGTTTGAGCAATCCCCTGAAGCGCAGGGCATGCGTATAGTTCCGGCACCGACCGCATTTACCACCAAAGGAGCGATGGATCGAGGTCTTGGCAATTGGCGTCCTTCGGCTGGCGTATTATCGAAAAATGTCAATTTTCTCCATGAGTGGGGTGGAATGATCTGGTATCAGATCAAATACCACTAGACAAAACGGGGATAGAATCCCCGTTTATGCAAAACCAACACCCTCCCGCAGAGCGCGGTAATACCCCGCAACTCCCCCCTTTTCTGGCGGCACCACTGAAACTGATCCCCAATGTGGCCCACACTCGTCTCTTGGTCAGTCTGCTCAACCACCTCTTTCAACAGCAATTGGTGGACGGAGAGCTCGATTTTCTGGAGTCCCGTACCGCCGTGATTCAGCTACAGGATGCAGGAGTGCAGTTTCGCTTTACCAAGGGGCGTAAGCAATTAGTCGCACACAGTGGGGCTGGGCCAGTCGATATGACCATCAGTGGCAATCTTTATGATTTCCTGCAGCTCTCGATGGGCAGAGAGGATCCGGATACCCTCTTCTTTCAGCGCCGTATCCGTATGGAGGGGGATGTCGAGCTGGGGCTGGAGACCAAGAATCTGCTCTACAGTCTCGATCTGGAGGCATTGTCGATTCCCGCACCACTGAGAACGGCCTTGCAGAAGGCAATTCAGCACTACAGTTAACAGCGTATGGAACTGGTCTGTCCGGCGGGAAATCTCCCCTCACTCAAGGCTGCGGTTGATAACGGGGCCGATGCGGTCTACATGGGCTTCAAGGATGATACCAATGCGCGCAATTTTGCCGGACTCAACTTCAATGAGCGTACTATCGAGCAGGGCATTCAGTATGCGCGCCAACACGGCACCAAACTCTTTGTAGCGATCAACACTTTCCCCCAGCCGAGTGGTTGGGCACGCTGGACAGCCGCAGTAGATCGTGCTGCAGAGACGGGTGTCGATGCGGTCATTCTTGCGGATATCGGCATCCTCGACTATGCGGCCAATCGCTGGCCGGAGCTGAATCTCCACCTCTCCGTACAGGGGTCGGCCACCAACTATGAGGCGATTCGCTTCATGCAGCGCAACTTCGGTATCAAGCGTGTGGTGATTCCACGGGTACTCTCGGCCTCTCAGGTGCGCCATGTGGCGGAGCAGAGTCCGGTGCCGCTGGAGCTGTTCGGTTTTGGCAGTCTCTGTGTAATGGTGGAGGGGCGTTGTCTACTCTCTTCCTATGCCACTGGCCGTTCGCCCAACACTTATGGTGCCTGTTCACCGGGCAGCCACGTCGAGTGGGTGGAGAAGGAGAGTGGAGAGACCGAGACCCGACTTGGCGGGATTCTGGTCGATCGCTACCAACCCAGCGAACAGGCAGGCTATCCCACCATCTGCAAGGGGCGTTTCGAGGTACAGGGCAAAGAGGGGTATGCGATCGAAGAGCCAACCAGCCTCAATACCCTGGAGCTGCTGCCGGAGATGATTGATATGGGGATCGGTGCGGTGAAGATCGAGGGGCGGCAGCGTAGCCCCGCTTACGTGGCACAGGTCACCCGGGTGTGGCGTGAGGCGATCGATGCCTGCAAGCGCAATCCACAGGGGTTCCAGGTGCAGTCAGCGTGGAATGCAGCACTGAGCAAGGTGGCAGAGGGAGCACAGACCACCTTGGGTGCCTACCACAGGGCATGGCAATGAAGCTCTCTCTGGGGCCGATTCTCTACTACTGGCCGGAGGAGCAGATTCGTGACTTCTATCGCGAAGTGGCCGGGATGCCGGTTGATATCGTCTATCTGGGAGAGACCATCTGCTCCAAGCGGCGTTCACTCAATCTTGAACAGTGGCTGGAGATTGCAGATGATTTGGATCGCGCAGGCAAACAGGTGGTGCTCTCGACAATGGCGCTACTGGAGGCGGAATCCGAGCTGAAGATGCTGCGCAAGATCTGCGGTAACGGAAAATTCATGATTGAAGCCAATGATCTGGCCGCAATCAATCTCTGTCAGGAGCAGCAGATCCCCTTTGTGCTCGGCCATTCGGTCAACCTCTACAACCAGGGGACGATGAGAGTGATGCACAGGGCGGGAATGCGGCGCTGGGTACTGCCGGTGGAGTTGTCACGTGATACCTTGCAAGATCTGCAGCAGTATCGCCCTGAAGGAGGGGAGACGGAGGTGTTTGCCTGGGGCAAGATCCCGCTCGCCTATGCTGCACGCTGCTACACTGCACGCCACTACAATCTGCCCAAGGATGATTGTCAGTATCGCTGTCTGGATGATCCTGACGGGATGCTGCTCAATACCAAGGAGGGACAGAACTTCCTCACCATAAACGGAATTCAGACTCAGTCGGCACAGCACTGCAACTTGATTGGTGTAGTAGAGGAGATGCGGAATTTGAAAGTGGATGTGGTGCGTATCAGTCCGCAGTCGATGTTTGTTAGCGAGATCGTGGCGCTGTTTGATCGGGTCAATCGGCAACTGCTCTCACCACAAGAGGGGTTGCAGGCGGCCCAACGCTTTCTGCCTCTGGGGGGGGTGGATGGCTACTGGCGAGGTGAGGCGGGGATTGTGCAGATCACTTAGCCGGGATCGATTGACTGGGTGAGATTGAAAACCTTGACAGCTCGGTTCGGATTTCTTATTCGGCTCTGATTTCGTATTTGCTGAAGACAAAAATTCTATAGAATGCCCTGTTTTAGTGAAATACCCTTGGTGAGGTATCCCAAAACAGTGCATATGTTTCATTAATGTGTATTTTTTCTGTTTATATATCAGTAGGTTGTTTTGTGGCACGTTCTTTGCGGATGGGGTCGTACCCTAATTCAGCAAGCGGAGTGCATTGTCAATGAGTCAAACAACACAGCCAATAACCAGTGGCTTCCCTAATCTGCTTTCATTCAGTGGCAAGATAAAGATTCTTCATCTGAGCTGGATCGCCTTTTTTATCACTTTTGTCATCTGGTTCAACCATGCACCACTGATGGCGACTCTCCGAGAGACTTTCGGACTCACTTCGCAAGAGGTCAAAACGTTGCTGATTCTCAATGTGGCGCTGACAATTCCTGCACGTATTGTCATCGGTATGCTGGTTGACCGTTTTGGTCCGAGGTTGATCTATGCAGCGCTTCTGGCTGTTTCTGGAGTACTTTGCCTATTTTATGCGATGGCGGATAGCTTCACGCAGCTTGCGGTTACCCGTTTCCTGATGGGATTTGTAGGAGCAGGTTTTGTAATCGGGATTCGTATGGTCAGCGAATGGTTTCCCGCTCGTGAGGTGGGAGTGGCGGAAGGCATTTATGGTGGCTGGGGGAACTTTGGTTCAGCTGCAGCGGCGATGACACTACCGGCGCTTGCACTACTGTATGGTGGAGAAGATGGGTGGCGGTATGCTGTGGGTACAACCGGTGTCATTGCCCTGATCTACTCCTTTATCTACTACCTGAACGTCAGTAATACTCCAAAAGGTTCAACCTACTTCGTACCGAAAAAATCTGGAGGAATGGAGGTCTCCAGCAAAGGAGATCTGCTGCTCTATCTGTTGATGAATCTACCGATGGTGATTGCATTGGCGGTTCTCAATTGGAAGCTTGGTCCGGATAATCTTGCCCTGTATGGTGAAGGGATTACCATGATGATTCATGGTCTCCTTGCGTTGATCTATTTGGTTCAAACTTTCCGTATTCTCCACCTGAACCGTCATGTGTTAAAAGATGAGGTTCCAGAGATTGATCGTTATCAGTTCAAGCAGGTCGCGGTACTCGACCTTGCCTATCTGGTTACGTTTGGTTCAGAGTTGGCTGTGGTCTCCATGTTGCCTCTGTTTTTCCTTGATACCTTCCAGATCGATGTGGTGCTGGCCGGTATGCTAGCCTCTGGTTTCGCCTTTATGAATCTGGTTGCACGTCCCAGTGGTGGTTTCCTCAGTGATCGTTTCGGTCGCAAACAGACATTGATGATTCTACTGGTTGGTCTATCACTCGGTTATTTCACACTCAGCCATATTGATTCGACCTGGGCGCTTCCACTTGCAGTGATTGCGACCATGGCCTGCTCTTTCTTTGTGCAGGCCGGTGAAGGGGCCGTATTCGCAATGGTTCCTCTGGTTAAGCGTCGTTTGACAGGTCAGGTTGCCGGAATGGTTGGCGCATATGGTAATGTAGGTGGTGTCACTTTTCTTACGGTACTTTCATTTGTTGATCCTTCAACTTTTTTCCTCACGATCGGACTTTCGGCACTGGTGGTTCTTGTTACTGTGGCACTCTTTCTTACCGAGCCGGAAGGGCATATGACAGAAGTGCTACCAGATGGAACGGTTGAACTCATCGAGGTGAAATAGAGTCATGATCACTGGAGGGCAGAGGACATCGGCAGGGATCAAACCGGAAAATCAGGATGCCTGCGACCTGTCGATTCCAGATGCTTCCAGTGATCATGAGTTGTTCTACAACAAGGGAGTAATTGCTGCCATTGCCGATGGTGTCAGTAGTTGTGAAGCTGGGGCGATGGCGAGTCAGGCATGTGTACAGGGTTTTATCTCTGATTACTACAGTACGCCTGATACCTGGAGTGTCTCCACGGCCGCCAGCAAAATCTATTCGGCCCTCAATCAGTGGTTGCTGGGACAGGATCAGCAAACCTCTGGAGGCGAGCGTGTCACTACCTTTACAACGCTGGTCATCAAATCAAGTACGGCGTACATTTTTCATATCGGGGATAGTCGGGTCTATCATTGGCAGAATGGTCAATTGGAGCAGATAACCCGGGACCACAGGGTGGCTGGCGCCGGAGACAAGCAATATTTGGGACGAGCAATGGGAATCCAGCATCATCTGGAGGTTGACCATCACCAGTTGAGCTTGACGGCAGGAGATGGCTTTCTGCTCTGCACGGATGGAGTGCATGAATTTGTCTCCAATCATGAACTGGTGTCCCTGATTGATCGCTGTTCATCACCACAACAGATTGCTGAACAGGTGGTGGAGCAAGCAATGCAAAATGGGAGCAATGACAATCTTACTTGTCAGTTTCTGTCAATCGATGAGCTGCCCGAGGAGCAGGAAGAGGAGTATATGCGTCGTCTGCATGCGCTCCCCTTTCCTCCGGATTTGATGGTTGGAATGGAGATCGATGGGTATAGGATTCTGCGTGAACTGCATGCCAGCTCCCGTAGCCAGCTTTATCTGGCACTGGATCAGCACAGTAAAGAGGAGGTGGTTATCAAGACCCCCTCAGTCAACTATGAGGATGACCCGGTCTATCTCGACAGCTTTTTGCATGAAGAGTGGGCTGGTAGTCGGCTCAGCTCCCCTCATCTGGTTCGTTACCATGATGTGCGCCAACGTCGCCGTTTTCTCTATTTGGTGACAGACTATATCGATGGTTTCACCTTGCGACAATGGATAGAAGATAACCCTTTTCCTGATCTGTCAGAGGTACGACATATCAGTGATCAAATTATCCGCGGATTGCGTGCGCTGCACCGGATGGAGATGGTTCATCGGGATTTGAAGCCTGAAAATATCCTGCTCGATAACCATGGTACGGTTACGATCATTGATTTTGGCTCCATGCGTATACGAGGGGTTGAGGAGAGTCACTCCTCGTTGGACACCTTGCCGGCCCATGGTACCCGTAACTTCAGTGCCCCCGAACTGGTTCGAGGTGAACCCGGTAGTGCACAGTCGGATCAGTTTTCGCTGGCAGTAATTCTCTATGAAATGCTCTGTGGAAAACTTCCCTATGGCGACCTGGGTGACCATCCTTCACCTCAGAAAGCTGCAGCTCGTATCCATCCGCATCGATTCACTGCACTGCAGCACCAGACTGATCTCTATCCGGTTTGGGTAGGTCAAGCGTTGCAGAAGGCGCTCTCGGAAAACCCCACTGAGCGCTATCCTGCATTGTCCGAGTTGTCGCAAGATCTGAAACGGGCCAATCCGACCTTTCGTGTCGACCACCACAAGCCTCTTTTGGAGCGTGATCCTCTCTCTTTTTGGAAATGGCTTTCGGTCATGTTGTTCATCACCAATCTTCTGCTGTTGACCACTCTGGCACATACGCCGTAACAATAGCTTCTCCTCTATTGGGGCGGCGGTCTCTGTTGTTGCACCATTGTTGTGCGTTAATGGGGAAGTCTCTTCCGGGATAAATCAAAAAGTCAATTAATATCATTACGTTATTGTGATGGCATAGTTGTTGCTCAAATGATTGGAAGTATGCAAATTTTCAATCACGGACAGGTACTATGAAGGAACAACTGGTTTTAGTCGGTAACGGAATGGCCGGCATGCGCACGGTTGAAGAGCTGTTGAAGGTGGCTCCAGATCAATATCAGATTACTGTGATCGGTGATGAACCACACCCCAATTACAACCGCATCATGCTCTCTCCACTGTTGGCGGGAGAGAAACAATTTGATGAAATTGTACTCAACAGTCGTGAATGGTATCAGCAGCACGACATTGAGCTGTTGACCGGCACGGCCGCTCAATCCATTGACCGGGTTCGATGCGAAGTTGTGCTGGAAGATGGAAAGCGAATTGGATATGACCGCCTGCTGCTGGCTACAGGGTCGAAGCCATTTATTCTGCCAATTCCGGGTAATGATCTGGATGGCGTGATTGGCTTTCGCACCCTGGAAGATGTAGAGAAGATGGTCGATGCCGCCAGAGAACGCAGACATGCTGTGGTGATTGGTGGTGGTTTGCTGGGATTGGAGGCTGCCAGTGGGCTGAAGAAACAGGGGATGAGTGTCACTGTCATCCATATCAGTAGCGTAATGATGAATCAGCAGTTGGACAGTGCTGCTTCCATGTTGTTGAAGCGCAAATTGGAAGAAGATGGTCTCAAATTTCTGCTGGAGGCGGAGACTGAAGCGATTATTGGCAAGGAGTGCGTAGAGGCCGTTCGTCTCAAGGATGGACTGGAAATCCCGGCTGATCTGGTTGTGATGGCGGTTGGAATCCGTCCGGTAATCACGCTTGCTCAGAGCTCCGGAGTCTACTGTAATCGCGGCATTGTCGTAAGCGATACTATGCAGACTTATGATCCGAAAATCTACGCTGTGGGTGAGTGTGTTGAGCATCGAGGCACCACCTATGGTCTGGTTGCTCCACTGTTTGAGCAGGCAAAGGTGGTGGCCAACCACCTGGCGCATTATGGAATAGGTTCATACAGTGGCTCTGTCACCTCGACCAAACTGAAGGTGACCGGGGTTGACCTGTTTTCGGCGGGCCAATTCTGTGAAACCGAGCAAGATGATGTTCTGTTATATCAGGATGCCGGACGGGGTATCTACAAAAAGCTTGTACTTCACAATAACCGCATCAAGGGGGCTGTGCTCTATGGGGATACACTGGATGGCGCGCGTTACTTCCAGATGATGCGTGATGCTACGGATGTTAGTGATTTGCGTGATACATTGCTGTTTGGGCAGGCTTCATTGGGGGATTCTGGACATGGTGATGAGCACGTAATGTCATTGCCTGATGAGGCAGAGGTGTGTGGTTGTAATGGCGTCTGCAAGGGAGATATTACTCAGGCAATTAACACGCACAACTTGTTCACGCTCGATGAGGTACGCTCTCACACCAAGGCATCGGCATCTTGTGGATCCTGTACCGCTCTGGTTGAGCAGATTCTTGCATCGACAGTGGGCGAAGGCTATGAGGAGAGCCCGAGCAAGAAACCGCTTTGTGGGTGTACTCACTATTCTCATGATGAGGTGCGTAAAGCGATTGTCGACAATCAGCTCAAGTCACATCGTATGCTCTACCACTATCTGGACTGGAGCAGCAGTGATGGCTGCCATGTCTGTCGTCCTGCGATCAATTATTATCTGATAGCGGCATGGCCTGGGGAGTATGACGATCCACAGTCACGTTTCATCAATGAGCGTGCACATGGCAACATCCAGAAGGATGGCAGCTACTCGGTTGTGCCCAGAATGTGGGGGGGGTTGACCACGCCCAATGAACTGCGTGCTATTGCGGATGTGGCTGACAAGTTCAATGTGCCTGAAGTGAAGGTGACTGGTGGACAGCGGATTGATCTGTTTGGCGTCAAGAAAGGGGATCTTCCTGCAATGTGGGGTGATCTTTCTGCAGCAGGATTTGTCTCTGGGCACGCCTATGGTAAGGCGCTGCGAACCGTAAAGACCTGTGTGGGCAGTCAGTGGTGCCGTTTTGGTACACAGGACTCGACGGGACTCGGGGTTAAACTGGAACGAATGACCTGGGGGTCATGGATGCCGCATAAATTCAAGTTGGCGGTCTCCGGCTGTCCACGTAATTGTGCTGAAGCAACCATCAAGGATTTTGGCGTGGTCTGTGTAGATTCTGGCTATGAGCTCCATGTTGGTGGGAATGGCGGGATCAAGGTACGAGTCACCGACCTGCTTTGCAAGGTGGAGAGTGAAGAGGAGGTGTTTGAGTATTGTGCTGCCTTCAGCCAGCTCTATCGGGAAGATGCGCACTATCTGGAGCGCACTGCACCATGGGTGGAGCGGGTGGGGCTACATGTTATTAAAGAGAAAGTGGTGGAAGATCCAGTCATGCGCAAAGCACTTGCAGATCGGTTCTATCAATCACAAAAAAGTGCACAGCACGATCCCTGGAAGGCCTGTGCTACAGGAACTGCGGTAGCGGAATTTACGCCGTTGGCCCAGATTTGAATGGTTCAAGATGAGTAAGCTAATCATGAGTGAAGTATCACGTATTCGCATCGGCACCCTTTCCGATATTCCGCAGCTTGGTTCAAGAACGGTCACTACAGATGATGGGGATATTGCCATCTTCCGCACCTTTGATGATCAGCTGTTTGCAGTGAAGGATAGTTGTCCGCATCGCAACGGTCCGCTTTCACAAGGGATTGTGCATGGACACAAAGTTACCTGTCCGCTACACAACTGGATCATTGATCTGGAGAGTGGTGAGGCCACCGGGCCGGATGAAGGTTGTACGCCAACCTATACCATTGAACAACAGGGCGATGAACTCTTCCTGATCCGTTAGGGACAAACCATGTTATTTGGACGCAAGAAAAAGAATCCGATCACAATTGCCGATAAGCAGGTGGTGGAGTGGAAATATGCAACCTGTGGCTACTGTTCTACCGGCTGTTCGATCGAGGTGGGATTGGATGAGTCGGGTAGAGCAGTCAGCTCCCGTGGCGTAGCAGATGCTGATGTCAATCGGGGAAAGCTCTGTCTGAAGGGAATCTTCGAACATGAGTTGTTTGAGTCGAATGGTCGTGGAACAGTCCCATTGATTCGTGACCACTGGCATCAGAGCTGGGATGAGACGGCCTGGGATTCTGCGTTGGATAAATTGCATGATGAAATTGTCCGTATTCAGGAGAAGTATGGACGCGACAGTTTTGCTGTGATTTCCACAGGCCAGATGTTGACAGAGGAGTTTTATACGCTGGGCAAGTTGACTCGAGGGCTGATTGGTACCAATAACTATGATGGTAATACCACGCTCTGCATGGCTTCGGCAGTTTCAGGCTACAAGCGCTCGTTTGGTTCTGATGGGCCACCCGGATGTTATGAGGATTTTGAGCATACCGATTGTCTGATTGCCTGGGGATCCAACCTTCCAGAGCAACATCCGATTATCTATTGGCGCTTGAAAGAGGCACAGGAGCAGAGAAATTTCCCGTTGATTGTGGTCGACCCGCGGGTGACCATGCTGGCCCAGAATGCGCATATCCATCTGCCGATTACGCCGGGAACCGATGTGGTATTGCAAAATGCGCTGATGCACGTCATTTTTGACGAAGGGTTGGAAGACAGAGAATATATTGAGGAGAACACCAACGGAATTGAAGCGTTGCAGAAGGAGGTGGCCCACTATGATCCAACCACTGCAGCACGTATCTGTGGCATTGATGAAGATACGATTCGCCAAGTGGCGCGGCTGTTTGCCAAGGCACCTGCGGCGATGCAGATTTGGACAATGGGGATCAACCAGTCTACTCATGGGTCGGATGGGGTGGTTGGAATCAATAATCTGGCGCTGATTAGTGGAAATATCGGTAAACCAGGCGGTACCAGTCTGTCGATCACCGGGCAATGTAATGCGATGGGAACCAGGGAGTGGTCCTCCTGTTCCGGGCTGCCCAATTACCGCTATCTGGAGAATCCGGAAGATCGTGAAGAGATTGCCAGATTCTGGAACATTGATCCGGAGTTCTTTCCAAAGAGGCGCGGTCTCTACCAGACAGATATTTACCATGCCATTGAGACGGGTGAGATCAAAGGGCTCTGGTTGATTGCAACCAATCCACTCACTTCGTTACCCAACAGTGCACGCGTTCGCAAGGCGATGGAGAAGCTGGAGTTTTGCGCAGTTCAGGACTGCTATCAGGATAGTGAAAGTGCGCAGTATGCCCACCTTTTTTTACCAGCAGGAACCTGGGCCGAGAAAGATGGGGTGATGACCAACACTGAGCGACGGATCAACCGGGTAACGCCGATCATGCAGCCTCCTGGGGTGGCGAAACCGGATCTCTGGATCTTCAATCGGATGGCTGAGCGTTTCAACCCCGAGGGCAAGGTTCGTTTTCCTGAAAGCGCAGGTGATATTTTTCTGGAGATGGGAGAGCTATCCAAGGGGCGATTGGCGGATATTTCAGGAATGGATCATGCACTGCTTGAGGAGAAACGAGGAGTGCAGTGGCCCTATACCCATCAGCAGCGAGAAGAGGGAGAGGCCCCGCTTCGTGGCGGAGCGCGGCTCTATACCAAACCGAGAACTTTTCGTTATGCGGATGGGCGAGCCAAGCTGATTCCGCTCCCCTTCATTGACAATAATGAAGTTCCAGATGCGAAATTTCCGATCTGGCTCAATACCGGACGTTTGATTGAACACTGGCATGGGCGTACCAAGACAGGCAAAGTGGGGAACAACAACAAATACAGTCCGATACCATTTATTGAGATCAATCCCGATCTCTGTGCTGAAATGGACATTGAACGGGGAGAGTATGTGCGATTGATCTCCCGTCGCTCAGATGCAGTTGTGATGGCGCAGCCCACGCAGCGGGTGCCAAAGAATATGGTCTTCTTGCCATTTCACTTTCATGATTGTGCCAACCGACTCACCCTTGGGCTGTTAGATCCTCACTCACGCCAACCCGCCTACAAACAGTCTGCCATTCGCATTGAGAAGATTGCCGATCAGCAGGCGGCAGCCCGATTGAGTTTGGAGATGCGCAATTTTTAGGAGTGCACCATGTTTCAAGCAAGAGAGAATGAACCCGACTACGCCAAACTGGACGACCCAACCAGCCAGCTTTGTAATCGCTATGGGCTAGAGATAGATAAAGCCAGTCCAGGAGATCCCCTTTTTGGTCAAAGCCTTAATATCAATGAAGATGATCGTGTTGGAGAGAATCCCAACCGTTATAAACAGCATGGGTTCTATTTCAATGCGGACAACTGTATTGCCTGCCATGCCTGTGAGGCTGCCTGCAGTGAGAAGAATAACAATCCGGCACATCTGGCATTTCGCTCAGTGGGTTATGTGGAAGGGGGGAGTTACCCCGCTACTCAGCGCATCAACATCTCAATGGCCTGCAACCACTGTGATAATCCGGTTTGCCTGAAGGGGTGTCCGACACGTGCATATACCAAGTTCGCAGAATACGGTGCAGTATTACAGGATCCTGATATCTGCTTTGGGTGCGGTTATTGCACCTGGGTTTGCCCTTACAATGCGCCACAACTTGATCCGGTGGAAGGGCAAGTGACCAAGTGCAACATGTGTGTTGATCGGTTGGAAGTGGGGCTGAAACCGGCCTGTGTCTCTGCCTGCCTTGGGAAGGCGCTTGACTTTGGAGTGGTTGAAAACGTGCCTCAGGGGCGGGTTCAGGCCAAAGCCTCGATTCCGGGATTCCCCCGTAATGATATCACTCATCCCAATATCCGTTTTCAGCAGACCCGAACCACTCAGCGTGATATGCGCAGGCTTGACAGTATGCCGTTAAAATATCACCGGGAAGATGTCTTGAACCATTCGCAGGGTGAAACAGAAGAAGAGTTCCGACCGTCGCTGGATCCGAAGCATGGGCACAAGCGTAGTTGGGGTCTGCGCAAGCTGCTTGGTTCACATGAAAATGCCCATGTTGCCTTTACCTTGGCCAGTCAGGCTGTGATTGGAGCGTTCACAATGGTTACGCTGGGGCGCTGGTTCAATCTGCCTGTTGCGGTGCCGGAGAATCTGATGGTGCCCATGCTCCTATTGCTACTGACGCTGATGGGGGTTGGGATGTTCAAACTCAATATGCATCTGGGAAAACCGCACCGTTTCTATCGTGGTTTCTATAATCTGAAGCTCTCCCCGGTCAGTCGTGAGATTGCAGGTATCTCCCTGTTCTTTGGCGGTTTGGCCGGTTTTACCCTGCTTGCAGCGGTTGAGTCACTGTTTGGGGTGTTGTTTCCACCATTTCTGAAAGAGCTGTTTGTAGTTGTCAGCCTCTGTGGTGGTGCTGTGGGAGGGTATTACATGTACCGTCTCTACCGCATACCGGCACGCCCCTATTGGGACCACTGGCAGACTGCAGCCAGCTTCATGGGAAGTGCATTGAGCCTCGGTTCACTGCTGTTGATGTTGCTATTGGTGCTCAATACCGATTTCAGCACCAATAGTGGAGAGATCTTTGTGTTGATTGCGGTTGCAGGGTTGGTGCTGGAGGGGGTGGGATTGCTGTTCCACCATCGGGATTTGGTGCATAGCGAGAGTGAGGGGGCTGCATCCATATACGAGCAGTCTACCACCTACGGCTATACCTATTGGCTGAGGAATGGGCTGTTGTTGCTCGCTTTGTCACTGCTGCTGTTGACCGTGTTGATTGAGCTCTTTTTACCAGTATGGATACTGCTGCTGGCAAGCATGATCCTGATCTCCGGCATCCTTGGCAGAGCACTGTTTTACAATGTGGTGATCCCTACCACTATGCCTGGTGCATTCTTTTGGAAGAACCGTGGTTTTACAGAGCACGCCCTGGAGAGTGGTCTCTACAGAATGCCGCAGTTGGGGGTTGAGCCCCCCAGGCACCACCCCTTTAAGCTGCAAGAGTTGATTCAAACGGCACGAAGCATGCTCTGATTCTCTCGCTTCATATCATGCATGGTACAGCATGACTGGCCGGGTATAATTCGTCGATGGATTACCCCGAAACATTCGATGTCATCGTGATTGGTGGCGGTCATGCCGGTACCGAGGCGGCACTTGCGGCTGCGCGCATGGGTGTCCGAACACTATTGTTGACCCACAATATCGAGACCTTGGGGCAGATGAGCTGTAACCCGGCGATCGGGGGCATCGGAAAGGGGCATCTGGTCAAGGAGGTGGATGCGCTGGGTGGCTTTATGGCGCATGCCACTGATCGGGGAGGCATCCAGTTTCGCACTCTCAACAGCAGCAAGGGGGCGGCGGTGCAGGCAACCCGGGCGCAGGCTGATCGTCAGCTCTACAAGCAGGCGGTGCGCACCCAGCTGGAGAATCAGCCCAATTTGATGATCTTCCAGCAGGCGGCCGATGATCTGATCGTTGAGGGAGGGCAGGTCAAAGGTGTGGTGACGCAGTCGGGTATCCGCTTTACTGCGCAGTCGGTGGTGCTGACAGCGGGAACCTTTCTCAATGGAGTGATTCATGTCGGGATGTCACAATCCTCTGGTGGGCGTATGGGGGATCCTCCTTCGCTCAAATTGGCGGATCGACTGCGTGAACTCCCTTTCCGTGTAGAGCGGCTGAAGACCGGTACGCCACCGAGGATTGATGGGCGCACCATCGACTACAGCCAGTTGAAGGAGCAGTCGGGAGATGATCCAGCACCGGTCTTCTCCTATCTGGGCGATCGATCGGAACATCCGCAGCAGGTCTCCTGCTGGATCACCTACACCAATGAACAGACCCACGAGATCATCCGCAATGGCCTGGATCGTTCGCCAATGTACAGCGGAGTGATCGAGGGGGTGGGGCCACGCTACTGCCCTTCGGTGGAGGACAAGATCGTCCGCTTTGCCGAGCGTGATTCGCACCAGATCTTTGTCGAGCCGGAGGGGCTCACCACCCATGAGATTTATCCCAACGGGATCTCTACCAGCCTACCGTTTGATGTGCAGCTTGATCTGGTGCGTTCGATCAAAGGCTTTGAACAGGCCCATATCACCCGTCCTGGCTACGCCATTGAGTATGACTTTTTCGATCCGCGCGACCTGAAACCGTCGTTGGAGACTCATGCACTGCAAGGACTCTTCTTTGCCGGGCAGATCAACGGCACCACTGGCTATGAAGAGGCGGCAGCACAGGGGCTGGTGGCGGGTTGCAATGCGGCGCGGCGGGTACAGGAGAAAGAGGCGTGGTTCCCTCGCCGGGAGGAGAGTTATATGGGGGTGATGATCGATGATCTGATCACCCGTGGTACCAATGAGCCTTACCGTATGTTCACCAGCCGTGCCGAGTACCGTCTGCTGCTGCGTGAGGACAATGCCGATCTGCGTCTGACTGAGCAGGGGCGCGGTTTGGGCCTGGTGGATGATGCCCGTTGGAGTGCCTTCCAGCGCAAGCGCGATGCGATTGTGGCAGAGCAGCAGCGACTGAACGAGACTTGGCTGCGCCCTTCGCTCATCAGTGAGGCAGAGGCAGAGCGAGTACTGGGCAAGCCGATGCGTCGTGAACACAGTCTGATGGATCTGTTGGCGCGTCCTGATGTGCGCTATCGTGATCTGGTCTCGCTGGAGGTGATGGATGCCCCTGAGCTGGCTGATGATGTGGTCGAGCAGGTGGAGATTCAGGCCAAGTATGCCGGCTATATCGAGCGCCAGAGTCAGGAGATCGAAAAGAATCGTCGCCATGAGGAGATGAAGTTGCCGGAGGGGCTTGATTACAGTCAGGTCTCTGGTCTCTCCATCGAGATCCAGGAGAAGCTGGCACGACAGCATCCAGCAACATTGGGGATGGCGGGAAGAATCTCTGGCGTCACCCCGGCAGCGCTCTCGTTGCTGCGTATCCATCTGAAGAAGCGTTCTCTGGTCGGATGATAGAGGCAGCCCGACAGCTCGGTGTGAGCTTGACTGAAGATCAGCAGCAGAAGCTGGAGCAGTATCTTGATCTACTGGTGAAGTGGAACAAGGTCTACAACCTGACCGCAATTCGTCAGCGGGGCAAGATGGTGACCCACCATATCTATGACAGCCTCTCTGTACTGCCCTGGCTGCGAGGAGAGCGTGTTGTCGATCTGGGTAGTGGCGGTGGTCTGCCGGGAATTCCTGCGGCGTTGCTCCATCCAGAGTGGGAGGTGGTGATGGTCGACAGTAATGTGAAGAAGACCCGTTTTATCCAGCAGGCGATATTGGAGTTGGGTCTGAAGAATGCATCTGTTGTACACTCTCGCGTTGAGCAGTTCCAGCCGGAGCAGCCGTTCGATACGGTGGTTTCACGCGCCTTTACCTCGCTCAGCCAGTTCCTGCAGTTTGCCGAGCCACTGGGAGAGTATGTGGTGGCGATGAAGGGGAAGTGGCCCGAGCCGGAAAGTGCAGCAGTGAGTGCAGGCTTTGAGCTGGAACAGGTGGTGCCAATCGTGGTGCCGGGAATCGATGCAGAGCGCCATCTGGTGATCTGCAGTAAAAGGTAATTGAAGTAGCGTCGTGAGCAAGATTTTTGCAGTAGCCAATCAGAAAGGGGGGGTCGGCAAGACCACTACTTCGGTCAACCTTGCCGCCTCGCTCGGCTATTTCGATGAGCGGGTGTTGCTGATCGATCTTGATCCACAGGGCAATGCCACCACCGGAAGCGGTGTCGACAAGGTGGAGGTGGAGTGGAGCGGCGTCGATGTGCTGCTGGGTGAGGTTGCGATTGAACAGGCGATCCAGAAGATCAGTGGCTCCAGCTACGATCTGTTGGCGGCCAATGGGGATCTGACCGCAGCAGAGGTGGAGTTGTTCAATGAGGAGGATCGGCTGCAACGCCTGTCTGCCATTCTGGAGCCGTTGAGCGAGACCTACAGCTATATCCTGATCGACTGTCCGCCGACACTGAATATTCTCACCTTGAATGCCTTTGTCGCCTCCAACGGGGTGATTGTCCCGCTGCAGTGTGAGTACTATGCACTGGAGGGGTTGACTGCGCTGATGCAGACGATGGATCGGGTACGAGAGACGCAAAATCCGGCGCTGGAGTTGAAGGGGATTGTGCGCACCATGTATGACGCCCGCAACCGCCTCTCCATTGAGGTCTCGGATCAACTGCTGGCCCACTTTGGGGGGCGGGTCTACGAGACGGTGATTCCGCGTAATGTGAAGCTGGCAGAGGCTCCCAGTTATGGGCGCCCCATCATCTACTACGCCCCCTCGTCGCGAGGCGCCTACGCCTATGTCGATCTGGCAGCAGAGATTCTGGAGCGGGCAGAGAAAGAGAATAGAGAAGCACAACAACTGTCTGTGGAGCAGGAAGATGGCTAAGCGAGGAGGATTGGGGCGCGGACTGGATTCACTATTGGGGGCAGCGAAAGCGCCCAAGGTGCCGGTGGATGCCGGTGCGGAGGAGGCTTCTGCGGTAGAGCCAGCTGCAACTAAAACGGCTGCCAAGAAGGCGGTGAAAAAGAGGAGTGTCAAAAAGCCGGTTGAGCAGCAGGCTGCGGCCAAGGTGGAGCAGACCACTATCGTGCTGGATGCCTCGCTGCGTAGTATGCCGGTCGATCTGTTACAACGTGGCAAGTACCAGCCACGAGAGAACTTTGATCAGGAGGCGTTGGAGGAGCTGGCCAACTCTATCCGTGTGCAGGGAGTGATCCAGCCCATTGTGGTGCGACCGATTGGTAAGCAGGGGCGCTACGAGATCGTGGCTGGTGAGCGCCGCTGGCGTGCAGCGCAGCTGGCCGGTCTACAGGATATTCCTGCGGTGGTGCGCGAGGTCGATGACCAGGCCACCATGGCGATGGCGCTGATTGAGAATCTGCAGCGCGAAAATCTCAATCCGATTGAAGAGGCGACAGCACTACAGCGGCTGATCGATGAGTTTGGGTTGACTCAGCAGCAGGCGGCTGATGCGGTGGGGCGTTCGCGCACCTCGGTTACCAATCTGTTGCGTCTACTCAACCTCAATGCCGAGGTGGGGTTGATGGTGGAGCGAGGCAAGATCGAGATGGGTCATGCGCGCGCACTGTTGGGGCTGGAAGGCAAACAACAGCTGGATGCAGCCAAGCAAGTGCTGTTGCTGGGGCTATCGGTGCGCGAAACCGAGAAATTGGTGCGCAAACTGCTGCAGCCGAAGTCGACCGAGAAGACGGTAGCAGAGGAAATCGATCCCAATATTAAACGGCTGCAGAATGATCTCTCCGAGAAATTGGGGGCGACGGTTGTTGTGCAGCAGGGGGCACGAGGCAAAGGTAAGTTGGTGATTCAGTACAACTCTCTGGATGAGCTGGACGGTATTCTGGAGCATATTCACTGACTCAAAGTGCGGGTGGAGTACCGCTTAATACTGCTATTAGTGGCTCAAATATTAAGAATTGCTACTTTTTTGCAAAATCACAATTGACCCGCTTATCGATGATTTCTATAATACGCGCCGTTGGAAATTGGGCTGTACCGCTGATCCAACTCTCCTCACTACTGATAGTGGCGGTGCTCGTAGAGCAGCTCTGGGGAGAGCAGTTTGGAAAGGCGATCTTCTACGGGGGGATGGTGTCGGTAGTGAATCTGCTCTGGCTGCAATGGCGGCTCAGGCGGTCCGAACGACGGCAGCCGGTAGAGGTGATTGAGACAGATGCCGAGCAGAGTGCTCGCAAAATTGCTGCAGATCTCTATATGACCGCAGCAGAGCGTCTGATTCTGGTCACTGCACTGTTCCTGTTGGGGATGGTGAAGTTACAACTGAATCCGATGGCATTGATTGCCGGATTTGTAGTGGGGCAGTTGGCGATGGTGGTGGGTAGTTGGCGGTTTGGTCCAACAGCACCTACAGAGACAGCTGAATAGTTATTGATTGGTTTGTATTGAGAAGAACTGAGCGAATAGAGAGATCATGGCAAGCGAAGCGATTACCTCCGGTGCTTATATCAAACACCATTTGACCAATCTCACCTTTGGTTACTATGACGGTGGCTGGGGCTTTGCCCACTCTGCGGCCGATATCAAGGCGATGGGTTTCTGGGCGTTCCATGTCGATTCCCTGTTCTGGTCGGTTGCACTGGGCGGACTCTTCTTTTATCTGTTCCATACTGCAGCCAAGCGTGCCACTGCCGGAGTGCCTGGGGGACTGCAGAATTTTGTCGAGTGGATCGTCGAGTTCGTCGACGATGCGGTGAAGGGCTCCTTTACGGCCAAGAATGATCTGGTGGCACCGTTGGCGCTGACCATCTTCTGCTGGATCTTTCTGATGAATTTCATGGACTTGATTGCGGTCGACTGGTTGCCGATGCTGGCCGGTGCATTCGGTGAGGCGGCGTTGGGGATGGATCCGCATCACGTCTATTTCAAGGTGGTACCCACCACCGATCCCAATATCACCTTTGGTATGGCGCTGGCGGTCTTCTATCTGATGATCTACTACAGCATCAAGAACAAGGGTCTGGGTGGTTTCCTTGGCGAGCTGGCATTCCAGCCGTTCGGCAAGTGGGGGCTGCCTGCCAATCTGGTACTGGAAGGGATCTCGCTGATCTCCAAGCCGGTTTCTCTGGCATTGCGTCTGTTCGGTAACATGTACGCAGGTGAGACGATCTTTATTCTGATTGCCATCATGTATGGCGCAGGTTGGTTGATGGGCGGCTTTGGTGGCCTGTTGCAGCTGGGTTGGGCGATCTTCCATATTCTGATTATCACGCTGCAGGCGTTCATCTTCATGACGCTCACCATCGTATACATGGATATGGCGCACAGCGAACACTAAGTCGCCAACCGCAACAAGATTTGGTTTACAATTTTTAACTTTACATCCTCAATAGAGAACAGGAGAAAAAAATGGAACAAGCACTATTGTTCATCGCAGGTGGTTTGATGATGGGTCTGGGCGCACTGGGCGCTGCTGTGGGTATCGGTATCCTCGGTGGACGTTTCCTCGAAGGTGCAGCGCGTCAGCCTGAGCTGATCCCAATGCTGCGTACCCAGTTCTTTATTGTCATGGGTCTGGTTGATGCGGTTCCAATGATCGCTGTAGGTCTCGCGCTCTACGTACTGTTCGCAGTTGCTGGGTAACACTGGTTTCATAACAAACCCTTTGGGTTGGTTAGAGACATAACTGGATTAAGTGGAGATCGGCTATGAATATTAACGCCACTCTGATTGGACAATCGATCGCATTCTTCCTCTTCGTTCTGTTCGTGATGAAGTATGTGTGGCCGCCGCTGATGGCTGCCCTGAGCGAGCGCAAGAAGCAGATTGCGGACGGCCTTGCTGCTGCAGAGCGTGGTCATCATGAGCACGAGTTGGCTGAGAAGAAGGCCAAAGAGGTGATTCGTGATGCGCATGAAGAGGCGAGTTCAATTATCAGTCGCGCGCAGCAACGCGCCAGCGAAGTGATCGAAGAGTCGAAAGGCAAGGCGAAGGAAGAGGCGGATCGCATTATCGAGTCCGGCCACGCCTTGATCGAACAGGAGACCAACAGCGCACGTGAACAGCTGCGTGGACAGGTCTCTGCACTGGCGCTTGCAGGTGTCTCTCAGATTCTGCAGCGTGAAGTGAACGAGTCTGATCATCAGCAGGTTCTCTCTGAACTGAGCGCCAAGCTCTAATTTTTCGATAGAGAGCGCACACGATGGAAGAGAGAACAACAATCGCCCGCCCTTACGCCGAGGCTGCCTACCAGCAGGCGAAGCTGGAGGGGCAAGTAGAGGCGTGGGCCAACGCAGTGGAGCTGCTCTCTGTGATTGTGCAGGAGCCGGCAGTGAGTGAGCGTCTCGATCACCCCCATGTGAGCCAGGAGCAGATGAGTGATCTGGTGTTGAGCGTAGGGGCAGAGGTTGATGGTGCAGTATTCAGCGGAACCCGTGAAAGCTTCATCAAGGTGCTGTTGGAGGCCAACCGTCTCGGGTATGCACCAGAGATCTTTGATCTGTTCCATCAGCTCAAGGCGGATGATGAGAATACACTGGATGTTGAGGTGATCTCTGCCTATCCATTGGACGATGCGGCACAGCAGTCCATTGCGGAGGCAGTGAAAGAGAAGATGGGCAAAGAGGTTCAGATGACCACAGCGGTGGATGAATCTCTGTTTGGAGGCGTCGTGGTACGTGCAGGGGATCAGGTGATCGATCTCTCGCTGCGTGGCAAGATGAACCAGCTTACCAGCCAGTTGCAGATGTAAGGCTGCAGCCAGCTATAGTTTTAGGTTATTTACGTTTTTTCGTTTAAGGAGCAATCATGCAACTCAATCCTTCTGAAGTCAGCGAACTGATCCGGA
>CAYQFH010000023.1:0-28196 GCA_964416755.1 uncultured Piscirickettsiaceae bacterium | reverse complement strand
CCGCCGCATTAGTTTACCTCCTTGCTACTGTGCAAAACGGTTCGGCTTACCCACGTTACGGGTCTTTTTATTTTCAGGATGGAAAAGGGTCAGGATTTTTATGAGAAAACAGAATAGTACGGTTGCCGGACAAGCATCAGTGGATGGCATTCGGCTGAATCGCCGCCAATTTGTTCAGGGGTTGGCGATGGGTGGCGCGTTGGCTGCAATGGGTATCGGTTCCCGATCAGTATTGGCAGCGGCAATCGATAAAGAGGTACAACAGATACAGGAGCTGAGTGGCACTCAATTCAATCTGACGATTGGAGAGCAGGCGGTTAACTTTACCGGAAATCCGGGAGTGGCTACCACTGTGAATGGTTCACTGCCTGCCCCGATCCTGCGCTGGAAAGAGGGGGATAACGTCACCATTCGGGTCGAAAATCAGTTGGATGAAACCAGCTCCATTCACTGGCACGGATTGATTCTTCCCAGTGCAATGGATGGCGTGCCCGGAATTGCTACGGGTTTTGACGGTATCCCCGCCGGTGAAAGCTTTACCTATCAATTTCCAATTATCCAGAGCGGTACCTACTGGTATCACAGTCACTCCGGTTTTCAGGAGCAGACAGGGCTGTATGGTGCCATCGTTATTGACCCCAAAGATCCTGAGCCATTCAGTTATGATCGAGACTATGTAGTGATGTTCTCTGATTGGACTGATGAAGATCCCAATGGTGTCTATAAAAAACTGAAGAAACTCAGCCACTACTATAACTTCAATGAGCGCACCCATGCTGACCTGATGCGTGATATTGAAGAGAAGGGGATTGAAGGCACCTGGAATGATCGCCAGATGTGGAATCAGATGCGAATGAGTCAGCGTGACCTTTCGGATGTGACGGGATACACCTATACCTTCCTCACCAATGGGAAAACACCTGCCGATGGCTGGACTGGGATTTTCAAACGGGGAGAGAAGGTGCGGCTGCGCTTTATCAATGGCTCAGCGATGACCTTTTTCGATGTGCGCATTCTGGGGCTGAAGATGACAGTGGTGGCAGCGGATGGGCAATATATCCAGCCAGTCCCTGTCGATGAGTTCCGTATAGGGGTGGCAGAGACCTACGATGTGATTGTGGAACCGAGTGATGATCAGGCCTATACCATCTTTGCCCAGGACATCGCCCGCTCCGGCTACGCCAGAGGAACCCTCACACCAGATCCGGCGTTAAGTGCGCCGATACCCGAGCTGGATACAGTCCCTAATCTCACGCATGATGATATGGGGATGGGCATGGCACATGGGGCACACGACATGAACCATGAAATGCATCAGATGCCGGATGGTGAAATGATGCGTGGGATGGACCACAGTCAACATCCGATGGCTGCTGCTCCGATGATGCAGGATCACTCCATGATGGAGATGGATCACAGTCAACACAACATGGCTGCAATGCCAAATCAGGCTGCCATGCAAGACCACTCGATGATGGTAATGGATCATGACCATCAGATGATGTCAGGGATGCCAATGGAGAACAAAAGAGAGGCAATGGTGCCTGTTAAGGAGAATCCATCGGACTTTACCACCTCGCCCGTAACGCATGCCGAGACGGAGTATGGCCCACATGTAGATATGCGTGCAGACGCACCACAATACCGGTTGGATGATCCCGGAGTAGGGCTGCGCAATAATGGACGAAGGGTATTAACCTACGCCGATCTGCGCAATCTGCACAGTACCCACAATGATAAAGAACCGGACCGAGAGATCGAACTCCACCTGACTGGAAATATGAGTCGTTATATGTGGTCGATCAATGGGGTCAAGCACAGTGAAGCCGAACCACTACAGTGGAAGATGGGTGAACGTATCCGTGTAACGCTGGTGAATGACACCATGATGAACCATCCAATGCATCTGCACGGGATGTGGAGTGATCTGGAGACCGGAGATAACAACTACCTGCCTCGCAAGCACACCATCGTAGTGCAGCCGGGATCACGTATCAGCTATCGGGTAACCGTCGATGCGGAGGGTGGATGGGCCTACCACTGCCATCTGCTCTATCACATGCTGGGCATGTTCCGCACGGTAATCGTAAGCTGAATAATACGGAGAACAATAGAATGATTAAG
The DNA here is from genome assembly GCA_964416755.1 of uncultured Piscirickettsiaceae bacterium. GTDB lineage: Bacteria > Pseudomonadota > Gammaproteobacteria > Thiopontia. Next base: position 26,072 of record CAYQFH010000023.1, on the reverse strand, counting down.
AAGATGACTGCTGGCGCAATGGCACTCGGGTTTAGTATGACGGCACAGGCAGGTGGAGCGGATGACCCGCTGCTGTACAAGGTGATGGTGGATCAGCTGGAGATGCGCAGTGTTGATGGGGCTGATCCACTGATTCTGGAGGCAGATGCCTGGATTGGTTATGACCTCGATAAGCTCTGGATCAAGGCTGATGTAGAGCGAACGGACGGGAATACCTCTGAAGCAGAACTACAGCTGCTCTATAGCCGCGCGATCTCTCCCTTCTGGGATCTGCAGGTGGGATGGCGCCACAATACCAAACCGGAACCGGATCGTGACTATTTGGCAATTGGTGTAAAGGGGTTGGCACCTTATCTGTTGGAGGTGGACAGTGCGCTCTTTGTGGGAGAGTCGGGTCAGGTTGGTGCCCGTGCAACGGCTGAGTATGAACACATGTTGACCCAGCAGTGGGTGCTATCTCCTGAAGTTGGAGTTAACTTCTATTCGAAGGATGATGAGGCGACAGAAATCGGTTCCGGCCTTTCCGATACAAGTCTGGGATTACGGCTGCGCTATGAGGTGAAACGTGAATTCGCGCCCTATGTTGGAATCAACTGGAGCAAGAAATATGGCCAGACTGCCGATTATGCCCGTGCCGAGGGAGAGACGGTTGAAGATACGCAGTGGGTTGCCGGTGTACGGTTCTGGTTCTAATGGTTAACGAGGGCACAATAGTATGAGTCTCAAGATTGCATTGGGTATCTCCGCAACGGCGATTGCTGGTGGAGTGCTCTTTATTTCATCGGGTGTATTTGATGTCTCGGCAACGGGTAAGCACTGGGGGATTACGACCAATCTGCTTGAGTTGGTGCGCGAGCGTGCGGTCCATGTACGTTCAAAAGACATTGAAGTGCCTCCTTTGGAAAATACGGAGATGATTGCCAACGGTGCAAAAAACTATGCTGCCATGTGTGCGCAGTGTCATCTGGCCCCTGGTATGGAGGCCACGGAGCTGAGTTTGGGAATGTATCCACAGCCCCCTGTATTTCATCAATCAGATGAACATGCATCACATGATGCAGCAGCAACGTTTTGGGCAATCAAACACGGATTCAAAATGACTGGTATGCCAGCTTGGGGAGACTTTCACACCGATCAAGAGCTTTGGGAGCTGGTGGCTTTTCTACAGCAGGTGGAAGGGATGAGCGAGCGACAGTATAAAGCGTTGGTTGGCGAGGGTGGCCATAGCCATGCGGATGAGCACAGTTAATTGCAGATATATGGGGCTTGCACTCAGCACCTGCTATAGCTCACAGACTATGCGGATACCCCTCCGCTTTTGAATAACGGGGCAACAATGATTAACTTTTATTAACGATGGAGAAAATAGATGAAACAATCAAAAAAAATGTTTATTGCAACAGCCGCTTTGGCATTCTCACTGCCAGTATTGGCAGATGGTAACCATCACGATGATGACAAGGCTGCCACAAAAACCACATCAACCAATATGCAGATGATGAACCCAAAAATGATGCAGCAGATGATGGGAGGGCAGAATGGTCAGATGATGGATCACACAATGATGCAGCAGATGATGGGAAACAAACAGGCGCATATGGCGAAAATGGAGGAGTTGATGAAGAGTGTCGATGCCTCACTCAAAGAGCTGGTATTGCTACAGAAAAAATAACTTTCAGTTCCCACCCTCTGTTTCAGGATGAAGCAGGGGGTGGTACGGCATGTGTTGTGATGGATCAAGGAGGTCAATATGGCATCACGCTCACGGGCAGTACTGCCTGCTGCTCTAGTGTTGGTATTGTTTGTGTTGCTCTATATCGGGCTCAAATTGAAGCCGGGGCTGGAGGGAGAGGATTCACCCATGATTGGAAAGTTATCTCCAGAATTTGATTTGCCTGGCCTTTTGGAGCCTAAAGAACGGTTCTCTCGCGCAGACCTCAATGGCCAGGTCAGCCTGTTGAATATCTGGGCAACCTGGTGTCCGGCCTGTCGAGCGGAGCATGATGTCTTGATGCGCTTGGCGGCATCCAAGGAGGTACCGATCAATAGCATTAACTGGAAAGATCGTGAAGAGTCCGGTGGTAGTCGGGAAGCGGCACTGCGTTGGCTCGATACACTGGGAGACCCCTACGATAAAACCGGTGATGACGGAGATAATCTGGCCGGGATGGAGTGGGGCGTTACTGGTGCGCCAGAGACCTTTATCATTGATGTGGAAGGCAGGATTTGTGATCGGATGACCGGCCCGCTCAACGACCTGAAAGAGCCCGATCCGGAGAATAGTCTTGAGGTTAAGCACAATGTTGCCAACATCATGACGACCGTCCGCAAGATGCAGTCAGCGGATGGAAAGTGCTTGCCGAAGAAGAGAGGGTAATGGGTGTAATTTTCAGCATGTTTTTCAGGAAGAAAAACGATCAGTAAAGGATTGGGTATGAATAAGAGATCGGCGTGGATATTGGCCATGATGGTTGCGGTTGGTGTGACAGGCTATACCTTGTGGTCAGAGGGTGGTGTCTATGCAGATCCTGCTGGTGCTATCGATATGAGCCAGGGTCGTTCTATGGAACAGCTACCGAAGAACAGAAAAATTGTGGAACATCCCTCGGGAACGAAATTTGCGGGTACGGATGCGGGTCTGTTTGTGAGTCGTGATGGTGGTGAGCAGTGGTTGTCTCTGTATGAGTTGCCGCTTCCGGTGACCCTGATCACATCGCTGGGAGATGGGGATCTCTATGCCTTTGTAGTCGGAAAGGGGTTGCTGGGAATGGGTGTGAATGATTCAGAGTGGTCTACAATCAATAACCAGATGGGAGCTCAAGTACTGTATGAGCTTTCAATCGAGCAAGAGAATTCTGACTATTGGGTTGCAACCAACCAGCATGGCAAGCAGATCCTTTCCAAGGATAGAGGAAAAAACTGGAGGAGAGCAGATGGACTCCCTCGCCTGGAATCTGATCAGGAAAAGCGGGGCGCAACACTCTATCAGGAGAAATGTCAGAGTTGTCATGGTATTTCAGGTGTTGGTGAAACCTACACCATTGAGTCGCTAACAGACCGAAATTACCGGATATCACCTCCGCTGGATGAGTCTGCGCATGCGTGGCACCATACCGATGAGGCGCTGGTCAAGAAGATCCTGGAAGGCTCTTCTCCTCCAGGCAGAATGCCTGCGTGGGGAACACAAGGGCTTACGACCGAAGATGCTACTGCATTGGTGGCCTATATGAAGAGCCTTTGGAGTGAGCGGATTAAAGCGTGTCAGGGGCCTGGACATATGAACTGTATGTGATCAGGTAAAACCCTCAGAATGGTGTCAGGCGTGATTGCCTGACACCATTCAATACTCATCTTGGACCATGGTGTAGTCCAATCAAATCACCTGCTCTGGCCCGCTGCTCCGGGGTCAATGTTGCATACAAGTTCCGGGTTGCGTTAAAGAGTTGCTGCATGCTGTTCAGCCCCTGCTGATGTCTGCTCTGGAATTGGTTGATATCACTGTCTGTACCGAAAAAAGCATTTCGGTGTGACTGCATCAGGTTCACTTTATCCTCTACCGCAGCGCTGTACTCATCCCAGGCTGGGCTTTGTGCTTTGGTGATTCCGATACGCTCCTTCAAAACACTCAGACGTTCAGCGGTTGCTTCCGGGGAATAACTTGCGAACATATGTCCTGGATAAAATCCGGGTGCCAAATTACCCATCATTCCATGATGCCCTCCCCAGCCAGGGCCATAGCCACCCTGAGTGAACATCCCGTTTGCGACTCCAGCCAGCAGTACGGAGGCTGCAGCAAGACCAATTAACTGTTTTGCTGTTCTGTTCATGATCTTCTCCTTGTTACCGGTTTTGTTGTGAATAGCCTTAATCGATATTGACATTTAAGGCTTAACAATATTGTAGGTTGCTAATGTAAATAGCTGATGTCTGAGAGGGTCCTTTTTGTAATTTTTTGTAACGGACAGGTGCCAGTGATGTATTTGCATCGACTGTTGCTGTTACAAAAAATTACAAAAAAAGCCATGACAGACATACGGGAATTACATTGGCCGAATAAGATCAAACCCGAAATGAATGTGATGGGGTGGCGCTCTATCATGATTTTCAAAAAGGTGCATTCATGGACTTGTTGTACGCAACGTGATGTAACACAGGTTCTGTTTATTTAAAGCGTATGGAGAAAAGTAGATGAAAGATTCAAAAACAGTATTGGCAACCACTTTTGCACTGGCCTTTTCACTGCCGGTATTGGCAGATAGCGGAAATTCTAAGGAGGCGGCTGCCGATAGCACGGTAACCCCCGCTCCGATGACGGGACCAGCAAGGATGGGAACAGAGCGAGGGATGATGAATCCTCAAATGATGCAGCAGCGGATGGGCAATAACCAGGGAGTCAATCCTGCCACCATGATGAATCCACAGTGGATGCAGAACCGGGGACAGATGAACCCCGGGACAATGATGGGGGGACAGGGTGGGGCGATGAATGGTCAGATGATGCAGAATCGACAGGGTATGTACTCTGCCCCAATGATGAATTCTGGAGCGATGATGGGGAACCAAAGAATGCCCATGATGAACAACCAGATGATGAACCCAGGATTGATGCATGAGATGATGGGAAGCAAGCAGTCGCATATGGTGAGAATGGAGGGATTACTGACCAGTATTGATGCATCACTGAAGCAGTTGGTTGCACAAGGTAAATAGAGGGCACCGTAATCCTGTACCCTACCTGTTTTATGACTGGCAGGGCATGGGGATTATCTGTCTTTTGCTGTCTTGACCATGGAGGAGTTGTGATGTTCTCAAGAAGAAGGTGGTTGCAATCGGTAGCCGCTGGTTTGGCAATGCCTGCCTCTCTGCTGCAGGCCAGAGGCCATCCCCTTTTCAATAATCACTTTCAGGTACCGATGTTGGATCAGGGGAGGCGCTCAGGCCAAGATCTATACTTCGAGCTTTCGATTCAGTCGGGACGAGCATCGATCCTTCCTGCAGTGGAGACGCCGACATTGGGGGTCAACCAACCCTTTCTCGGTGCAACCCTGAAGGTCAAACAGGGAGATCGTGTGCATATCCGTGTTAAAAACCAGCTTGTAAAAACCACTACCCTGCACTGGCATGGAATGAAGCTACCAGCCAAGGCTGATGGTGGGCCGCATCAGCCGATTGCACCAGGTTCCCAGTGGGAGACCCGTTTCGATATTGATCAGCCTGCAGCAACACTCTGGTATCACTCCCACCAACTGCATAAGACTGGGGTGCAGGTCTACCACGGGTTGGCTGGTATGTTTCTTATCGAGGATGAGCCAAGCAGAAAGCTTGGATTGCCCTCCACCTATGGGGTGGATGACTTTCCGGTGATCCTGCAGGATAAGGACTTCAATGCTGACGGAACCCTCCAATATGTCACTACGGTACGGGATCGGATGATGGGGAAGCGGGGTAAACATACGCTGGTTAATGGTGTAATGAGACCGCTGTTGAAGGTAGAGCGACCACTGATTCGACTGCGGCTGTTGAATGGCTCCAATGCGAGAATCTATCAACTGGAGTTTGATGATGGTCGTCCCTTTCATCTGATTGGTAGTGATGGTGGACTGCTGGAACACCCTGTGACCCTGCACGCGATCACTCTGGCACCTGCAGAGCGGGCAGAGGTTCTGGTTGATCTTTCTGATGGAGCGATGCCAATCCTCAGACACCGTACCCATAAACAGCCATTCCCGGAGAGAGGGATGGCGATGATGAATCGGATGATGGGCGAGCCAATGCAGTTTGATATTATGCAGATTGATGCGACCGCAGCAGTATCCACTCCGGTACAGATTCCTCACCGATTGGTATCCCATCCGCTGGTTGATCTGCACTCGGTAGTGAAGCAACGTACCTTCAAGTTGGGGATGAACAGAAGTCTGGATGGTTTGACGACTCCAGATCAGTTCACAATCAATAATAAATCGATGGATATGGCACGTATCGATGAGGTGGTACAGGCAGGCAGTGTGGAGATTTGGACAATCAAAAACAGCACCATGATGCCGCACCCATTCCATATCCATAACGTGCAGTTCAAGGTTCTGCGTCGGGAGCGAAAACCGCAGGAGCATGAGTTGGGCTTCAAGGATACCGTGTTGGTTCATCCGTTCGAGCGTGTACAGCTGCTGATCCAGTTTCCTCTACATCGTGACCCGGAAACCCCCTACATGTACCACTGCCACATTCTGGAACATGAGGATCACGGAATGATGGGACAGTTTGTGGTGGTGTAAAAGCTTTACCGGGTAACGGTTACATTCAGTTACAAAAAAGGGTGGATGAGACATATTGCTGTTACACCGTTGTCGTAGTATGAAATTCGATATTGAATGGAACAGCAAGGAATGGTTAAGCATGAAAAATCGTAAAAGAGTTACTCTCTTCCCACTACTGGTTGGCGCACTGTTCAGTGGCGCACTCCATGCGCATGGTGATTATGATCGTGGTCAGCGGGTAGCCATCGCCTCCCCGCAAAATGGTGCGGTGGTTACCAGCCCTGTTTCGGTGCGGTTTATGGCGAATGGGGTCAAGATTGCACCGGCAGGGGTGGATAAACACAATGCAGGCCACTTTCATCTGATGGTTGATGTAGATGCCGATACCCAACTGGATGAACCGATGCAGCCATCGGATCAGCATCGAATTTTTGGGGCGGGTGAGATGGGTACCACACTCAATCTGGCACCAGGCAAGCACACACTACAGCTGATTGTGGCAGATGAAGAGCATACCCATTTTGAAAATCTGGTCTCTCCCAAGGTGACGATTTTTGTGCAAGAGTAGGATGCAGGACAAGACCGAGTGAAGCTGCCGCTATTGACACTGCTACTGGTTGCTACAGCCGGGATACTGCTCACCGGATGCGATGCCTTGGACCCCGAACAGATCAGAGCACGCAACTTCTTGCCGGCAGTCGATTACCGGCCAAGTGTTGTTCAGGGAGAGACGCAGTACCAACAGATCTGTGCACGCTGTCACGGGGTGAATCTGTATGGCAGCAGTGAAGGGCCACCTCTATTGGATCGAGTCTATGCACCTTCGCACCATGCGGATCTCGCGTTCTACCATGCAGTCAAGAACGGGGTGCGGCAGCACCATTGGAAGTTTGGAGATATGCCGATGTTGACGGGGATTACTCCAGAGCAGACGAGTGACATTGTTGCCTTTGTTCGAACGCGTCAGCAGTCGGTGGGCATTGATTAATCAGAGTAGGAGAGAGTAGATGTTTGGATCAGTAAAACAGGTTTTGATTGCATTGGCTGTTTCAGCCACTATGGTTACGGTTGCTGGTGCAGCGACGACAGATAACGGGATTCGGGTGCCCTTCAAACAGGCGGTCGGAATGAACCTGTTCAAGAAGAGCTGTATGCAGTGCCATGGTGAGTGGGCCAGAGGTACTGAACAGGGACCACCACTGATTCATGACTTCTATAAACCCTCCCACCATGGAGATGGTGCCTTCTATAATGCGGCACTCAATGGTGTCCGGGCCCACCATTGGCGCTTTGGAGATATGCCGCCGGTTGAAGGGATCAAGGAGCGTGATGTCGGCAAGATCATTGCTTTTGTACGCTGGCTGCAGCAGGCGAATGGGCTTTATTAAGGAGAGACGATGTGAGTAGATGGACGCTGTTTGGAGGAGTTGCTGCTGCAGGATTGATTGTGCTCTTGATCATGCAGATGGTTGAGATGAATGGCCATGTTGAGGGGATGAACGGGCGCTGGTACAGCGAAGCGCAGGTGGCAAACGGCGGCCCACTTTACCAGACAAACTGTGCCGGTTGTCATGGGCCGGAGGCGGCTGCAACGCCTGACTGGAGAACGCCCAATGAGCAGGGGCACTATCCGCCCCCGCCGCTCAATGGAACAGCTCATGCCTGGCACCACCCCTTGAAACTGCTGCGCAAGACGGTACAGGATGGCGGTATCCCGCTGGGAGGTCAGATGCCGCCATTCAGGAATCAGTTAAATGATGAGGAGATCGATGCCATCCTGGCCTGGATTCAGTCCCACTGGTCGGATGAGATCTATCAACTGTGGAGTGAGCGCAATGGCTAGAGAGATACGGCTGTCGATCTCCGGCATGGTCTGTGCCGGTTGTGTCTCGGCAGTGGAAGAAGCGCTACAGGCGGTGGATGGGGTTACAACAGCCACAGTTAATCTGGGGGAGCGTAGTGCCAGTGTGCATGGTAGTGTCACGGCAGCACCGTTGATTGAAGCGATTGTGCAAGCTGGTTTCAATGCATCGGAATTAGTGACTGTGGAGGATCAAGAGCAGAAGGCACAACAGGAGCAGGCCGAATATAACGCCTTGTTATGGCGTACTGCGGTTGCAGGTGTCATTGGGATAGCGCTGTTTACTGCAGGGATGGGTGGCTTTCTTCCAGTCATTGAGACGGGTAAAGCAGTCTGGATGGGGATCAGCATGATTACTCTGCTGGTGCTGATTTTTGTCGGTGGACACTTCTTTCAAGGTGCCTGGATCAGTCTGCGTAATCGCCGTGGGAACATGGATACTCTGATCGCAATGGGCACGGGTACGGCTTGGCTCTACTCGACAGCTATTGTGCTATTTCCAGAGAGTGTCCCTTCACTGGCACGACACGCCTATTTCGAAGCTGCCGTGATCATTGTGGCACTGGTCTCACTGGGGTCAGCACTGGAGATGCGTTCGCGCGGCAAGACTTCGGAGGCGATTCAGAAACTGATCGGCCTGCAACCCAAACAGGCCCATGTGATCCGTAATGGTATTGAGCGGGATGTTCTACTGGAAGAGGTTGGCCTGGATGAAACCTTGCGTATACGTCCAGGTGAAAAGGTTCCACTGGACGGCGTGGTACTGGATGGCGATACTTTTGTGGATGAGTCGATGCTAACAGGCGAATCCATGCCGATCCATAAGAGCAGGGAAGATGAAGTGGTTGGTGGAACCATCAATGGTTCCGGTTCCATCTTGATACAGACAACGCGTATCGGTAGAGAGACGGTATTGGCGCAGATTGTAGAGTTGGTGCGTAAGGCTCAATCGAGTAAGCCGGAAATTGGAAGGATTGTGGACCGGATTGCGGCCATCTTTGTTCCGGTAGTGGTTGTGATTGCACTGGTGAGCTTTGCCCTCTGGTTCTGGATGGGGCCTGACCCGCAGTTAAGTTATGCCATTGTGGCTGCAATGACGGTGTTGGTGATTGCTTGTCCCTGTGCCTTGGGTTTGGCAACACCCATTTCCATTATGGTGGGTGTCGGACGTGCGGCCGGGATGGGTATCCTGATTCGCAATGGTGAGGCATTGCAGCGATCAGAAACGGTGACAACCGTTGTTTTTGACAAGACTGGTACGCTTACCGAGGGAAGTCCCAGTGTGGTATCGGTTACACCACTCTCTGGTTATGATGAAGAGAGATTGCTCCAGCTTGCAGCAGCCATTGAGCAGCACTCTGAGCATCCACTGGCTTCAGCCATTGTTACGGAAGCCAAAGAGCGTGGTTTGTCGATTCCGGTGTGTGAACAGTTTCAGAGCAAGTCTGGGCAAGGTGTCTGTGGGCATGTTGGCGAGAGCCAGATACGGATTGGTAATGCTGTATGGATAGAGCAAAATAAAATAGATACAGCGGAACACTTGAAAACGATTCAGCAGTGTGCCAGTCATGGAGGTACACCAGTCTGTGTTGCGGTTGATAACGAATGGGTCGGCATTATAGGTATTGCCGATCCTGTTAAACCGGAAGCAAGAGAGACTATTGATCGGCTACATGAGATTGGATTGAAGGTGGTTATGCTGACAGGTGATCACCAAAAGACAGCTCAGGTAGTAGCTGATTCATTGGGGGTTGAACAGGTTGTGGCTGAGGTGCTGCCTGCTGATAAAGCGAATCAGGTTCAGAAACTTCAGGCGTCTGGAGAACAGGTGTTGATGGTGGGGGATGGGATCAATGATGCGCCAGCACTGGCACAAGCCGATGTGGGCATGGCAATTGGTACCGGAACGGATGTCGCAATTGAGTCTGCAGATATCACGCTAATGCGAGGTGCCTTGGATGGAGTAACCCATGCAATTTTGCTCTCCAGAGCCACCATGCGCAATATTCGACAAAATCTGTTTGGGGCCTTTGTCTACAACACACTGGGGATACCGATTGCGGCAGGGGTACTGTTTCCACTGTTTGGGGTTCTCTTGAGTCCTGTTGTTGCTGCAGCCGCGATGAGCATGAGCTCGGTGACGGTGGTGACCAATGCGCTGAGACTTAGAAAATTGTCTTTATGAAGTTGGTATTTTAGAGGTATCTTTAAAACTTGGTTGTGACTGTTGTCAGCCATTTCAAGGTAGAATTACGCTTTTACCGTTGCCTGACTCTATTCCCCGATGTCCAAGAAAGTCCTGATTAAAACCTTTGGCTGTCAGATGAATGACTACGACTCCGCTCGCATGGTGGAGTTGCTACAGAAGTCGCATGGGTACGAGCGCACCGAGGTGCCGGAGGAGGCCGATCTCTTTCTGCTCAATACCTGTTCTGTGCGGGAGAAGGCGCAGGAGAAGGTCTTCTCGCAGCTGGGGTTGTGGCGTCCGTTGAAAGAGGCAAAGCCTGGCATACTGATTGGTGTGGGTGGTTGTGTTGCCAGCCAGGAGGGAGAGGCGATTCGCAGCCGTGCCCCGTTTGTCGATCTGGTCTTCGGGCCACAGACCCTGCACCGCCTGCCAGAAATGGTGGATGCAGCCATGGCAGAACAGAAGGCAGTGGTCGATGTCTCCTTTCCCGAGATCGAGAAGTTCGACCGCCTGCCGGAGCAGCAGGCAACCGGTGTCAGTGCCCATGTCAGCATTATGGAGGGATGCAGCAAGTACTGCACCTTCTGCGTTGTGCCGTACACCCGTGGTGAAGAGGTGAGCCGCCCATTCGATGATGTGATTGCCGAAGTGGCCGGTCTGGTCGAGCAGGGGGTTCGGGAGATTTCGCTGCTGGGTCAGAACGTCAATGCCTATCGTGGTGAGATGGAAGATGGAGAGACTGCCGATCTGGCGACGCTGATCCACTTTATCGCAGCAATGGATGGTGTGGGGCGTATCCGTTATACCACCTCCCATCCGATGGAGATGAACGATGCGCTGATCGAGAGCTATGGTGAGGTACCGCAACTGGTGAGTCACCTCCATCTGCCGGTACAGGCCGGATCCGACCACATCCTCAAGATGATGAAGCGCAACCATAGTGCAGAGGCGTATCGCGAGATCATCCAAAAATTGCGGGCACAGCGTCCCGATCTCAGCCTCTCCTCCGATTTTATTATCGGTTTCCCCGGTGAGACGGAAGAAGACTTCATGGCAACGATGGATCTGATTGCCGAATTGCGCTTTGACCGCTCCTTCAGTTTTATCTACAGTCCACGTCCCGGTACCCCAGCAGCCGACCTGCCCGATGATGTGCCTCACGAGGTGAAGCAACAGCGTCTGACGCGCTTGCAAGAGCGCTTGAATCAGATTGCGATGGAGATCAGTCGTGAGATGATGGGGAGTGTGCAGACCGTGCTGGTCGAAGGTCCAGCGCGCAAGGGGCCGGGTACTCAGGTGGCGGGGCGTACCGAGAACAATCGGGTGGTCAATTTTGATGGGCCGTTGAGTCTGACCGGGCAGTTTGTCGAGGTGAAGATCACCGAGGCGCTGCCCAATTCACTGCGTGGCGAGCGGATAGAATAATGGAGTCAACCGAAATTGTACTGGAACCAGCCGATAGTGAGCGACTGGTTGCACTGTGTGGAGAGCAAGATGCCCATCTGCGCCAGATTGAGGCACGGCTGGGGGTAGAGATCAACTACCGTGGCAACCAGTTTCGTATTGTCGGAGATGCTGAATCCATTAGGTTGGCAGGGCAGGTGCTGAACAGTCTCTATACCCAGCAGGAGGAGGTTGCAGCTGATACGCTTCATCTGTTGCTGAATGAGGTGCAGATGAAAAGGGATGAGGATGCCGAAGCGGCAGAGGCGGAGCGTTCCATTCCTGAAGTCACCATCAAGACCCGTCACCGGGTGATTCGTCCGCGTGGCCCACGTCAGCGCCGTTACATGCACCAGATTGTCACTCATGATCTCAGCTTCGGCATCGGCCCGGCCGGTACCGGCAAGAGCTATCTGGCGGTCGCCAGTGCAGTTGATGCGCTACAGCGCGAAGAGGTAAAGCGGTTGGTGCTGGTGCGTCCGGCGGTGGAGGCGGGGGAAAAGCTTGGCTTCCTACCGGGGGATATGGCGGACAAGATCGACCCCTATCTGCGTCCACTTTATGATGCCCTCTACGAAATGCTCGGATTTGAGAAGGTGGCGAAGCTGATTGAGCGCAATGTGGTCGAAGTGGCGCCACTCGCCTTTATGCGCGGGCGTACATTGAATGACTCCTTTGTCATTCTGGACGAGGCACAGAATACTACAGTAGAGCAGATGAAGATGTTTCTCACCCGGATCGGTTTTGGCTCTACGGCGGTGGTGACTGGTGATGTGACTCAGGTTGATCTGCCGCGTCACGTGCAGTCAGGGCTGCGCAATGCTATCGAGGTGTTGCAATCGGTCGATGAGATCGGTTTTACCTTCTTTCAGGCCAAGGATGTGGTGCGCCATCCGCTGGTACAGCGTATTGTGCGTGCTTATGATGGAGAACAGGGCTGATGGAGCTGATTTTGCAACAGGCGATCAAGGTGGGGGAGTTGCCTGCTGAAGCAATCTTTGAACAGTGGGCCAATGCTGCTATTGATGGTGCTGGCGAAGAGGTGTTGGGTGAGCTGGTGGTGCGTATTGTCGATGAGGCGGAGAGTGCCGAGTTGAACCAGCAGTATCGCAATAAGCAGGGGCCGACCAATGTACTCTCCTTCCCGTTCGAGGCACCGGCAGGGATTCCGGTGGAAGAGCTGCCGTTGGGGGACTTGGTGATCTCTGCGCCGGTGATTGTGCGTGAAGCTGCTGAACAGGGAAAATCGGAAGAGGCGCACTGGGCACATATGGTGGTGCATGGCGTACTCCATCTGCTGGGGATGGATCACATTGAACCGCGTGATGCGATCGTGATGGAGCAGGCAGAGATCAAAATTCTGGCCTCTCTTGGATTTAGCGATCCTTATGCGTAAACTATAGTGCCGATTCAATAAAGAACCGTACATGAACAGCAAAGACCGACCTACCATCGGTTCCTGGCTCCGCTCCCTGTTTGGTGGCGTGCAGTACCAGGGGCCTGCCAACAAAGATCAACTGATTGAGATTCTCCGTGCTGCCCACTGGCAGCAGATTCTGGATGCGGATAGTCTGGCGATGCTGGAGGGGGCACTGCAGTTCTCCGAGATGCAGGCGCGAGACATCATGATCCCCCGTTCTCAGATGGTAGTGGTGGGAATGGAGGACTCTCCGGAAGAGTTTCTTCCTACCGTTATCAAATCGGCACACTCCCGTTTTCCAGTCATTGGCGAGAGCCGTGACGAGGTGGTCGGTATTCTGCTGGCCAAGGATGTGCTCCACTGGCGTGAGGAGGAGGGACGCTTCAATCTGCGTGACAACCTGCGTCCGGTGGTTTTCATTCCTGAGAGTAAACGGCTCAATGTGCTGCTCAAGGAATTCCGCTCCAGCCGTAACCACATCGCCATCGTGGTGGATGAGTATGGTGGCGTGGCCGGGATGGTGACCATCGAGGATGTGCTGGAGCAGATTGTTGGTGATATCGAGGATGAGCACGATCTGGAAGAGGGGTTGATTCATCGCCACACTGCAGTTCGTCACACTGTTAAGGCGGTCACACCGATTGAGGAGTTCAATGAATATTTCTCTGCTTCCTTGGATGAGGATGGGGTGGACACGGTGGGTGGCCTGCTGATTCGCAGGTTGGGCCATCTGCCGGTGCGTGGTGAGAGCGTGGAGATGGAGCGCTTCCGCTTCAAGGTGCTGCGTGCAGACAATCGCCGTGTCCATCTGCTGCAGGTCAATGTTTCGCCGCTCAGCGCTGTTGGTGGTGGGCAACCTGATGAGAGCGCGCCGGAAGCAGACGCTGCATAGCGGTCCGGGACTGCTGGCGCTTGCTGCTGGTGGCATTCTGCCGCTGGCTTTTGCCCCCTTCGAACTGTTCTGGATTGCACCATTTGCGGTTGGGGTGCAGTACTGGGTCTGGCTGCAGGCTTCGACCGGGCGAGATGCCTTTCGTCTGGGATGGCTCTTCGGTGTTGGGCTGTTCGGTGTCGGGACCAGTTGGGTGCAGGTTAGTGTGGCTCAGTTTGGTGGTGTGGATCTGACACTTTCGTGGGTGGTGGCAGTGCTTTTCGTCTCGGGGATGGCGCTCTTTCCGGCGTTACAAGGGGCGATACTTTTCTGGTTGGGGCAGCGCTTCGCCCGTTCAGTGCTATTGCTGTTCCCTCTGTTTTGGGTTGTTTTTGAGTGGCTGCGTAGTTGGCTGCTGGGGGGGTTTCCCTGGTTACTGTTGGGGCATACCGCCCCAGGAACCTTCTATCGTGGTTTGGCTCCATGGGTAGGGACGCTCGGAGTTTCCCTGTTTCTGGCGTGGATTGCACTACTGTTGCTGCGTACAGTGGTTATCCCCAGGCAGCGTGGTGGTGTAGTGGTACAGCTGCTGTTGCTCTCTTTGCTTGCTTGGGGAAGTAGCCAGCAGCAGTGGGGAGAACCACAGGGAGAGCCGGTTTCGGTAGCGTTGGTTCAAGGCAATATCGCACAGGATCAGAAGTGGTTGTCAGAGAATCTATTCCCGACTTTGAGACAGTATCGTATTGCAACGGAGGAGAGCCGAGCGCAGTTGGTGATCTGGCCGGAGACGGCAATTCCCGCCTTTCGCCAGCGTGTGGAAAGCATCTTCTTACAGCCGTTTTCGCAGCGGTTGGCAGCAGAGGGGCGCACGTTGTTGACGGGGATGCCATTGCTGGAGTGGAATGGGGAGAAGAGACATTACTACAATGCCATTGTGGCAGTGGGAGCGGAAAGTGGCAGTTACAGAAAGCGCCATCTGGTACCGATGGGGGAATATCTGCCGTTTGAGGGGGTGCTGCGTCCACTGCTGAACTTTATTCAGATTCCCTTCTCCTCCTTCTCGGCAGGGGCGGAGCAACAGTCGCCATTGAGTGTAGGAGAGTGGGTGATTGGGCCAACCGTCTGTTATGAGATCGCTTATCCTCGGTTGACTTTCTCATATCTGCCGCAGGCCAGTCTTTTGGTGACAGTCAGCAATGATGGCTGGTTTGGAAATTCTCTGGCACCGGATCAGCATCTGCAGATTGCCCGTATGCGTGCTTTGGAGTCAGCGCGTCCACTACTGCGCGCAACCAATACTGGAATTACTGCTCTGATCGATGCAGATGGTGAGATTATTGAACAACTGTATCGATCAGAGCAGGGAGTATTGGAGGGAGAGATTCAGCCTCGACAAGGAGTAACTCCCTATTTGTACTGGTCTTCCATGTTCTTCTGAATTTTTTATGAGAAATAGAGTGAAGAAAATACAAAAAAGTGGTTGATTTTTGTATTACTGTTCCCATAGAATCCAAATCTGTCGAAAAAATGCGTTTTTTATGCGCTTGCATTCAAGTGATTTCTTGTATATAATGCACTCGCTCTGCACAACAGGGTTAAAAACAAATTTTATAAAGCCATGACACGTCAACGAACATTGAAAAACCAGGTCCACTCTACGGGCATTGGTCTCCACTCCGGCAAAAAGGTGCATCTCACGTTGAGACCCGCTCCTGAGAATACCGGTATTGTGTTCCGTCGTGTCGATATGGCCAACAGTCCAACCATTTCAGTCTGTCCTACCTGTGTAGGAGATACTCGGCTCTCCACTACACTGATGAAGGATGGAGCCACCATCTCCACCATTGAGCATCTGATGTCTGCCTTCTATGGCTTGGGCGTCGATAATGCCTTTGTCGATCTTGATGCACCTGAGATCCCGATCATGGATGGTAGTGCCAGTACTTTTGTCTTTATGCTCAAGAGTGCCGGTCTGGTCGAGCAACGTGCGGCCAAGCGCTATATTCGCATCACTCAGCCGGTTGAGGTAGAGGATGGGGATAAAAAGGCGAGTCTGGCACCCTATGAGGGGTTCAAGCTCTCCTTCGAGATCGATTTCGAGCACCCCGCATTCAGCGAGGAACATCAATATCAGACAATCGATTTCTCCTCATTGCGTTATGAGAAAGAGGTGAGCCGCGCCCGTACCTTCGGTTTCATCCGTGATGTCGAGGCATTGCGCATGCAGGGGTTGGCGCTGGGTGCAAGTTTGGAGAATGCAGTAGGTCTGGATGAGTTCCGTGTACTGAATGAAGATGGACTGCGCTTCAAGGATGAGTTTGTACGCCACAAGATTCTCGATGCGGTAGGTGATCTCTATCTGCTGGGTAGCCCGATTCTGGGAGCCTACCATGGTTACAAATCAGGTCATGACCTGAACAACCAGCTGACTCGCAAGGTGTTGGCGAACAAAGAGGCATGGGAATATGTCTCCTTTGATGAAAGTGAGTCTGCGCCGATCTCTTTTGTGCCCCTGACAGCATAGGTGGCGGTATAGAAAACTTCTTTTAACTGGTTGCTTCTTCTTGGAGTTCAACCGGTGATTCGCTATGATCTCCCTTTTTCTCGTTATGGGAAATTACGTGCAGCAATGGCGTGATTTTTCATAGATAACCATGCCGCAGGAAGTGGCCACCACAATGATTAAAAAAGCTTTTAAAAAGATTTTTGGCAGTCGTAATGACCGTCTGGTCAAGAAGATGCAGAAGACGGTTGATCAGATCAACGCGCTTGAGCCAGAGCTACAGGAGTTGAGTGATGAAGCGCTGCAGGCCAGGACGGCAGAGTTCCGTAACCGCATCAAAGCGGGGGCCACCCTCGATGAACTGCTGCCAGAGGCCTTTGCCACGGTGCGTGAGGCATCGCAGCGTGTCTTTCAGATGCGCCACTATGATGTGCAGATGATCGGTGGCATGGTGCTGCATCAGGGCAAGATTGCCGAGATGCGTACCGGTGAGGGCAAGACCTTGATGGCAACGCTGGCGGTCTACCTCAATGCCTTGAACGGTAATGGTGTTCATGTTGTTACTGTGAATGATTATCTTGCCAGTCGTGATGCCGGCTGGATGGGGCAGCTCTACAACTTCCTTGGTATGAGTGTGGGTGTGGTGATCCCCGGGCTGGAACATGAGGAGCGTCAGCAGGCCTATGCTGCTGACATCACCTACGGTACCAACAACGAGTTTGGTTTCGACTACCTGCGTGATAACATGTCCTTCTCCGCCGATGAGCGGGTGCAGCGCCAGCGCGCCTTTGCGGTGGTGGATGAGGTGGATTCGATTTTGATCGATGAGGCACGTACTCCGCTGATTATCTCTGGTCCGACTGATGATAACTCCGAGCTCTATCAAGCGATGAACGGCCTGCCGGGACAACTGGAGAAGGGGTTTGAAGAGGGTGAAGAGGCTAACGGCGATTACACTGTTGATGAGAAGTCGAAGCAGGTACTACTGACCGAAGAGGGCCACGAGAAGGTGGAGTATATGCTGACTGAGGTGGGCCTGCTGGGCGAGGGTGAGAGCCTTTATGAGCCGCAGAACATCACTTTGATGCATCACCTCTACGCGGCGCTGCGTGCCCATGTGGTCTATGAGAAGAATGTTCACTATATCGTACAGAACGGGCAGATTGTCATCGTCGATGAGTTTACTGGTCGTACCATGCCGGGGCGTCGTTGGGGCGAGGGATTGCACCAGGCGGTCGAGGCGAAGGAGGGAGTACAGATCCAGAATGAGAACCAGACCATGGCCTCGATCACCTTCCAGAACTTTTTCCGCATGTACGACAAACTCTCCGGTATGACCGGTACTGCGGATACCGAGGCCTATGAGTTCCAGCAGATCTATGGTCTCGAGGTGGTAGTGATTCCAACTCACCGCCCGATGGTGCGTGATGACCGTGCCGATCTGGTCTACCTCACCGCACAGGAGAAATATGGGGCGATCATCGAGGATGTGCGCGAATGCATGGCCAAGCAGCAGCCGGTGCTGGTGGGTACCGCATCAATCGAGAGTTCCGAACTGATCTCCGAAATGTTGAAGAAGGAGAAGATCGAGCACGAGGTCCTCAATGCCAAGCAGCATGAGCGTGAAGCACATATCGTCGAGCATGCCGGTGCGCCGGGTGCAGTGACCATCGCCACCAATATGGCGGGTCGTGGTACTGATATTGTGCTGGGGGGGAGCCTGGAGGCGGAGCTGGCCCAACTGGGTGACAAGGCTGATGATGCCAGGGTCGAGGAGATCAAGGCAGCATGGCAACAGCGCCATGAACAGGTGCTGGCCTCGGGTGGTCTCCACATCATCGGTACCGAACGCCATGAGTCACGCCGTATCGACAACCAGCTGCGTGGCCGCTCCGGTCGTCAGGGGGATAATGGTTCCAGCCGTTTCTACCTCTCGCTGGAGGATTCACTGATGCGCATCTTCGCCTCCGAGCGTCTGGCCGGAATGATGCAGAAGCTGGGTATGGAGGAGGGGGAGGCGATTGAGCACCCCTGGGTCAACAAGGCGATCGAGAATGCCCAGCGCAAGGTGGAGGGGCATAACTTCGACACCCGTAAGCAACTACTGGAATTTGATGATGTCGCTAATGACCAGCGTCAGGTGATTTACGAGCAGCGGAATGATCTGATGGATGTAGAGGATATCTCCGAAACTGTCGAAGCGGTACGTGAGGATGTGGTCAACCAGATCATTAGCCACTTTGTTCCCCCGCAGAGTATGGAGGAGCAGTGGGATATTCCGGGGCTGGAAGAGGCGATTCAGAAGGAGTTTGAGCTGGAATTTCCGGTTGCACAGTGGCTGGAGGAGGATGACCATCTACACGAAGAGACCCTGCGTCAGAAGATGCTTGAGGAGATGATGGCCATCTACAGCGCCAAGGAGGAGATGGCAGGCAGTGAAAATGTGCGCCACTTCGAGAAGGCGGTGATGCTGCAGGTGCTGGATCACCAGTGGAAGGAGCATCTGCAGGCGATGGATCATCTGCGCCAGGGCATCCATCTGCGTGGTTACGCGCAGAAGAATCCGAAGCAGGAGTACAAGCGCGAATCGTTCGAGATGTTCTCGGCGATGCTGGACCGTATCAAACATGACTCGCTGGGGATCATGACCCGCGTTCAGGTGCAGAGTCCTGAAGAGGTAGAGGCCATTGAGGCGCAGCGCCGTGAAGCGGCCGAGGCGGCAGCCGGGATGGACTTTCAGCATGCACCAGCTGGCGTATTGGGCGATCAACCGGCTGCAGAGCAGCCTGCAGATGAAGAGCAGGCGCCGTTTGTACGCGAAGGGCGCAAGGTGGGGCGTAATGAGCCGTGCCCTTGTGGCTCGGGCAAGAAGTACAAGCAATGTTGCGGAAAATTGAAATAATTTAATAACGCCTCACACAAAGGCGTAAAGACGCAAAGAGATATACAGCTATGGCAGTTGGTGAGGTAAGTTTTCCGGAGATGCACCCGGTAGCCGGGTTTGCTCTGGGCACTACAGAGGCGGGTATACGTTATCCAGATCGAAGGGACTTGGTGGTGATGGAGTGTGCTGAAGGTTCCACTATCGGCGCCGTCTTTACCCAAAATGCCTTCTGTGCTGCACCGGTCACCCTCTGCAAGGAGCACCTGAACAGCCACTCTCCCCGCTATCTGGTCACCAATACCGGGAATGCCAATGCAGGTACCGGCCCGCAGGGGCGCAGTGATGCGGAGGCGATCTGTGGTGTACTGGCTGAGCTGACTCAAAGTAGTCCGCAACAGATTCTCCCCTTTTCAACCGGAGTGATCGGTGAGCCGCTGCCAGTAGAACCGATCATTAACGGTTTGCCCGATGCGCTTGCCTCGCTCTCCGAGATGGGGTGGGAGGATGCGGCATATGGCATCATGACCACCGATACCGTGATCAAGGGGGCAAGTCGCCAGCTGGAGATTGGTGGGCAGAGTGTAACCATTACCGGAATCTCCAAGGGGTCAGGGATGATCCACCCGAATATGGCGACCATGCTTGCCTATATCGCAACCGATGCGGTAATCGACCAGGAACTGCTGCAGGAGATGGTGAGCTATGTGGTTGGCAAGAGTTTCAATCGGGTGACTGTGGATGGAGACACCTCTACCAATGATTCATTTGTGGTGGTGGCTACCGGCCAGAATGGGATGCACCCGTTGACCGATGGGGATAGTGATGCAGCAGGTCAGTTTGTTGCTGCCCTTGAAGTGGTCGCACTGGAGCTGGCGCAGTTGATGGTGCGGGATGGTGAGGGGGCGAGCAAATTCGTCACTGTGCAGGTGGATGGCGGCAGAACAGAACAGGAGTCGCTTGATGTCGCCTTTACCATTGCCCATTCACCACTGGTCAAAACGGCGCTGTTTGCCTCCGACCCCAACTGGGGACGCATTCTTGCTGCGGTGGGGCGTTCTGGTGTGGAGCATCTTGATGTGGATCAGATCAACGTCTGGTTGGATGACGTGCAGATTGTCGAGAATGGAGGGCGTGCAGCCAGTTATACAGAAGCTGCGGGGCAGGTAGTGATGGATCGTGAAGAGATCACCATTCGGGTTGATCTGGCGCGGGGCAATGCAACTGAAACCGTCTGGACCTGCGATCTCTCTCATGACTATGTAAAGATAAATGCAGAGTACCGTACCTGATTTTCATGCATTTGATCAGACACTCTGTCTGGAGGAGAGGAAAAAACTATGATTCATGTGGTAGCTGGTGTGATTCGTAATGCAGCGGATGAAATTCTGACAACATTGCGCCATAATCATCTGCATCAGGGAGGGCTATGGGAATTCCCCGGTGGCAAGCTGGAAGAGGGTGAAGAACGGCTCTCAGGGTTGAAGCGTGAACTCCGGGAGGAGCTCTCCATTGAAGTTGAAACAGCGATGCCGTTGATCCAGATTCCACACCACTATGAAGACTGCTCCATATTGTTGGATATCTGGGAGGTGAAAGCGTTTTCCGGTGAACCACATGGAGTGGAGGATCAGGAACTGCGCTGGAGTACAGCAGAGTCTCTCAAGGCAGAGGAGTTTCCAGCAGCGGATCGACCGGTTTTGACCGCACTGCAGCTACCTGATCGCTATCTGATTACCGGAAAGGCGGAGAATAACGGTGACTTTCTCAATAAGCTGGAGCGGGTACTGGTGGATGGGGTACGCCTGGTGCAGTTTCGTGCGCCGGAGCTGGAGCCGGAACCCTACCTGGAATTGGCTGCTGCTGTGGTGGAGAAGGCGCATGCGTATGGTGCCAGAGTATTGCTGAATGGAGACCCGGCATGGGTGGATCAGGTGAACGCAGATGGTATCCACCTCAATGGTCATCGCCTGAAGACGTTGAGTGACCGTCCGGTGGCAGAGGGGAAATTGGTCTCGGCCTCGCTACACAATGCGGAAGAGATTGCCCGTGCTGCTGAGGTTGGCGTCGACTTTGCGGTGCTCTCGGCAGTGCTGCCGACCAAGACTCATCCTGACCGTACTCCACTGGGCTGGGAGACATTTGCCGAGTTGTTACAGTCGGCAACCTATCCGGTCTATGCATTAGGTGGAGTTGATCAACGCCATATCAGCGAGTCCCGTCGTCAAGGCGGGCATGGAGTTGCGGCAATTCGTGCGTTCTGGGACCTGGAGATTCAGAACTGAAGAGAGGCTCCTAAAGAATGCAGGTGGTCAGCTCAAAGCTGACATCTTCCATCGCCTGTGATGGGCGATCCTTGAGGCTGGGAATCATGAAACGTGCCGAGAAACGGTGGCGTCCGCCACTGATTTCGACATAGTGTGGAGAATCGATCGGCAAGGTGACCCGAATCAGCTGATAGGGGGTATCCTTGTCGAGACTATGTTGGTAGAAGCCTTTGGAGGCCACTACGGTGGTGGGGGTGGCACTACGGCGGATCATGTCCAGAACCAGTGTCACCGCCTCGCGAATGGTGTCGAAGCTGCGTACCCACTCTGCCAATGAGGCGATCCGCTCCTCTGCGGGCAGGTTGAGCCAGAAGTGGTAGTGGGGGAAGTCAATGTCGGAGAGGCCACCCGGTACCCCGGAACGCTGACGGAAGCTCTTGAGAAATTCGGAGTTGCGTAGTTCCTGACCGGGCTTGCCTCGCTCGGTATCAAGATCAATGTTGAGTTGTTTGATCTTGTCGAGGAACTCATCCAGCTGTGCATGGTCGACCCCGGAGCGCTCTTTCAGCGCAGAGAGGGTCAGATGGTTGCGATCCAGCTCCTTCATCAGATCCTTCTTCAGCTCGGATCGGTCGGTCAGGGTCAGAATCTCCTGTAGCCGTTCCAACGTAGCATGACTGCTCGCCGGGGTGGGTTCGTAGAGGGTGTCCTGAATATTCTTGAACAGTGATTCCAGACGCAGCAGAATACGGATGCGCTCATTGAGTGGCTGTTCGTAGGTGATGGTTTCGGACAAGGAGGTGAACCTGGAATGATAAAGTACTGAAATCGGTCGGTGATTCTATCACTCTCTATCGGCAAGCTGAAGATATAGTTGGTGTAGTTGCTCTACCTGTTCGGGGATGGAATTGGCATTGATATTGAGTATGGTGTCATCGGCAATTTTCAACCGTTCTTGACGGCCCAATTGTGCGTCGAGGATTGCCTCGGCCTCCTGGCGGGTGATCTGGTCGCGCTGCATCACTCTCTCAATCTGCAGTGATTCAGGTAGATCCACTACCAATATACGATCGATTGGATAACGCCCCTTCTTTTGTGTCAGCAGTGGAATCATGAAGATCAGGTAGGGGGCATCGGTAGCAGCAGCCTGTTGCAGCATGATCTCCGCGATGATTGGGTGGAGAATCTGCTCCACCTGCAGTCGTAGCTGTGGATGGTTGAAGATCTCTCTGCGCAACTTCTTTCGGTTAAGCGTGCCATCGGTTGCAAGAATATCGGAGCCAAATTGGGCCACCAGTGCACTTAATCCCGGGCTGTTGGGTGCAACAGCGAGGCGGGATGCCTCATCGGCATCGATGATGGGAACCCCGTGCTCTGCGAACCGGTTGGCAACTGTACTTTTACCACTGGCGATGCCGCCAGTGAGTCCAATATGGATCATGCAAAGAGACCTGCAAGAATGAACGGGTTGAGGAGGTCACCAAACAGCAGAGTGAACCATCCCCCCAGTGCAAGGAACGGGCCAAAGGGGATTGCGGTGGTCATCAATGGGGCCTCTTGCTTGCGCAGTAGCAGGGGAAAGGCAAGCAAGATGCCGCTGACTGAGGCAATCAGCAGGATTTGCGGCAGCAGTGCCCAACCACACCATGCTCCGAGTGCTGCAAACAGCTTGAAGTCGCCACGTCCCAACCCTTCACGTCCTGTGAAAGTCCGGTAGAGGTGGAAGACCAGCCAGAGTGAGAGGTAGCCGAACACCGCTCCCCAGAGTGCGTTTGTGGATGAAGTGAATAACTGTTGCTGGTTGATTAACAGTCCGCTCCAGAGCAGAGGCAGGGTGATGGAGTCAGGTAGCAGTTGATGCTCCAGATCGATAAACAGTAGAGCCAGCAATGCCCAGCCTGCAAAGGCGGCTACTACTGCCTGCAACCCCGGGCCAAAGTGGAGTGTAGTGGTGAGCGCTATAGCGATTGCCAGCAATTCCAGTAGTGGGTAGCGCCAGTGAATGCTGGCATCGCAGTTATGGCAATGTCCATGGTTGAACAGATAGCCGAGCAGAGGAATGTTGTCGATCCAGCGTAGTGGTTGACGGCAGTGTGGGCAGTAGGAGGCAGGAGAGGCGAGGCTTTCTGGGGGTACGTCAGCAGTAGAATTGATCTCACTGTCGAGCAGGTGTTGACACTCCTGCTGCCACTCCCGCTGCAGGATGCGAGGCAGTCGATGTACCAGCATGGTCAGGAAGCTTCCAATGATCGCCCCGACAAGGATGCTGGAGATCAGAAATGGAATCGGCTCCAGTAGCAGTGCGTAGTGACTCACAGATGCTGCCCCATCTGGAAAATGGGTTGATAGAGGGCGATGGCAAGCGTACCGACCAACCCACCGATAATCAGAATCAGCGCCGGTTCCAGTAGTGAGGTCAACTGCTGGATGCGGTGCTCCACTTCGGTGTCATAATAGTCTGCCAGCCGCTCCAGCATCTCTGCCAACTCACCGCTCTCTTCACCGGCATGGATCATCTGGATTGCGATTGGAGGGAATAGCTGCTGCTGTTGCAGGGCAGTGGAGAGCGGTATACCACGATGGATGGAACGGTTGACCTCTGCTATCGAAATTTTGAACGGAACCAGTGAGGTCATCTCAATGGCGCTTTCGAGTCCGTGGTGCAGTGGAATGGCGGCCTGTTGCAGAATGGCCAGTGTTCTGCCTATGCGGGCAACCAGAATTTCTCTCAGTGTTGTGCCGGTCAGTGGCAATCGGAGTAGCAACTGGTCAACGGGTTGTTGCAGTGCAGGAGAGCTGCGGTAGCTGAAAAGCAGCAGCGCGGGTGCCAATAGTAGAGTAAGCAGAATAGAGGTGGTATGGTTCTGCAGTGTATGGGTGATTGAGAGTAGATGTTGGGTGAGTGGTGGCAGTGTGCCACCAAGACTGGCAAAGAGTGACTCGAATTGTGGAACCACGTGCATGAAAAGAAAAAGAGTGATCAGAAGCGTCAGCAGTAGCACACCTATGGGGTAGGCGACCGCCTTCCAGGTCTGCTGCTTCAGAGAGCGAACCTGTTCACGGTATGCTGCAGCGCGTTCCAGTAGCAGAGGCAGTTGGCTTGACTGTTCCCCTGAACGCACCAGATGAATCAGAAAAGGGTCGAATAGGCCGGGGCGTTCAGCCAGGATGGCAGAGAATGGTTTCCCGCGATGCAGCTCGTCCAGCATCAGTTGAATGAGTATTCCGAGTGCCCGATCAGTGACTCCATGACGGATGCCTTCCAGTGCTCGGGTCAGAGTCAGACCAGAGCTGAGTAGAGTGGAGAGTTGGCGAAGCAGCAGGGTGATCTGGGTCTCTGTTGGTGGTTTGTTGAAGTGGGGGAGTGGAATCAGCCGGATGGATTCGATCTTTTGTTTCTGCAGCTGAGCTATTGCGTTGGAGCGATCACTGGCCTGCAGAGAGCCTCTCAAAGGCTTGCCTGAGGAGTGGTTGCCGCGCCAGTAATAGAGCTTCATGCCGTTGGATCATCCAGTCGGGTGGTTGACTCATAGTATACTATCCTGATGGATAGAGTAGATCAGAAACAGGAAGTTGTGGCCGCAGGGAGTGTCGTTACCGTTGCCTACACCCTCTCGCTGGCCGATAGTACAACGGTTGATGTGGCAACCCCGGATGAGCCCTTTCAATTTGTGGTTGGAGATGGTGCCTGGATTGCCGGACTGGAGGAGGTGCTGATCGGTATGCAGGTGGGGGAACGGCACCACTACCTGATTGCGGCGGAAGAGGCCTTCGGTCTGCCTGACCCGGAGCAGGTGCATACACTGCCTCGTAACACCTTCCAGGCGGAGGTGGAGGACGAGGCACTGGAGCCGGGAGTGGTGCTTTCGTTCGAGGCCCCTTCCGGTGATCTGGTACCAGCCACCATTGTGGCGCTGCGTGAGGATGAGGTGGATGTTGACTTCAACCATCCGCTGGCTGGAAGAGATCTGCAGTTCGAGGTGAAGTTGCTGGCGATTGGAGTAACTGATGAAGATTGAATTGGCTCGCCCGCGTGGATTCTGTGCCGGGGTTGAACGTGCCATTGCCATTGTCGAAAGAGTGCTGGAGCGCTTCGGTGCTCCAATCTATGTGCGCCATGAAGTGGTACATAATCGTACTGTAGTACAACAGCTGCGTGACAAGGGGGCGATCTTTGTACAGGAGCTGGATGAGGTGCCACAAGGGGCACGTGTCATCTTCAGTGCCCATGGGGTGGCGGCAGCGGTTGAGGAGGAGGCGGCAGCACGTGGACTGGAGGTTTACGATGCCACCTGCCCACTGGTGACCAAGGTACATCTGCAGGTGGCCCGTCATGCCCGAGAGGGGCGTGATGTGGCGCTGATCGGCCATGCGGGTCACCCGG
>CAYQFH010000022.1:0-28528 GCA_964416755.1 uncultured Piscirickettsiaceae bacterium | reverse complement strand
CAGCAGCTGCGCGGTGCCTCGATACTGGTAGCCGAGGACAACCCTGACAACCAGGAGCTGATCCAGGAGTTGCTGATGCAAGCCGATATCGAGGTTACTCTGGCCAATAATGGTCAGGAGGTGCTCGATTTGCTGGAGCAGGGAGAGCACTACGATGGCATTCTGATGGACTGCATGATGCCGGTGATGGATGGCTACAGTGCCACCAGAAGCATTCGCCAACACAGCAAATGGAGCAGACTGCCAATCATCGCCGTCACCGCCCGGGTTTCCGCCGATGAGCGCAGACGAACCCTCGATTGCGGTATGAACGGTCTGGTCCACAAGCCGATTAATAACAGCCTCCTCTTCACTACCATGGTCGAGTGGATCACCCCTGAGAGCCCACTGGTTACAGAGCAGAACAGTGAGCAGAACCATACTGAGGCTCAGGAGCTCGATTTAGCAGCCGCCGCCCCACTCCTGAAGGCACTGCATCTGCAGCTGCACGAGCAAGGATTTGACGCCATTGAGCTGTGTGAACAGCTACAGCCTCTGTTTGTCGGCACCCCGCATCAATCTCTGTTTGACTCCCTCACCCGACAGACCAACGATCTCCAATTCGGGCGTGCATACCAACTGTTAGAGACGCTGATGACAGAGGTTAAAGTGCATACATAGAAAGTAAAAAGCCAGATACAAAAGTGATGGTTATCAACCATGCAGCAACTCATAGGCTATACAACTCTTGCTATACTGAGTGGCAGTAAATAGCGATTATCTGACAAGGAGAGGTACGGAATAGTGGTTGAGATCAACGGAAAGCAGATATCCATGGAGGAGCTGGTTGCAGCCTATGAATCCGCTCTGCAGTCGGAAGAGAAGCTCAAGGCCTCTGCCAGAAAGGCACTGAAGCGGCGCAGAGAGGAGCAGTCCCTCAAACCCTACCAGGCCGAGCTGATCCGCATGCAGCAGTATCTGGAGGAGAGCAATAAACGGATGATTATTCTCTTCGAGGGGCGCGATGCCTCCGGCAAGGGGGGTACAATCCGCCGTGTTACCCGCTACATGAATGAGAAACACTACCGTGTAGTGGCACTGGGAAAGCCCAGCGAGAATGAGCGCAGCCAGTGGTTCTTTCAGCGCTATGTGGCACAGTTCCCCCATGCCGGTGAGGTAGTACTGTTTGACCGCAGTTGGTACAACCGGGCTGTGGTCGAACCGATCTTCGGTTTCTGCTCGGAAGAGGAGTACAAGAATTTCATGCGCGGCGTCAGTGGCTTTGAAAAGGATCTGGTCCGACAGGGCACAATTCTGGTCAAGCTCTACTTCAGTGTCACCAAGGAGGAGCAAGATCGTCGCTTCAACCGCCGCAAGAGCGATCCGCTACGTCAGTGGAAATTGAGCGAGGTGGATCTGCAGGCACAGGAGCGCTGGGACGACTTCACCAACCAGAAGTATGAGATGCTGAAGAGGAGCCACACCAGCCATGCCCCATGGACTGTGATCCGTTCAGACAACAAATATCAGGCACGCCTCAATGCGATGCGGGTAATCCTCAATTCCATTCCCTATCAGCGTGGAGACAGCGAGCTTGACTTTGTCCCTGATCCGGAAGTGGTGATCTCCGGCTCACGAGAGGTGGAGATGATGGAGGCTGAGCGTTTGAGAAGTGGGCGCTTTATCAGTTAACACCCACTCCTCAATCTGATCAGAAGTCAGACCATTCGCCAGCAGCCCCTTCACGCTGCTTTTCAACTGCCTGATTCTTCTTCGTAGCGCTCTTTGCAGGCACTGCAGCCATTGCTGTGGAAGTAGCCTTGTCTGAAGCCAGAACTGATCCAGCCGACTCCAGCATGCCATTGATCTTGAACACCGAGACCATCCGGGTCAACTCATTGGCCTGCTCCATCAGTGTGCTACTGGAGGCCGCACTCTCCTCCACCAGAGCAGCATTCTCCTGGGTCACCGTATCAAGTTGAGCCACTACACCATTGACCTGATCAATGCTCTGGGTCTGTTCCTTGGCTGATGCCGCAATCTCTGCAGAGATATCATTGAGCTTCTTCACAGCCTCCTGGATCTCCGTCAACGCATCTCCACTGTGGTTGACCAGTTCACTGCCCTCCTGAATCCGGCTGCTACTGTCTTCGATCAGCTCCTTGATGTCTTTGGCAGCATCCGCAGAGCGCTGGGCCAGGGTACGTACCTCTCCAGCCACCACCGCAAAGCCACGTCCATGTTCGCCGGCACGTGCCGCCTCGACCGCTGCATTGAGCGCCAACAGATTGGTCTGGAAGGCGATGCCGTCAATCATGGTGATGATCTCGGAGATCTTGCTGCTGGATTCGTTGATCCCTTCCATCGCCCGTACCGCATTGGCGGCAACCTCTGCTCCACCCGTTGCACGCTGTACCGACTCTGCAGCCAGCTGGCTCGCCTGTCCGGCGTTGTCAGCATTCATGTTGACAGTGCTGGCCATCTCCTCCATGCTGGCAGCGGTCTCTTCCAGACTGGCCGCCTGTTCAGAGGTACGGGTGGAGAGGTCGTGACTCCCTCTGGAGACCTCTGTGGAGCCGGTATGCACATTCTGTGCGGCACTCCGCACCTGCGCGACAATGTTGGAGATGTTGTCCTGAGTGGTATTGATGGCGTCCTTGAGTTGACCCAGCGCTCCACGGTAGTTGCCGCTGATGGTGTGGGTGAGATCTCCTTCGCCCATACTATTCGCTGTACTCACCACCTCAGTCACCGCAGAGTCGAGATCTCCCATCGCACGGTTGATGTTGTCACTCAGACGTTTGAGATCTCCCTTGGCGGCATAGTCCATACGTGCACCGAAGTTGCCTTCGGAGAGTTGCTGGATGATCTCTCCCACCTGCTGCAGTACTTCGTCGATTGAGGTCATTGCTCCATTCACCTGGTTGCGGAACCGCTCTTCGACATCATCACTCATGCGCACACTGAGATCACCCTCGCCCAGCCCTCGCATCACAACAGAGAGTGCATTCATGGTGTTCTCTACACTGTCAGCGGAGCCATTGACCCCCTCCTTGAGGGTGGTGAGGTCGCCCCGGTAGCTGCCTTCCATGCGTTGATCGAAGTTGCCGCGCGCAACCTCGGTCACAATCTGGTTGGCGTTGCTGATCGCCTGCTGCAGAGAGGAGAGCAGGGAGTTGACCTTGTCAGCCATCTCTCCAATCTCGTCCCTGGAGGTGATATCGACACAGCGCATGCTGAAGTCACCGCTCTCTTCCAGACGACTGAACAGCTCGGAGACCTTGACCACCGGATCAGCGATGGAGCGAGCCACCATCCAGCCGATCGCGATGATTACGATTACGCCAAGCAGCCCGACCAGCAGCATCAGGTTTTGGAGACTATTGACTGCGGCAAAGGCTTCGATTTCATCAATCTCGGCAAGCAGAGCCCAGGTGACTCCACCAATATCAATTGGCGTGTATGCTGACAAAACTGGATTACCGTTATAGTCAATAATGATCTCGGAGTCTCTCTCTCCGGCCAGCGCTGCTCTGGCAGCTGCGGTGTCGACCTTGCCCAGTTCCGGGTTACGGAAAGAGCTCATCACGGTGTGGTTGACCGGATCAAGGTAAGAGTCGGAACGCATCAGCAGGTCTTCACCGATCAGGTAGGTCTCTCCACTCTCCCCCATCCCTTCACGATGGGTCATGATGGCATTGATGCCATCCAGTGGCAGTTGCAGTGCAACCACCATATCAACTTTACCATTGTGTACCACCGGTTCCGCAATGAATGCAGCAGGGTCTCCATTACTGGGCGCATAGGGGGCAAAATCGGCAATGCCGTACTTCTTGTTCTCCAACACCTCACGCACCAGCTGCCCCAGATTGGAACTGCTGTATTTGCCATTAACGATATTGGTCTGATAGTCCGACTCTCTGGCTGCGGTGTAGAAAATGTAGCCATCGGGGTTGATCAGAAAGATATCGTAGTAGCCATACTTGTCGATGTACTTCTGGTAGAAGTCTTTCTCCTCTCCCTTGATATGAGGAATAAAGGCCTCAGTGATATCCATCTTGGCATTGAGCGAGTAGCGGATGCCCGGCGCCACCTCAACCGGCACCCAGGAGATCAGGGTACGCTCCTTGCGGTAGTCGGTCACCACTGCAGTACCCGGCTGATTCTTCTCGATGGCAGTACGGGTCGCGGGGGTGTCCACCTTGCCCTTGTCGGGGTTGGCAAAAGAGGTACGAACGGTGTGGTATTTTTTCTCCAGACGGGAGTCTGAACGCATCAGGTAATCCGGCCCCACCAGAATGGTCTCGCCAGTCTGACCCAGTCCTGAGGTATCCCCCATAATATCGATGATGCGATCCATCGGCATCTGGAAGATCAGCACACCACTGCGCTTACCCTCATCGAAGATCGGGGTGGAGATAAAGCTGGCAGGCGCATCATAGCTGGGACCGTAACGGTCAAAATCAATCTGTGCGAACTCCCCCTGTTTCAGGTTCATCGCCTGTTTCCAGGCCTGTCCGATCCCACTCTCGGCATAGGGACCGTTTTTTAGCGAGGTGGCAAAATCCAGCTCCTTGAAAACCGAGTAGACAATGGTGCCATCATCCGGATCGGCAAGGAAGATGTCGTAATAGCCGAACTCCTCCAGATAACTACGGAAGATGGGGTGAACATCGGCATGCTCTTCACTGTAGACGGTGCCATCATCCGCACCATCCAACAAATGCTTGCTACCCAGTGGATGGGGGCTGTTGCTGATATAGCGGGACTGCATCAGACGTGTCTTCGCATCCAGTGGCGACAACAGACCATCAATCTGTGTCTCTTTGCCATTCTGGTTCTTGTACTCCACCGCAAACTGGTTCTGGTAGTAATCATGCAGAGAGGCGTCAATTGCCGACAACTGCTCCGCAGAGACCTTTGCCACGGCACTATCATAGGCATCCGATAGATCACTCATCGCATCCACCACCATCTGGTTGGTGGAGAAGGTGAGAATCTGCCCCTGAATAATCTTGAAGTAGCGCTCAACCTGATCCCGCTTCAGGTTACGAATTCCCTCCAGGCGCTGGAAGGCATCAGAGCGCAAGGTATCGGCCGTGTTGGTCAATACATCCATGTCACTATGACGATCATCAAAGAAGCGTTTGATCTGCGCCTCCTTGATGCCGCGCACCGCCTCCAGCTGGTTGAAGGACTGTTTTTCCAGTGCGGTAGAGGCCTGATTGAGTGAAATCAAACCGATAACAACAAACGGAATGATTCCCACTAGCAGGAACAGCGCCAGCAGCTTGGGCTTTAACTTCAGTTGATTCAACATTCTATGGGTCTCCTCCCCTTGATACGCTGCTGCACAAAGCAGACATAAACGGACTAATCACCTGTTTTTTGTATAATCTTGATTTTCATTCTGCTTGTCAATAAAAAATATCCGAGGAAAATAGTTGGTTTATTGCTGATACACTCTGGATAGTTGATGTTATTTAAGAATCAGCCATGAATTTGGCTCAACCGCCACACCATCCCCTCACGCTGCAGAATCAGATGGAGCGGCTCTTTACCAAGTACCCCCAACCGCACCAGAAAGGTGTTGGGTCCTTCAAAAAAAGCGTGATCGAGCCGTTCAAGCATCGACTCACCAATCTGATCACGTTCCGCCCGGGCCAGTTTGTTGCGCACCCACTCCATGGTAACCAGTTGATCCACCGTCAGTGCACTCATACTGTTGGCAGTCCCCCGAAACATGCGGGAGAAGCCCCCCTCTTGCCCGGTCTGGTCGATGCGTAGCGAACTTTTATACTGTTGTCGGATCTCCTGCAAATCAATGTAACGTGTCAGATCCGCCCGGTCGTTGACCACCAGAGCATGGTTCATCCGGTAGAGGCTGTAATAGGGAATGGAGCCGTAGATCAGTGCTACCAGTATCACCAGACGTAAAATCATTGCCATATCTCAGATTATTGACTTCAACGCACCTTATCACACTCCCGCTGTACACGATATACTGCACCACCATGGAACAGATCAGCGGCATCATCCTGGCAGGTGGCAAGGGGCGCAGAATGGGAGGAGAGGACAAGGGGCTCACTCTACTGCGCGACCGGCCAATGGTGCAGTATGTGATTGAGCGGCTAACCCCCCAACTTGACACTCTGGTGATCAGCGCCAACCGTAGCCATGGCGAGTACCGGCAATTTGGTTACCCGGTGATCTCTGACCGGGAGACCAGTTTTCAGGGGCCTTTGGCGGGGATCGCCAGTGCCATTGAGCACACAGAGACCCCCCTCGTGCTGGTCTCTCCCTGCGACACTCCATTACTCCCCACCAATCTGGTTGCTCAGCTCTATGACACGCTGCAACAGACAGACCATCCGATCGCTGTCGCTCATGATGGTGAACGGCTACAGCAACTCTGTTTCCTGGCCAAACGAACCATCCTCGACTCAATCACAACACATCTGGACCGGGGGGAGCGACGGGTACGCTACTGGATCGACTCACTACAACCGGCCATTGCTGTCTTTGATGGCCCACTCGCCTTCTCCAATATCAACACCCCGGAGGAGCAGCTGCAGATCGAACAGGTCCTGGAGCAATCGAGATGAACATCAACAGCCCAACACCGCTGCTCGGCTTCGCCGCCTGGAGTGGTACTGGAAAGACCACACTGCTGACACAGCTGATCCCGGAATTGAAGATGCGTGGAATTAGAGTGGCTGCAGTGAAACACACTCACCACGAAGTGGAGTTTGACCAGCCCGGAAAAGACAGTTACGAGCTACGCCGTGCCGGTGCCGAGGAGGTGCTGGTCGCATCGGCCAAACGCTCGATGCTGATTCGTGAGAACCGGCACAATCGGTCCGAACCCGATTTGACACAGCTGCTCCCTCAACTGAACCACGATGCACTCGACCTGGTACTGATCGAAGGGTTCAAGCATGAAGCCATCCCACGCATCGAGCTGCACCGTTCCACAGTGGGAAAGCCTCTGCTCTACCCGGATGATTCACAAATTGTCGCCATCGCGCTGGCCAGTGATGAGACAATGACTCCAACCATTCCGCGTCTCGATCTCAATGATATCTCCGGGATCGCAGACCACATTGAACAACAGATACTCAGGAAATAGCACCATGGCGAGCACACAAGGACTACTGCCCTTCAATGAGGCACAGGAGAAGATATTTGAGCAGATCACCCCGATTTCAGCGACCGAGAGCGTTACGGTAAAAGAGGCGTTGGGACGTACACTGGGCGAGGAGATCATCTCCCCGATTAATGTTCCCGCCTATAACAACTCGGCAATGGATGGCTATGCAATACAGGGGGACGACCTGCCCGAAGCGGGAACCGTCACACTGGAGGTGATCGGCTCCTCCTTTGCCGGCACCCCTTTTGAGGGCACCCTGCAGTCCGGTCAGTCGGTGCGCATCATGACCGGTGCCAAAATTCCGCAGGGTGCCGATACCGTGATCATGCAAGAGAAGGCGACCCGCAAAGAAGAGCAGGTCAGCTTCTCCAGCAAAGACAATCACAAGGCGGGCGAAAATGTGCGCATGGCAGGCGAGGATATGCGCGAAAGCGAGGCGGTCCTGCAGCCGGGCAAGACCCTGGGCGCTGCCGAGCTGGGGATGATTGCCTCTCTCGGCTATGGTGAGGTGCAGGCGAAACGCCGTATCAAGGTCGCCTTCTTCTCCACCGGGGATGAACTCTGCTCTGCCGGTGAAACCCTCGGTGACGGTCAGATCTATGACAGCAACCGCTATACCGTCTTCAGTATGTTGAGCAGCCTTGGCGTGGAGCTGATCGACCTCGGCATTATCCGTGACCAGCGCGACTTGATTGAACAGGCCTTTCTCGATGCCGCTAAACAGGCGGATGTAGTAATCACCTCCGGCGGAGTCTCTGTGGGTGAGGCAGATTTCGTCAAGGAGACACTCGACAAGCTGGGCGAGGTCAACTTCTGGCGTATCGCCATGAAGCCGGGTAAGCCGCTCGCCTTCGGCAAGATCAACAGTGCATGGTTCTTCGGACTACCTGGCAACCCGGTCTCTGCAATGGTCACCTTTCTGCAGTTTGTGCGCCCTGCGATCAACCATCTGGCCGGAAGAGAGCGGGTCAACCCTTTCCGCATCCCACTACGCTGCACCAACAAGTTGAAAAAACGCCCCGGACGTCTGGAGTTCCAGCGCGGTATTATGGAGCAGGGCGAGAACGGTGAGACGGTTGTACGTGGGGCTGGACACCAGGGCTCCCATATCCTGCGTTCGATGAGCATTGCCGACTGCTTTATCGTGCTGCCCGCAGAGAATGGTGGGGTGGAGGCGGGTGAATGGGTCGAAGTTGAACCTTTCCTCTCGTGCTAAACTTGCTGCATGGATAATGAGAAACTGACCCTGCACCACCGGCAGGGAGATAACAAGGCTGCCGATTTGTCACAGGAGGAGCTACTCCTCCACAGCATGACCTACTTCCACGAGTCATTGGAGAAGCGGGCCGAGATGATCGCCACCAATGCACGCTGGACCAATCTGGTGATCCGTAGCGGAATGTCCGGCCTGATGCTGGTGGCCGTCTCCATTCTGGTGCTGGTGGTAATGACCGCCAAGCAGCTCAATCAGGTTGCCGAGGTGATGGTGACACTGGATCAGCGGATGGAGACCATTGTAAATGACATCGACCAGATGGAGCACTATGTGGATGCCATCGGCTCCAGCGTCTCCACCATGCCTGACATCGTCCATGAGATCGCCGTCATGCAACAGACTGTGGGGGAGCTGGATGACCACATGGAGATGATCTCCGGTCAGATGAGCCACACTGAGACCATTGTTGACCATGTTGTGGGCGACATTGAAGAGATGGACCAGCACCTCAATGCGGTGACTCACATCGTCAACGGGATGGACAGTAACCTGAAACGGGTGGGTCGCCCCTTCCGTCTCTTCAATGATATGGTTCCGATGCCATGATGGACCCCAAAACCAGACTGGAGATCAGCCGTTCCTTCTATGCACAGATGTGCGAGTTCCGGGAGGAGACAGAACATCAGCACATCGAGACCGAGCGCTCTTCCAAACGCACCTCCCTGCTGGTGCAGGCGATCGGCACCCTGCTGCTGATCTTCGTGATTGTGATCGGGGTCTACATGACTCAGCTTGCCAACCAGTTTGTCAACATTGTACAGAGCATCGACAAGATGAATGCCCGCGCCACCACCATCTCCGAACTGATGTCTGACATGACCAAGGATGTGGCACAGATGAACCGGGATGTAGCCTATATGCAGTCGGTGCTCAGCAATATGCGAAGAATCAATGACAATGTGGCCAACATGGAGCAGGATGTGGGCAAGACCACCGAAAGTATTGAACGCCTGATCCAGTTTGGTGAGCGCGGACAGAGTGCCGTTGCGGCGATGAACAGCAAGATGGCCGAAATCAACCGCACTACACATCAGATGAATCTGCGCATGTACCAAATCTCCAAACCGATGAAGGCAATGCCAAATCACTGATTTTACAAAAGGGTCAATGAGCACACTTGAACTCAATGAACTCCAGCAAGAGGTACTGACAGAGTTACTCAATGTCAGTGTCGGCAAGGCGGCCAACGTACTGAGCCAAATGGTGTTCAGCGAGATCGGAATGAGCATTCCCACACTCAAACAGATTCCACAACGGCAGTTGGCCGATCAGCTGCAATCTGAAATTGGTCAACAGATCACCACGGTCACCATGACCACTGAAGGAGCATTATCCGGTAGCGCTATCCTCTCCCTCTCCATGCAATCCAGCTTCAACCTGGTATATGCCCTGCTACAGGGACAGGTGTCCCGGGAGGCGTTGACCGAGCTAGAGGAGGAGGCATTGACCGAGATGGGCAATGTTGTGCTCAACGCCTGCATGGCCACATTTGCAGATCAGCTGGAGGAGAGAATCCACACCTCGATCCCCTACTGTTCCAAGGGAACCCCGCACCAGTTGATCGGGGAAGAGGAGCATGAGGTGCTCTATATCACCATCAATCTGACCCATAACGGAGGAAAAGAGCATGGCACTATCATATTGATGTTGCATATTGAATCTGCACAAAATATCCGGGCACTGATTGATAACTACCTGGAAAAAATGGTCTAGAATCTACCGGTCATGGATATTACGCTCGCCACCACTGCACTACAACATCTCAGCACCGGGGTCTTGATTGTCAATCAGCGTGGCGACATCATCTTCTGCAACCACTGGCTCCATAATCACTGCAGCCTCAGCAGTGATGCAATGGAGGATGAGAAGATCGAGAAACTCTTTCCCCGTTTCAGAGAGGCTCGCATCAAGAATGCACTCTCTGATGCAATGCAGTACGGCATCTCCTCCACACTCTCCTACTCGATCCACAAGAACATCTTTCCACTGAGCAAAGTGGATGGTGAAACCATCGACCATACCGTCACCATCCAGGGGTTACCCAATAGAGAAGAAGAGGATGACCAGCTCGCGCTGATACAGATCACCGATGTCTCCAGCTCCACCAAGCGTGAGCGCTGGTTGCGCAAGGCACAACATAACGCCGAAGAGGCCAACTTGGCCAAGGATGAGTTCCTGGCAGCAATGAGCCATGAGCTGCGTACACCACTCACTACCATCATCGGCAACAGCGAACTGCTTGCAGAGCAGGAGCATGATTTCTACAAGCAGGAACTCATACACTCGATCGAAATCGCCGGGCGCAGTCAACTCGCACTGGTCAATGATGTACTCGATATGTCCAAGATCGAAGCGGGAAAATTTGCCATCAATGACCTGCCCTACAACCTCTCTTCACTGCTACGTGATCTGGAATACCTCTTCTCTACACGCGCCAAGGACTCAGGCATTGCATTCCATGTTCAGCAAGAGCAGCCTGAGGACTATCTGCTGCTGGGGGATGGGCAACGCATTGGACAGATTCTGATCAACCTGTTGAGCAATGCATTCAAGTTTACCGAGGAGGGTGCCATCACACTCTCTACCATCACCACAGAACACCACCTGATCTTCAAGGTTGAGGATACCGGTATCGGCATGTCGACCCAGATACTCGACAATCTGTTCCAGCGCTTTGAGCAGGCGGATCAGTCGATCTCACGTCGTTTTGGAGGAACCGGTCTCGGACTCTTCATCTCCGAGAAGCTGGCAACGCTGATGGATGGCACCATCGATGTCTCCAGCAAGGAGGGGGTTGGTTCAATTTTCGAGCTGGTGCTCCCCTACAGAAAGAGCCCCATTCCAGCCACTCATGCCAATGTACGCAGCAGTGATGCTCAGCCCAAAGTTCAGCTGAGCGGACATATTCTGGTTGCAGAAGACACGCTTGAGATTCAACAACTGGAACGTCGTATTCTGGAGAGCATGGGGCTTTCCGTGACCACGGCCAACAATGGTCAAGAGGCCATTGACTACGCCACCGCCAACAACTTTGATCTGATCCTGATGGATATGCAGATGCCTGAACTGGATGGCATTGAGGCAACCCGCACACTGCGTGCAACAGGCAACAGTACGCCTGTTGTTGCGCTGACTGCGAATGTACTGCCGAAACATCGTGAGAGCTTCAAGCAGGCTGGCTGCAATGGCTTCCTCTCCAAGCCAATCGACAAGCACGAACTGCAACATATGCTCCAACAGCATCTGCCGCAGTCTCCTGAATCCTCATCTACTGCCTCATCAAGACATGAAGCCATCAATGAGACGCTGATGGAACTGTTCATCAATGGTTGCAGAAAAAACCGCTCCGCCCTGCAAGAGGCACTCAGCACAGGTGATCTCGATTCAATCTACAACACGGCGCACAAAATCAAAGGCAGCGCGCAATCCTTTGGTCATGCTGAATTGGGAGAGGCTGGCAAGAAGATCTGTGAATTGATCAACAACGGTGAGGATGACAAGGTTATAGAGCAGGTAGAGGCACTCATCAGCATGCTTGTCACAACAATCCACGTCTCCACTGGCCCTGTCTGAGGCAGAGGTTTACATTTATCAAAAAACACCCATAATGCATACCATCTCTGAATTCTATTCTCTACTAATCTTGATATGAGCAAACCGAATGAGCCAAGTGATTAACAGCGTACTCATCGTGGATGACAACCGCCTTCCCCGAATGATGGGGCGCTCCATCCTCAGTAAAGATTTCCCCGAGATCACCATCCATGAGGCAAGCAATGGTGATGAGGCGTTGGCACTCTCCAGAGAACAGGAGATTGACCTTGCACTGCTTGATATCAACATGCCTGGGCTAGGTGGTATAGAGCTGGGAAGAATCATTCAGACAGAGTCTCTGGCCCGGCATATCTGCTTTGTCAGCGCCAACATCCAGAGTGCCTCCATTGAACAGGCCAATGCCCTGGGTGCCCAATTTATTGCCAAACCGATCTCGGAAGAGAAACTGGTTGATCTGATCAACGGACTGCAGAACAGCTGAGATGAATCATCTCAATCTGACTGAACTGCAGCGTGAGGCACTGATTGAGCTCCTCAACATCAGTGTTGGTACCGCTGCTGCAGTGCTCAGTGAGATGGCCAATACCGAAATCAAGCTGAGCGTTCCGATGCTGGATGAGATGCCACGCAGAGAGGTCGCCGAGCTGGTTCAGTCAACCATTGAAGAGAACAATATTGTCACGATTGCCATGCAGACCGAGGGATTTCTGCGCGGCAAGAGCATGCTGATCTTCTCCGAACAATCGAGCCTTGCGCTGGTACGCTCAATCCTGCGTGAGCATGTCCCGCTACAGATGTTGACAGAATTGGAAGAGGAGGCGCTGACCGAAGTGGGCAATGTAGTACTTAACGCCTGCCTCGCCACCTTCTCCAATCTGTTGCAGGAGAAGGTGGTTACCTCCATCCCCTACTGCAGCAGTGGGAGTGCGCAAGAGCTGATCGGAGATGACGATGTCATCATTCTGTTCCTGCGGGTCGACTTCACCCATCAGCATGGCAAGGAGCAAGGCTTCATCACACTGATTCTCGACGTTGAGTCAATTCAGACCATTCCCGCCTCACTCGATCAATATATCGAATCGATCTCTTCCATCTAGCTGTTTCTCAAGACTCACTTCAATTGATGAAAAGCACTGACCGCAACTTTGACGGCCTCAGTGCCCACTTTCAGAACAAAATCTACTGTTCACCAAAGGGAAAAATCCGACTCAGGGTGCTGGAGGCAGACTTCGCTGAACACCTGTCTGAGCTACTGAGCACTCCCCGACAGATCCTTGATGCAGGATCTGGACAGGGACAGTTTTCCCTTCAACTCGCCAAGGCAGGACACCAACTCACCTTGAACGACCTCTCGCAAGAGATGATCCGTGGTGCAGAACAACGTTTCAAAGATGCCTCCACCACCGGGAGCTTTATCCACGCCCCTATCCAACAACTACCCGCCCGACTCGACCCCCAGTATCCACTCATCCTCA
Organism: uncultured Piscirickettsiaceae bacterium; assembly: GCA_964416755.1. Taxonomy (GTDB): domain Bacteria; phylum Pseudomonadota; class Gammaproteobacteria; genus Thiopontia. Next base: position 15,093 of record CAYQFH010000022.1, on the reverse strand, counting down.
ACCATGCGGTACTGGAGTGGTGCGAAGACCCACGTTCGATACTGAAGACCCTCACTTCACTGCTGGAGCCCGGCGGTACACTCTCTCTGATGTTCTACAACATTCACGGTATCCGTCTGCGCAATCTGGTACGTGGTAACCTGAAGAAGGTGAAGAGCAACCACTTCAGGGGAGATCCAGGCAGTCTCACGCCACTCAATCCACTGGACCCCGCTACCGTGATCGAGTGGCTGCACCAGCTGGGGCTCACCATACATTCCCGCAGCGGTGTACGTATCTTCCACGATCTGATGGATGCCACACCACGCAACAAGATTCCACTGGAGGATGTGATTGAACAGGAATTGGCACTACGCCACACTCCACCCTATCGGGATATGGGGCGCTATATCCACCTGATTTGCCAAAAATCTGTATGATGAACTATGACCGGGTTGAGGGGTTCCCTCCCATTGCACGCAGTGATGCCAGGATCCTGATTCTCGGCTCTGCCCCCAGTATTGAATCACTCAGGCAACAGCAGTACTACGCCCATCCACGCAACAGCTTCTGGCCCATCATGACAACTCTGCTCTCTGGAGAAGCACTACCGCTCTCCTATGTGGAGCGCACGACCCTGCTACAACAGAACCAGGTTGCATTGTGGGATGTAATGCGTAGCTGTGAACGTCCCGGCAGCCTGGACAGCGCCATCGATGGCAGCTCCATAGAACCAAACAACTTTGAACAGTTTTTCATCGAGCACTCCAACATCAATGCGCTCTTCTTCAATGGAGGCAAGGCGGAAGAGATCTACCGCAAACAGGTGCTGCCGCACCTGCCCGAACCCTTCAGTGCTATTCCAGGTCAGCGCCTGCCCTCCACCAGCCCAGCCATGGCGACGCTGAAACGGGAACAGAAGCTGGAGCAGTGGCGAGTCATTTTAACCAAGCTCAACCCCTTCATGCCGTAGTAGCCACTGCTTGACATTCACCGCCTCACACTCACCCACAGCACCATCAAATCCACCAATCCCGGACTGAGCTACCACACGATGGCAGGGAACAATCAGCGGAATGGGGTTGCGGCGGCAAGCTCCTCCTACTGCACGTGGACTGCTATCCAGCTCTTTAGCCAGTTGCCCATAGGTGCGCGTCTCTCCCGGCGGGATCTCACAGAGTGCCTGCCATACTCGCTGCTGAAACGGTGTACCCGCCCCCTGATGAGGAATCATCTGCAAAGAGACGGGGTGCTGAAAATAGGCGGCCAGCGTTTCCTCAACCTGCTGCAGTATTGGCTCCTCATCCTGGTCGGCTTCAGGCTCTCCCCTCCAGTGAAAGTCGACCTTGCGCACCTTGCCTCCATCGATCTCAATCCGCAATCGCCCTATCGGGGAATTCATAAAGGTTACACTCATGCTATCAACACCTCATAGGCCTGACGGATTTCGATAAAACGCTCTGCATCGCCGCCTCTGTCCGGATGGTTTGCCGCTGCCAGTTGGCGGTAGCGCTGAGTGACCGCTTTACGGTCGGCACCCACCTCAAGATCCAGCGTCACCAGTGCCGGACCACGCAGATCTTCAGTTACATAGCGACTCCAGAAGCTGTCAAGCAACGCCTCCACATCCGCCTCATCCATCTCCTCAATGTTGCTCCAGTCACGGTAGTAGCCACTGAGATTGGCGCCATCGGCCAGTAGTGCATCTCCACGACTCTGCCCCTCGTTTACCTTACTCAACACAATCTTCAATGGAGAGATCTCCAGAAAAACCTGCTCCTCCTGCCACAGTCGCTGCTGCAGATGGTAGAGACCATTCATCACTATGAAGTGTTTCTGGAACAGCGAAAGCGAACTCTTTTCCTCCAGCATTGAGAACCGGGGATGCTCCTCCAGCACCTGAATGACAGTGTATTCACTCACTCCATCGGGATGGAGATGCAGAATTTCCAGCAGTTCGGGAATCAACGGATTGTTCATAGGTTCGACTCTAACCCATTTTCACCATCCTGGCAGCTCTCCAGTCAATCTGTCTGCTTGAAGCAGAGGATAGAAGCCAATAATCTATAGCCCATGATGTCAATTGAAAGCGCAATCTCTTTTTTTCTGGCCATACTCATTTTTGGTGTAACACCCGGACCGGGAGTATTTGCCATCATCGCCCGTGCACTGCTCCAGGGTAGCAGGAGCTGCTTCATGCTGGCGCTGGGGATGACCTTCAGCGATATTCTCTATCTGATCGCCGCCTGCTTTGGCCTGGCTGCAATTGCCACTCACTGGGGTGAACTCTTTACCGTGGTCCGTATTGCAGGAGCCATCTATCTGTTCTATCTGGGTTGGAAGATGTGGAATGCCCCCCTGGATCTTGATGCCTCAGAAAGCAGAACATCCGCAACAGAAGTTGCCCCCGGTTTTCTGCAGGGCTTTCTGATCTCTGCATCCAATCCAAAGGTGATCCTGTTCTACATCGCCTTTCTGCCAACCTTTATCGACCTGACTGTTCTGACAGGGCGCGATATTGTGCTGGTCTCTCTGCTCACACTATTCGGACTGATGATCGGTCTGATGACAATCGCACTGCTTGCCTCTCAGGCTCGGTACTGGTTCCAATCCGAAGCAGCCGTTCAGCGCCTCAATCGTGGCGCCGGATCGATTATGGTGGCTGCAGGAGCCTATCTTGCATCACGTCACTGACAACACCGACACCCATCAGGTTCAGATCTTTCCTTGTGCTCTCAGCGCCTGTATGGATACTTCCATGGTCACCATTCCCTCCCCCCTTGCTGTCTGTATTGCACTGTACAGCTGATGCACCTTCCCTTCCCGAATCAAATTCTGTACTGCACTGTTGGCGGTCATGATTTCAAATGAGGCCACACGCCCCTTGCCATCTTTTCGTCGATGCAACCGTTGTGTCATCACCATGCGTAACGTCTGCGCCAACTGCGCCCGGATCTGATCCTGTTGCGCAGAGGGAAACACGTCAATAATTCGATTGATGGTGCTCGGCGCCCCGTTTGTGTGCAATGTACCAAATACCAGATGTCCCGTCTCAGCAGCGGTGAGTGCCAGCTGAATCGTCTCCAGATCCCGCATCTCACCCACCAGAATAATGTCCGGATCTTCACGCAGTGACGCCCGTAGTGCCCGGCTGAATGATACCGTATCCCTTCCCACCTCCCGTTGAGAGACAATACAACTCCTGTTTCGGTGGATAAACTCGATCGGATCCTCAATGGTGATGATGTTGCCGTGCCGCTCCCCATTGATCTGGTCGATCATCGCAGCCAGTGAGGTGGATTTTCCCGATCCGGTTGGGCCAGTGACTAGCACCAGTCCATTCTCGGACTGGGCAATCCGGCTGACCACAGTCGGCAGCCCCAGCTGTTCAAAGGTTGGAATCTCGGCCTCAATCCTGCGTAACACCACAGCATTCCCTGAAGCGGTGAGGTAGAAGTTTGCACGATAGCGCACATCATCAATGACCACCGCCAGGTCCGCATCCTTCTGCTGTTGAAATACTGTGCTCAAACCAGCCACATCAAGATGGTAGTCAATAAATATCTTGAGGCTCTTTGCAGAAACTACTGCATCAGGGAATGACTCAATCTCACCATCCACCCGAATGGAGAGTGGCCGGTTGGCATGCAGATGGATATCCGAAAGTGCATAATGCGCCGTATAGTAGCTGATCTGTTGATGAAGCTTGACGTCCATTTAGTCATCCCCCCGTTTACGACTACAATTGTTGTATGAAATCATTATCCGGTTATACCCTTGTGGAGCTTTTGATCTCCATCGCAATCATCGGCATTCTCTCTGCAATCGGCATTGTCAGCTACCAAAGCAACATTACCGACACAGAGAACATCGATGCCCAGAACGCCTTGCGCTCAATCTTTCTGATGCAGCTCGACTATCGAGCAGATACCACCAACTACTGGCCAGTTCCCGGTGGCACTGCCTGTACCCAGAGTGACTGCACAACAACCATCAATAGCGACCTCTTCTCCGGAAGTGAAACCATTCGCAGTGACAGTCCCTTCAATTTTATAGTGAAGTCCACACCAGGCGGGAGCAGTACAACCACCGGATTTACCGCCTGTGCCCACAATCCAGTTTCTGGACAGATCTATCTGATTGATCACAACAATACCCTTACCACCCCTTCATCCTGTCCTTGATCCAAACACTGTTACATCATCTTTCCCATATTGAAGATCGGCATGTACATCGCCATCAGGATACCCCCGATCACCACTCCCAGAAATACGATCATCACCGGTTCAATCAATGCCGTCATCGCTTGAATGGCACTATCGAACTCCTCCTGATAATACTGCTCCATCCCCTCCAGCATTTCCCCCAGCTTTCCGGTCTTCTCTCCAACCTCAAGCAGTTGAGAAAATTCCAACGGAAATACCGGTTGTTGACGCGCAACATCAGAGAGCGCACGTCCTGCCAGAACCCCCCGTTTCATCTGCTCCAGCGCATCCTGAATCAACAGATTACCTATGGAGTCTTTGGTAATATCCAAGGATTGATTGATGGAGACCCCTGCAATATGAAGGTTGCCCAATACCAGTGCAATCCTGGACATCGCAGAGCGTGTCATCAACTGACCCGCCAAAGGTAGTCGCATAAAGAGGCGCTGCATCATTCTGCGAATTGTTGGACGATGCTTATAGAGATAGCGCAGGATAATGGCCAAAAAAATCAGCACTACCAACAAAGCCCCTCCCCCCTCCGGACTTCTGAGCCACTCACTAATCGCCACCACAAGCTGTGTTGCCGTTGGCAGCTCTCCCCCCATCCCCCTGTACATCTCTACAAATACCGGAACGACCTTGACCAGCATGATAGTCACTACGGCAGTTGCAACTACAAGCAGGATCGATGGATAGAGCAATGCCTTCTTTACACTCTTCTTGATATGAATGGTCTTTTGAACACTGGCAACCAGTCGTTCAAGAAAAAAGTCGAATTTTCCGCTCGCCTCACCTGCTCGCAGAAGATTGATGAAGACGGAGTCAAAAATATCCGGATGACGCGCAAAGGCATTGGATACCGGATTTCCCCTCTCCACGTGACTATGAATATCACTCATCACAAAGAGAAGTGCCGGAGAGCTGGCTTGCTCTTTCAACATCGACAACGCCTCCAACACAGGCAGCCCTGCATTCACCATGCTGGAAAGTTTCTTCAAAAGGACAAGCAATTCATCTTCCGAGACCCTCCCTTTTTTGGCCCTGATCTTGTGCTCTCCATTTTGCACAACATTGGTAGCTACCGGCTGAAGAGCGAGCACTGTGACATGCTGTTGCGAAAGCAGCATCTTGGCCTGCTGCTCATCCATCGCATCCACATCACCCTCACTCCGCTCTGCATTTACAATCCCCTTCCAGTGGAAACGTGCCATCAGTCAATCAACATCACGCGGCTGTACTCAACCATTGAGAGCGTACCATTCTCGATCAATCCTCTGGCGATCTGCTGCATGGTATTGAAGCCATCTTCAGTCGCAATCTGCTGAATCTCATCCGCCGATTTTCCTGTTTCGATCACTTCTCGAATACGGTCATTGATGGTCAAAACCTCGTAGATTCCCTGACGTCCTTTATAACCGGTACCGTGACAGTGGTTACACCCTTGCCCCCGATACGTTTTCATATTGAACGCCTGCTCCTTGCTGAAGCCGATCTTTATCAAGTCGATTGGGGAGACTGTCTCATCCACCTTGCTACACTGAGTACAGATCTTTCTTGCCAGTCGCTGCGCTACAATCAGCTTCAGTGAAGATGCAATCAGATAACCAGGGACTCCGATATTGATCAGTCGAAAGATGGTGGAGACAGCATCATTGGTATGCAGGGTCGAAAGCACCAGGTGACCCGTCAATGCCGCTTTGATTGCAATATCAACCGTCTCTTTATCACGAATCTCACCCACCAGCACCACATCAGGGTCCTGACGAAGAAAGCTGCGCAGTACCGTGGCAAAGTCGAGGCCAATCTCATCCTTGACCTGCACCTGCCCGATCCCTCTCATCTGATACTCAACTGGATCTTCAGCAGTCAGTATATTGAGCTCAGGCCGGTTGATCCTGTTCAATCCCGAATAGAGCGTCGTACTCTTACCGCTACCGGTCGGACCGGTCACCAACACCATCCCCTGTGGAGCATCCAGCGCCCGTTTCAACGCCATCAGCTCTTGCGATCCAAAACCCAGAGTATCAATATTCATATCGATTGACCCTTTGTTAAGAATACGCATGACCACCCGCTCGCCAAACAGCGCAGGAAGTACAGAAACACGAATATCGACATCACTACCATCATGCTCAATGGTGATGGCGCCATCCTGAGGCAAGCGACGCTCCGAGATATTCAATGCAGAGAGGATTTTGATACGGGCGACCACTGCTCCATAGTTCTCGAACAAAAAATCGCTCACCGGCCACTCCTGCATCACTCCATCGATGCGCCGGCGGATCACCGCATCCTTGGCATAAGGTTCGATGTGTATATCACTCACCCCATCCGATACCGAAGCGTGCAACAACAGCTCCACAAAACCGATCACATCCCCTGAAAAAGAGGAGGCGGTCTCCCCTTTCATCAACAACGCGACCTTCTCTTCTATCTCGGAGAGTGTGGTGGAAAATTGAGAGAGTGTGATGATATGGGGAATGATGGTGCTGTAGCCAATCGACCTGAACTCCCGCAGTGCAATAATCCCCCGTTCATCGCAAACCGCCACATGCAGCTGCTCACTCTGGGACTTGAAGGGGATAATCCTGTTCTGTTGTAGAAATTGGAGGTCGTGATCCTGCCAGGCACTTGTCTGCAGATCCTCTTCACGGCGCAGATAGGCACGCTGGTATCCAAACTCACGCACCAGTGCCTGTGCCACCACCTCTTCCGAGGTAATATGCTTCTCAACAACCGCCTGGATCAGATCAAAGCCATCCCTTCTTTTACCTGCCTCCTGTAGCGAAGCAACCTGAGCTTCAGACAGGATCTTTGCCCGAATCAGTGCATCGGCTGGTGTGTATTGGGGAAGTGCCTCCTCACTGCTTCCAATCTGATCTGCCTGCAGCGCACTCAAGGTCTCTTCATCCACCTCTCTATGGGTATGCAGATGAACCACGTTTGAATCTGTCAGCGTCTCTCTCCAGGAGCGCTGCTTCACTGCAGTTTTTGCAAGCACTTCGAAATTGACATCTGCAACCGGGGCAGACTCAAACAGTGAAGTGGTGTTTTCGGCTTTCATGGTCAGATAATGTAGGGAGAGATGAAGATCAACAGCTCCTTACGCTCCTCGTTATCGGTCTCTTTCCTGAACAGTTTGCCTATTCCCGGCAAATCACCCAGCAATGGCACCTTTGCAGTCGCTTCGGTATTGGATTGCGTATAGATCCCACCAATCACTACCGTGCTACGATCAGGCACCAACAGTTTCGTCTTGATGATACGTTGAGTAATAGGAGGTTCGTCCCCGGCATTCTGTGCCTCTACAGAATCTTTATGCACCTCAATATCCAATAGCAGGTTACCGTCTCTCACAACATGTGGGGTTACGTCCAGACTCACCTTTGCATCCTTGAACTCCGTAGTCGGCACACCGTCTGCGGTTGAGGATTTGTAGGGGATCTGGTCCCCCTGTTCGATTGTTGCTACTGAGTTGTTCAAGGTAAATACTCTGGGATTACTGATAATGTTGGTGATTCCATCCTCTTCCATCGCACTCAATTCAAGTTTGAGATCAAGCACCGAACTCCTGTGCAAAATTCCAATTCCCGCACCGCTAACCAACTGACTGAAGATATCGTTTGAATCTGCACCCCCAATACCTGTCATGGTGGTTGCATCGGTTGTGGCTGTATTGAGCCCCGATATTGTTGTTCCTCTCATATTGTAGGCAGTACCCAGCCTTGCACCAAATTCCTCCTTGAACGAGTCCTTCACCTCAATGATATAGGCCTCAATCAAGACCTGCTCCGTTCTCTGATCCATCTGGATAATCAATTTTTCGACCAGATCAATATTGCTTTTGGTCGACTGCACAATCAGCATGCGGGTACGATCATCGGTAGTGATCGTTGTGTTCTTGCCACCTGCAGTGGCTCTCAACACCGACTCAATCTCGGCCTTAATCTTTTCCGGTTCTGCATAGTGTAGCTGGAATATCTCGGTCAGCTGTGGCTCCAGAGACTGTTCCAATTCCAGAGCCCGCTTCAGAGACTCCGTACGCTTGTGGGCGTACTCCTCCTGTGCCGTAAGTACCGACCGCTGGTGAATGCGGATGATATTGGCATCATGATCGACATGCTTGGCCAGATCTTTCATATTGAGAATAGCATCAAGCGCCTTGTCCCAGGGAACATCATGTATCGAAGCTGTAATTTCTCCACCCACCTCATCACCAACCAGAATATTGCGCCCAATAATCCGTGAGAACATCTGGAACCCCTTATGAATCTCTACCCCTTGCAGGTGTAGACTGACAGGAAAGACATCCTCTTCTCTGATTTTCAGATAGTTCTGCTGCTCCTCCTTGTTGATAAAGGTACGTCGATTCTGTAGTTCAGAAAACTTCAGACGATCTGGTATTACCGGTCCAAGAGCCGCATTTCTCTCAACCCGCTGCTCACTCTGATGGATCACTTTCTCAGCCTCTACTCCAAACGTTTGATTGGACTCTTTCTCTTCCGTTAAAGTGCTACACCCTGTCAAAAGGAGTAACACAAGAGGCCAAAACCAAAAAACGATATTCATCTCTCCTCTCCCTTGAGACGTTCAGCTACCACCCCTAACGCCATCCTGTACAGACCCTGGTCCGAAGAGAGCTGGATTGCGCTATCCTCAATCTCGCTGATTCGTGCTTGATCCAGACCTATCCTGTCCCCTATCTGAACAATATGTTGGCCACCCAAACGATCCGCTATCACTGCCAACCGGTGTTCCTCTGAAACAGCCACACCAAGCAGCCGATAACTTTGCAATGGCTCACGCTGCAGTGGGGGCAGATAGACCTGTTGTTTCTCCGGTTCTGAGACAGCGGTTACTGTCTTTACCACTGCAGTCCCTTGAGATACAAACGGGTTACGCAACTCCTCTGCAACAGCAGTTCCCATTACAACAGCCAAACTCATCCCGATAATCAGTTTATTGTTCACTCCTGTTCTCCTCAAAACGCTTTTCATCACTCTGATAGGTCGACAGCACCATCTCCACCTCAACCTGTCCACGTTGTTGCAGCAATGCATCTCCATCCAGGGAACGGTTCAATATCCGTACTGCACGGATCTGCTCACTATTGACCTGCAACATCTTTTCATAGCTGTTCAGTGCATCTCTCAACTTCAAATAGTTGAGAAACTCTCCACGAATCTTCAACATCAACTCAATTCGATAAAAAAGGGGGGCTGGCTCATTCTGCCTTTTTCCTTTTCTCCTTTTCGTGGCCTCCTTGTCCATCATTGCGGTAACCGGCGTAACACCTATCTTGCGCAGTGTTACAACCTTCAGCTGATTCAATTTGGCCCACTCCTGCACCTTACGATAGAGCTGATCAATCTCTTTGTGGGCAAACATCATCTGATGAATCTGGAGGCGTCGTGCCGTTGCCTCTTCCATCTCCTTGTCACTCTTCTTGTGCAACACCTTCAATTCGATCTGCTTCAATCCAAGTTCCGGAATCTTGTCCACCTTGACCTGCATCTGCCCGATTTCACCCTCCAGAGGCCGGTATACGAGAAAGAAGAACATGGCAACACTCATAACCAACAGAGCCGGGATTACCATTGCCATACCCACCCCTTCTGGCTTCGACACAGTCGTAGAGGGTTCTGATGAGAAGAGCTGTTTCAGCAGATCCCCGACATCGGCATTCCAGTCAATTGCCATTATCCCCTCCATTACTGTTTGTAGGCCTGACTGCACATTCGATCACAAAGCCACGCTCACCTTTTGCTCTATCCGGAACTACTTTAGCGCCCTTCGACTCCTGAGCAATCATCGTCAACGAAACACGCTGGTAAAGCCCACTCTGTCTCAAGGACTCAATCAACGAGAGTATCTCACTGTCACTCTCTGCCACCCCTCTAACCAGAAGTATCCCCTCTTCTCGCCACTCAATCGCATCAAGGCGAACAGCAAGAGGAATCTTGTTTACCAGGTCCTGCAACAGGGTGTAGGTCTGTCTGTAGTTGTTTCCGGCATGTTCACTGACTTCAATAAACTCTTTAATATTTTTGAGCTTAACTCCCTTCTCCTCCAGTTCAGTGGTGAGATGGGTAATTGAACGGGTCAGGCGGTCATACTCAACCACTTCAACGCTCAGGTTGTGGTGGTTTTGACTCAACATCATGTAGACAAACACCAGCATCGCCATTAACGGGATACCTATCAGCGCGCTCCAGAAGTTCAACAGGAATCGACGCTTCCTGTTCTTTTTCAACACCCTGTATCCGGGCAGTAGATTGATACTCCTTGCCCCCCACAAGGTATCGCTGGAGTCACCAAACAGCTCCAATCGACGTAATCCCAAACCGAGTGTAATCAAGAGTGCCGCCTGATCTCCCTGCTCCCTGAATTCTCTCTCAACAGTTTTGGGGCGATTGAAGATCTTGTGCAGACTTCCAAGAGACAACCTATGCCTCTCCATCTCCTGCACCATCTTCTGCTTGCTCTGCTGCACAGCGTGGATATTGGTCAACACAACAACGGTTGCACGCTCTTCATCAGCCGCTTCCTCCTCTTGACCGGCAACAAAATCATTCCGTTCAAGCTGGAGCGAATCTCCGATCTGAGCTGCATAGGAGTCAAACAGCTGCGCTTGCTCATCAACCTGCATCGGTTCACCAGCAATAAACTGTTGCCTCAATTGATCATTACCATAGAGCTCCGTCAGCTCGGGAATCCCCTCTCTAAGCACGGTAACATAATCTCCGGAAGAGACAATTTCACAGATGGCGGAATATTGCTCCTTCTCATTATTGAGCCAGCGATTGAGCGCTCTCCAGGCTGCAAAATTATGGGTATCGATCATCACTGTATTGAGACCCGCCAACTCCAGAATAGAGCGATATTGGTCAACAACTGTCAACGGAGCAGCGACCATGCACGCCGACATCATTCCAGTCGAGTCATTCCGGTTGTAGGCCATAAAGTCAATAAAATACTCCTCACCTTGTGGCACCCAGGAGAAGGCATCCCAGAGCCCTCCAATCTCTGCCGCTGCAAGAAACTCCTCATCACTGAGTATCGGCATTTCGACCGTACGGATGATGACATCATGAGTTGGAATGGAGATTGAGGCATCCCTGCGTCGGACACCGTTCCTCTTCAACAGTACCCGGATTGTCTCTGCAGCATGCTCCGGCTCAGCCATATAGGATCGACCACCAAACTCATCCTGTTCAATGGTTGCAAAGTCATAACAACTGACTTTGGGAACCCCGTTACCCTCATCCACTACCGAGATCCCCATGGTCGATGGGCTGATGTAGACAGCCACCAGTTGCTCTTGAGATCTGGCAATTTTTCTCAGCAGCTCCATGCTAGAAATCCTCTCTCCAACCATCAATAACAATCCGGTTGTCCGGCACCGGGCTGACCACGACATTATTCTGGATCGACCATGGATTGGATTCCGTGGCAACGGTATTCTGGATCTGTCCACCAAGCGAGTAGTAGGTCTGCCCTCGATGGTGAACGCCTCCCTTCAACACCCCTTTCCCGATCTCCTGTAACAGCACTGTATTTCCGCAATACATATTCACCCCCAGCACACTCGCCATTCCCGCCTCACATCGACTGGTCCCATCCGGTGTGAATATCGGGTAGTAGACTGTCCCCGCTTTCACATTGGGCAGGTCGGTCACCTTCTGACCACTATTGAGTTGCGCATACCAGCCGCGCTCAGGGATTGGGGGGCAACCTGCACCTATAGCTGGTACCGAAGAGATCAATCCACTATCGTAGAGAGCCGGCTCTATATTGGTGGATGCTGTGGCGGCAGATACCCGTGGCGAAGGAAAGTCGGGATCGAGAATACCGTAAATCCGGTTTTGATCGCTCAAACTATAGAGATCCAGCTGATCACTGGTGGAGTAGTAGAGCCAGAGTGACCCTTTTGCAGCTGCGACACCATTGAACACCAGCCTTCCATTATCACTGGTCATGGCACTATCCCGGAAAATCTTGCCCACCCGTTCCGCAGGAATGGTCGTAGAGCTGGTTGGCAGTGGCTCTACCGAGTCAGTGAGATCAATCTTCCAGAGTGTCCCCTCAAAATCTGGAATGTAGATGATTGCCCCTGAATATCGGATATCCGATATGGCATCTGCATTAAGAGCCAACGGCGCAGATGGAAGTGCATTGAGCAATGTACCGGAAAGCTCATCCATCTCATGCTTCATCAGCAATTTCCCCCCACTCTCCAGATCCATCACAAACAGTGCAGTCTTGTCGATCTCTGCCCCATTCTGGTTATAACCACTACCGAAGACTGCCACCCAACGATTCCCAACATCTGTTTTCAGATTGAGGATGACCGGCGTTGACCATGACTCACCCAGTAGCGCATAGTTCCACTCTGGATCAATGGTGTTGCCGGTTGCATAGGAGTGTTCGGTTACAGTGCCATCTGCTGCCCATACCTTGACCAGATCCTGCTCCGGTAGATTCTCAACCGAGAAAAGGTGTTGAGGCGAATCGACATCGGTGACATCAAGAGCAAAATAGCCATTGGCTCCTGCGCCAAACCCGGCCATCAGAACCGTTTTCCAGACGGCACCCACCTTGATGTCTTTGACGATAATGGAGCCATCGATACCATAGATCGAGTTGCTGCCATTGGGAAACTCCTGATGTACATCCATCGTATGCAACTTGTCGAGCAGTGGTGGCGGAATGAACGCCCATGATTCTGATCCATCACTCGCCTTGAAAGCATGCAACAGACCACCATTACTACCGGCATAGACCATATCGGCACGATCCATGTAGGCACTCCTGAATGCTTCATAGCCATTGATATAACGGTAATAACTCTCTCTCCAGGGCTGTTCACTGGCAGTTGTTACCCCGGCAACAGGCGCGGAAACCACCGCCACTTCCGAGTTATAGATATCGGCCAGTTTCCAGCGTAGCGCTGCTGAGGGAGCAGGATTGGTCTCAGTACCAAACTCATCATACTCATCAAAGGCATCATGACCACGGATAAAGCGGATCAGCTTGGTCGTAAAAGGTATTGGATCTTGCCCACCCACAGCAGAAGGTGGATAGAGTATCGGGGCCAGTTCATTCACATTACCCTCTATGAAATTATTCAGAGAGGAGGTGGGTGCAGGCAGTGTTGCATCCACTGTAAATATCTTGCGAGTGGATGGATCACGTTGGTTCAGCACCTCCCCTGCATCCCACAATGGTGGCTCAACCAAGGTGCCATCCGCATGCGAGAGTGCATACTTGGTCAGATGCCCCTCCCATTGATGCTCTTTGTGGTAGATGAAGTGGGAACGGTACAGGTAGTTTCCCTTACGCAGAGCAGGCATGGTCACCGGAGAGGTGAAAGAGAACTCCAGTCGCTCATCAATCGCCTTGCGAATCGCAAGCGCCAATTTCAGGTAGAGCTCCTCCCAATTTTCCGCATAGAGGGGGGAGGCCGGTGGTGTCAGCCCGGGGTTACCCGCATCAGCCAGCGCCTCATAATTGCTATCCCCCACATAGTCACCCAACATGAATCCGATGACAAAGGTTTTGACACCATAGTTGCTGTTGAGCTGAGTCACGATGTTCTCTGCAGCGGCATGCCCATCCCAGACCCCATCAGAAATCACAATGACAAAGTTTTTCTGTAAATCCACACTCTGGTCACCAACTGTACATTGGGTCCCATCGTAAGGCCAGCAAGCCGTATTGAAGCGACTCTCCGCCTCCTGCATGGCATTGTCGAGATAGGTAGAGCCACCTGCTGTAACCGAATCGATTCCATCCCGAATCTGTTGAGCACCATCCCGGCTCACACAGGTGTGCGTCGTTGCACTGCTATTCCAGGTAATCAATCCAAAGTTGGCACCCTGAGTCAAATCAGAATCAGAGACAATCGCCTTGATCACCTTTTTTGCCTGCTCCAGACGGCTACTTGCACCTACCGTCAACTCATGTGATCCCGCAAACGAAAAACGCTGATAACGATTGTTCCGGTAACCTGCAACCAACAGATCCCCATCACTCAATCCGTTGCTGTCACTGTATCCACTGCTGTTCATCACCCCGATACCATAAGGGTCGTTGAACGCACCATCACCACTACCCGCACTCCCCCACACCACTGCATTGCTGTTGAGTGTGGTCACCTCTGCAGAAGTCAATTCGGTATTGATCACGTCCGGAATATCAGAAAGATTGAAACGCTGTATCCGGTCATTGGCCCGATCCATCACATAGAGCACATCACTGCTCTGCCCATAGGCAATATCAGAGGGGTAGATCATGTTCCCGGTCGCTGTGCCATAACCCCCAATCTGATTGATGTAATTGCCTGAGGTATCGAATTTCTGAATTCGATGGTTCACGGTATCTGCCACAAACAGATGGTTGTGATGATCTACTACGATGCCGCGCGGACTTCTGAACTGACCGGGATCCGAACCATAACTTCCCCATCGAGTCAGCAGTGAACCGGTCGAAGAGAATTTACTCACCCGATTGCTGTAATACTCGGTCGCATAGATATTGCCATCACTATCGACCGCAACATACATGGGCCGATAGAGATCTGCCGATCCGATGGTTGCCAGATGAGTACCATCAGCAGAAAATTTCTGTATTCTGCTGTTGTTACGATCAGCCACATAGAGGTTGTCAGCACTGTCTACCGTCACCCCCATTGGATAGCGGAACTGACCATCACTATACCCATAACTACCCCATGACAACAAAAGCGTACCGGCTGAGTCAAACTTGCTGATCCGATTGTTATAGCGCTCCGTAAGGTAGGTATTTCCAGCGCTGTCTACGGCAATATCATACGGGCGCTCAAAGGTCTCTCCCATGGTCCAACCCATGCTACCACTGGTATCCAGCATCAGCATGATATTGGCCG
>CAYQFH010000021.1:0-28711 GCA_964416755.1 uncultured Piscirickettsiaceae bacterium | reverse complement strand
GGTACTGGACAATAAACTCCACATCGACCATCCCTCCCACCATCTGCTTGAGATGAATCTCTCCCACCTTGCACTGTCCCAGCGACTCCCGCATCTTTTCGCGCATCTCTGCCACATCAACCCGTAGCTTCTCCGGATCACGCTGCTGTGACAGCACCTCATTTCGAATCGCCTCAAATTGCTCGGTGGCTGCCTTGCCACCAAAGACGACACGGGCACGAATCAGTGCCTGGTGTTCCCAGGTCCATGCCTCATTCAACTGATAGTCGCGGAACCCTGTCAAATCGGAGGCCAGAATACCGGAGTTGCCATTGGGACGCAGGCGGGAATCAATCTCGTAGAGGCGACCACTCATGGTACGAGTAGCCATCAGATGGATCATGCGCTGCCCCAGACGTACATAGAATTCACGGCGGCTGGACGGATACTGCTTGCGACTAAAAGGAGCTTCAGGGTCTCCATCATGGAGAAAGACCATATCCAGGTCAGAGCCATAGCCCAGCTCCAGCCCCCCCATCTTGCCGTAACCGATGGCGACAAAACCGGGATCTTCTACCGACTCAGAGCGCTTGCGCGGCTGCCCCATACGCCGTGTCATCTCGTTCCAGCAGAGACGGAAACTGCGTGCCACCAATGATTCAGCAATCCATGTAAGGGCATCACTTACCTTCATCACTGGAAGTCTGTCCATCACATCCACCGCAGCCACCTTGAGAATGTTGCGGCGCTGGAAGTGGCGCATCAGCTCCATCTGCTGCTCCAGATCCTCCTCATCCACACGGCTGGCAAGTAGCTGTAGCTCTTCCAGCAACGGTTCCGGGCCACTCGGCATGGTGATGTTACGTACATCCATCAGCTCTTCCAGCATCATCGGGTGCTGCGCCAACTGCTCGGCAATCCAGCTGCTCTTCTGCAGCAGGGTCAGCAGATGCTCAAGTGAGGTACTGTTCTCCGCCAGCATGGAGAAGTAGACTGAACGCCGACCAATCCCCTCTACCAGCCGGATCGCCCACATCAAACTCTCGTCGGCATGTGGCTGCCTGCTTGCGGTCTCGATCAGTAGCGGCATCAGCCGGTTGAGTCGATCCTGTCCCTCTCGGCTCATCGACTGCACACTACTCGACTCCGCCAGCTGCTGCAGACGGTGCTCAACCAACTCACCCTCTTCAAACCACTGCCCCAGCGCAACCGCATGGTCTCCATCACTGATCTGTTCCCAGATCAGCTGGAACGGGTCTTCCTCCTGCAGACTATCGTCACCCGACTCTCCATCCGAGAAGAGCTGTTCAAACTGCAGCTGTACCGCCTCACGGTGTTGGGTCAGTTGAGCGTAGTAGGCATCCCAGTTTTCAAACTGCATCGACTCTGCCAGCAACTGTCGCTGTTGATCGCTCTGCGGCAAACGTTGAGTCTGGCGATCTTCATACTCCTGAATACGGTGTTCACTGTTCCTCAAAAAGAGGTAGGCATCCACCAGTATCTGGTAATCCTCTTCACCAATCTCACCCCGATCCCGCAACAGTGGCAACACCTCCAGAATCGGCCGGATCTGCAGCTCCTTCTCCGCACCACCACGCACCAGCTGGAAGGCCTGACCGATAAACTCGATCTCGCGGATGCCTCCGGGCCCCAGCTTGACATCATCCAACATCCCTTTCTTGCGCACCTGACGTGCAATCATCTGCTTCATCTCACGCAGGGATTCGAAGGCACTGTAATCGAAGTAGCGGCGGTAGATAAAGGGGCGCAGCATTGCCATCAGCTCATCCCCCGCTGACTGATCTCCGGCTACCACACGACCCTTGATCCAGGCGTAGCGTTCCCAACTGCGACCATGGAGCTGATAGTAATCCTCCATTGCATCAAACGAGGAGGCCAACGCCCCCGCCTCGCCAAACGGGCGCAGACGCATATCAACCCGAAAGACAAAACCTTCTGCAGTATTGGAGTTGATTGCCTTGATCAGGCGCCGTCCCAGATTGGTGAAGAACTCCTGATTGCTGATCCACGGACGCCGTCCACGAGTCTCACCATCTTCAGGATAGGCAAAGATGAGGTCGATATCGGAGGAGAAGTTGAGCTCACGCGCACCGAGTTTGCCCATCGCTACCACAATCATCGGCTGTGACTTCCCACTCAAATCACCCTTGGGTGTGCCCTCTTCATCACACTGCCATCGGTAAAGCAGATCCAGTGTCTCCGAGAGACATACATCTGCCAGTGCAGAGACCTCTGCTGCGGTGGAGTGGTAATCCCCCCAACCGGCAAGATCTCGTGCCGCGATACGCACCATCTCCTGACGACGGAATTGACGCAGTTGTACAGAGAGTTGCTGGTCGTTATCAACTTTTTTCAGCCGCTTGCTCAGTAGTTTTCGATACTGAGCCTCATCAGTTTGTTGCTGCAGACGCCCCTGCTTCAACAGCCAATCGAGCAGTGTCTCATCCTGCTGGCAGCTGTTCTCGATAAAAGGGCTGAAGCGAAAAAGTGGTTCGATCTCGCTACGGCTAATCACATCATGACCTCTGCTTACCGTGCCAATGCAACCTGGTTGCTGCTCTTCTGGCTCAGCAAGGTTCTGCGCAGTGCCATGGTCGATTGGTAGAAGTGTCTGCGCTCCCTGGCACTCATGGTGCGCTTCTGTGGCAACGCCACCTTCATCGCATCAAGATACTCCTCACCCTCACGGAACTCATAATGGAGGTGTGGTCCGGTCGACAGTCCGGTGCTACCAACATAACCAATCACATCGCCTTGACGTACCCGTTGTCCCGGCTTGACCCACTTGGAAAAACGGGAAAGATGAGCATAGACGGTAGTGTACTTTCCGCCATGGTGGTCGAGGAAGACCACATTGCCATAACCACTCTGAAACTCCCGCTTCTGCACCACACCATCCGCTGTGGCGATAACTGCTGTCCCTTTTTTGGCCTTGTAATCGGTCCCCCGGTGAGGTCGATACACCTTTAGAATCGGATGAAAACGGCGCAAGGTAAAGTGTGAACTGACCTTGGCCCTTTTCAGTGGGTGACGCAGGAAATCCGCACCCAGCGGCTCTCCCCGCCCGTCATGGTAACGGGTTATCCCATAGCGATCCGTATGGCGCAGCAGACGAACCGGTTTACCACGACTACTCATCTCGGCAGCCAAGATCTGGCCATTTTTGAGTGTACCGTCACGCCCCGGTTGCAGAATCACGATAAAGCGGTCCCCACGATGGAGATCGCGGCGAAAATTGATCTGTTCGGCAAACAGTGACTGCAGCTTCTGAATATGGCTGGCGGGAATTCCCGCCTTGCGAGCAGACTGAGAAAAGGTGCGATGAATCTTTCCACTCTTGACCACCCATTTCTGTGTAGCAACCGCAGGCTTGGGCTGAACCGGCTTGGTCACAATCTGTGTTTTTTTCAACACAGGCTTCTCTTCAACAGCAACTTTTGTAACGTAACTCTTTTTGGGAGTAAAACTCTTTACGATCGGATTCTGCGGCACACAACCAGCAGCGGCAATCAGTGAGGTTGCCACCGCAACCCTGCCCAGATTGATCCTGGTTTTTTTCAGTACCCTACGCATCGTCAGGCAACACCTTGCGCATCTCTTCTACCAACTGTCGAGTCAAACCGGGAACAGTATCTATCTGCTCATGGTCAATCAAGTCACAAATCTCCTTTCCCAGAGCGGTCAGTAGCGGAAACCCGAAGGTGCTTCCACTTCCCTTCACAGTATGTGCAGTATTGCGTACTCCATCCCAGTCTGATTGATCCAGCGCCGCGATCATCTCCGCTCGCAAGATCCGGGTTCGATCCACAAACAGTTGCATCAACTCATCATCAAGAAAGCTGTCTGCCGTCGTATCGACCGCAGCATCATCGCCTTCTTCTGTTTCAAACAGAGTCTGCAGTTGCTCTTGTAGTGACTCCAGATCAATCGGCCGATGGATCAACCCCCGACATCCTGCCGACTTCAATGCGCTACGTTCAGACTCGGAGAGCTCTTCATCAGCAATCACCAACACCGGTGCATCAAAGCCGATCTGATGCAAAAGTGTCACCATGTCCTGAGCATTGATATCTGCAGTGGTCTGATTGACCAACAGCAGATCAAATGCATCTTCGATTACTGCATGCGAGGCATCTCTGCCACTCTCAAAGTGGACAACCTCATGCCCCATCGAATCCAGCAGCAGTAGTTCAGCATCCTGAAAGAGCGATTCATTCTCAGCAATTAATATTCTTGCCATCAGGGCGGTCCCGGATCCTGGTAACTATTGGAGTTGCGATGCCCTTTATTCTACTCTCTCTATACAGATTTATAAAATTTAGATTACCCTTCCAGCTCTTTCAGCTTGCGGGTCAGCGTATTACGGCCCCACCCCAGCAACCGGGCTGCCTCCTGGCGCTTACCTGCGGTATGTTCCAGTGCAGCATCAATCAGGATACGCTCCATGGTCGGCACCACCTGATCCAACAGCCCCTCCTCGCTACGGCTTAGATGCTGGCGAATCCACTGCTGCAGTGCCTTCTCCCAATCTGCACCACTCGCCTCCTCTTCACTGCGCAGTTCAATCGGCAAGTCCTCAACCCGTACTTTGCGGGTCGGTGCCATCACTGTGATCCAGCGACAGGTATTCTCCAGCTGGCGCACATTCCCCTTCCATTCCAGACCACTGAGATACTGCACGGTCTCCGGTCTCAACTCCTTCTCTTCTACCGCAAGCTCTTTCGCCGCCAGTCGCAAAAAGTGGTTTGCGAGCAGCGGAATATCCTCACGCCGTTCAGCCAGTTTGGGAACATGGATGCGGATTACATTAAGACGGTGGTAGAGATCTTCCCGAAAATCTCCTGCTTCGACCGCCGCCTCCAGATTTTGGTGGGTCGCAGCAATAATACGCACATCGACATGGAGCGGATTATGCCCCCCTACTTGATAGAACTCTCCTTCCGACAACACACGCAACAGGCGCGTCTGAGTCTCCAGTGGCATATCACCGATCTCATCCAGAAACAGGGTGCCTCCATTGGCCTGCATGAAACGTCCCTGGCGCGAACTCATCGCACCGGTAAAGGCCCCCTTCTCATGGCCGAACAACTCTGAATCCATCAGATCACGCGGTACCGCTGCCATGTTAAGTGCGATGAAAGGATTGTCTGCTCGCGGGCTGTGGCGATGCAATGCCTGTGCAACACGCTCTTTACCGGTGCCCGATTCGCCATTGATCAACACCGTCATGTTGGATTGCGACAATCTTCCAACAGCTCGAAACACCTCCTGCATTGCAGGCGACTCACCGATGATATCGGTCACTTCACTATTATCTGATGAGCTTCTATTGCCCTGCTTGCTTCGCACCTGCTCAATCGCTCGCAGGGTCAAAGTAGTCGCCTCTTCTATATCAAATGGCTTGGGCAGGTACTCGAAGGCCCCCCCCTCATAGGCAGAGACAGCGCTATCCATATCGGAGTGGGCAGTCATGATGATGACCGGCAACTCCGGTCTGCGTGCACCGATCTCCTTCAACAGAGCCAGACCATCCATCCCCGGCATACGGACATCACTGATAACCACCTCTGGTTGCTCACGCTCCAACCGATCAAGGATGCTCTGTCCATCGCTGAAGCTGGTCACTTCCAATCCCGCCTTTTGCAGTGCCTTCTCCAGAACCCAACGGATCGACCGGTCATCATCGATGACCCATACAGTACCATTCATACTCTGCTCCATTAATGTTCTCCCTCCAGCGGGATCAATAAAGTAAAGATCGTCTCACCTGGCCTTGATGCGCACTCAATCACTCCACCCTGTCGCTGTACAATCGACTGTGCAATGGAGAGCCCCAATCCGGTACCTTCTGCCCGCCCAGTCACCATCGGCAGAAAGATGGTGCTGCGCAACTCTTCGGAGATACCAGGACCGTTATCCTCAATCTCCAGACTGCAGACCAGTCGATGCCGCCGATTACCTATCGTCACTTGTCGGCGTACCCGTGTACGCAGTTTGATCTCACCACAATTGTTCAGACTCTGCGCCGCATTTTTCACAATATTCAGCAGCGCCTGGATCATCAGATCCCGATCCGCAGGGAAGGAGGGGATACTGGGATCATAGTCACGCTCTATGGATAGCTCACCCTCACTCGCCTCGGCCAGTACCAGCGTTCGCACCCGCTCCAGCACCTCATGGATATTGGTCTCCGCCATCTGCGGCGGACGGTTCGGTCCCAACATCTGATCCAGCAGGGACTGCAGCCGATCCGCCTCACCAATGATCACCTCGGTATACTCTTTCAGCTCCGGTTGCTCCAACTCACTCTCCAGTAGCTGTGCAGCACCGCGCAGACCACCGAGTGGATTCTTGATCTCATGTGCCAATCCTCGCAGCAGATCCGCCGATGCACGGTTCTGAATCAGCAACCGCTCCTCATTCTGGATGCGCAACTGTTGACCCATCTGCTGCAGTTCCACCAGCACCTTCTCACCCCCCTGCAATGGAATCAGTGAACAGTTGACAATTGCCTGCGCCCCATTAATAAAGCGCAACCCCACCTCACGCTCGGTATAGGGAAAATTACTCTCTTGCACCCGCTCAATGCCCTGATCGATATCACACTGGATATCTACCACTGCGACCAGCTTATGTCCGCACGCCTTGTTGGTACTGATCCCGAACAGAATTTCTGCAGCCGGATTGAGATAGAGCAGTCGCTGGGCGCGATCGATCACCAACTGCGCCATCGTGGTGTGTTCCAACACCAGATCACGCAGTGCACTCTGATCTATCATCTCACTCTGCTCGGACATGCTTCTCCTCTCTGCAATCGCTGTACCAGTAAAAAAGTGGCTTCCAACAAAATATATATCTATTTATTATCAATAGGTTAATAAAAATTCTCATCAATACACGCTGCGCCAATCAGGGGAGTGTAACCGATTGTTGCACTATTTTGGTGCACACAAAAAAGCCCCCCCTGAAAACAGGGAGGGCCTTTTAATTGAAATGGTTACAGATTAAACGCTGTAGTACATGTCGAACTCGATTGGGTGCGTGGTCATACGCATACGGGTTACGTCTTCCATCTTCAGGTCGATGTAGCTATCGATAAAGTCATCAGTGAATACATCACCCTGCTTGAGGAAATCACGATCGGCATCCAGCGCCTCCAGTGCCTGATCCAGTGAGTGGCATACAGTTGGGATCTCCGCCGCCTCTTCCGCTGGCAGATCGTAGAGATCCTTATCCATTGCCTCACCAGGATCGATCTTGTTCTTGATACCGTCAATACCGGCCATCAACATCGCGGAGAAGGCGAGGTATGGGTTGGCGGTTGGATCAGGGAAGCGTACCTCGATACGGGTCGCCTTTGGAGAAGGTACGAACGGAATACGGATCGAAGCAGAGCGGTTGCGGGCAGAGTAGGCCAACATTACCGGGGCCTCAAAGCCTGGAACCAGACGCTTGTAAGAGTTGGTCGAGGCGTTGGTGAAGGCATTCAGTGCACGCGCGTGCTTGATGATGCCACCGATGTAGTAGAGTGCCTCCTGAGAGAGGCCGCCATACTTGTTACCAGAGAATACATTCTTGCCCTTCTTGGCGATGGACTGGTGTACGTGCATACCGGTACCGTTATCACCAACAATTGGCTTGGGCATGAAGGTGGCGGTCTTGCCATAAGCGTGCGCCACATTGTGCGTCACATACTTGAGGATCTGTACCTCATCCCCCTTCTTCACCAGTGTGTTGAATGCGGTTGCGATCTCGTTCTGGTTGGCAGTTGCCACCTCATGGTGGTGCGCCTCAACCGTCAGACCCATATCCTCCATCACCAGAGACATCGCAGTACGGATGTCCTGCGAGGAGTCCACTGGAGGCACCGGGAAGTAACCCCCCTTGACGCTTGGACGGTGCCCCATGTTGCCCCCCTCATAGACCTTCTCGGTATTCCAGTCCGCCTCTTCCGAATCGACCTTGACGAAGGAGCCACTCATGTCGGAGCCCCAGCGTACATCGTCAAACATGAAGAACTCAGGCTCTGGACCGAAGTAGGCGGTGTCACCGATACCGGTAGACTTCAGGTAGGCCTCGGCACGCGATGCAACAGAACGAGGGTCACGCTCGTAGCCTTCCATGGTGGATGGTTCAACAATATTACAGCGAAGGATAACGGTAGGCTCCTCATAGAAGGGGTCCAGTTGTGCAGTGGTTGCATCCGGCATCAGGATCATGTCTGACTCGTTGATCCCTTTCCAGCCCTCGATGGAAGAGCCATCAAACATCTTGCCCGCCTTGAAGAAGCCGGCATTGACCTCTGCAGCCGGGATCGTGACGTGCTGCTCCTTACCCTTGGTGTCTGTAAAACGGAGATCAACAAACTTGGCATTACTCTCCTTGATGAGCTTGGTTACTTTCTGAGACATGAACGACTCCTACATTTGAAAAATAAAAACGGGTTTCTCTACCTGCTAGAAAGACCCTCTAAAAAAGTGTGCGTGATTATATAGCATAAAGCGTGCCGAAACACTAACTAATTGATTTTATATGATTTTAGAACATTTTTTGCAGAAGCTCAAATATAAAAACCCCAAAATGGTGCAGCACTCAATCCGACTGCACCATTTTGGGGCTTTTTGTTTTAGAGGCTGTAAAACCTATTTGTGTTGATCAAGCCAGTCACTGATTGCCGGGGTTACCTGTGCCTGTGCCTTGCCACTGACGTAGATTCCGATATGACCTCCAGAAAAGCTCAGCTCAGTGTAGTCCTTGCTGGCAGTACGCCCCTTCAGCGCCTTTGAGGCATCAGGCGGAACCAGATGATCCTGCTCAGCAAAGACATTGAGAATCGGACAGCTGATGTTTTGCAGCGCCACCTCTTCACCACCCAGCGAACACCCCCCGTTGAGGAAGGCGTTGCCCTGATAGAACTCCTTGAGGAACTGACGGAAAGTCTCTCCTGCCTGATCGGGACTATCGAAAATCCACTTCTCCATACGCAGGAAATTTTTCAGCTTGGCCTCGTCATCCAGCAAATCAACCATACCGAGATACTTCTGCCCGGTCAGGCTGAACGGCTTGAGCGAGAGGAAACTCCAATTGAGCATGTCACCGGGGATATTACCGACAGTATCCACCAGCAGATCAACATCCATATTCTGCACCCAGGCTGAGAGCATGTTGTCCGGTGTCTTGAAGTCAACCGGGGTCACCATGGTCACCAGATTCTTCACCTTCTCCTGATGCAACGAGGTGTAGCAGAGGCTGAAGCTACCACCCTGACAGATCCCCAGAATATTGATCTGATCCAAATCGTGGCGCTCACGGATCACATCCACACAGCGGTCAATATAACCGTTGATGTAGTCATCCATGGTGAGGCTGCGATCGGCATTGTCAGGATATCCCCAGTCAATCAGATAGACATCCTGCCCCTGCTGCAGCAGGTTCTTGATGGTGGAGCGGTCCTCCTGGATGTCGGCCATATAGGGGCGGTTGACCAGCGCATAGATCACCAGTAACGGTGCCCCCTTCTGAACTACATCGGCAGGTGCCTGATAACGGTAGAGGCGCATCTTGTCTTCGCGATAGACCTCGGTACGTGGTGTGACCCCCTCATCGATCTCTCCCGCCTTGAGCAGATTCTCGACCCCTTTTCCCAGCTTGCGACCGTAGTCACTCATCTCTTTACCGAGCTGATCTGGACGAATATTGAATGGTTGCATAACTTCTTATCCTCGTATCTGACGTTTGCCCGGCTTACTTGGCCGCGGTTTTGCGTGTGGCCTTCTTCTTGGCCGCATTTTTCTTGGTTGCTGTACGTTTCGGAGCTGCCTTCTTTGTTGCTGCAACTGCCGGAACAGAGGCCGACTTTTTCGCTGCAGCCAACTCACGTCTCAGTGCTGCCATCTCACTGCGCATTCCACGCAGCTCACGGCGAGTCTCCTGCATACGATCCTGCATGGTGCGCATCTCACGCTGTGTCGGCATACCCATTGCAGCCAGACGGTCATCCAGAATGGTCTGCCACTCACGCTTTACCTTCATCAACGCATTGACCAGATTACCGTGTACTTCAGCATACTCTGCTGTAATCGTGCGTTCACCGTAGACCTCTTCGCTGGCTGCAACCCAGAGGTCAAACAGCTGACGCGCGCTATCGATACTCTTCCCGGCCTCATTCAGTGTCATCACCTTCTTCTTCAGGCGATCTACCGACAGTGGCCCCAGATCAGCCAAGGTCTCAAAATAGAGCTGCATCGCCTCCTGATACTCCACAACTGACAGCATCAGTTGCTTGTGCTGATCTTCAGTTTCACGGCTGTATCCCAGGCCGGGGGCACCCAGAAATTGGCTGGCATCCATCTTCAGCGCCATATCGGAACCCATGGGCAGTGATTTGGCAGCAAATTTCTGCCAGTTCTGCATTGGTGACATCCACATCGCTTCAGCCTCCGCAAGTTTCTCCATTGAGCTGTGGCTGAAGTCTTTCATCTTGCCACGGAACTGTTCAAAAATATCATCCAGCGACTCATTTAGCCCCTTCTGCTGTGCCACACCCTGCTGCATCCCTTCGATCATACGGAAGAACTGTTTGCCCTGAGTCATCATCTTCTCCATCAATGAAGATGCGGAATTCTGGCTCTGGGGTGCAATCGCCTCCCACCAGTGGTCCATCGCCTGCTCCCAGGGTGCTTTTGGCGGCTGTGCCATACCAGCGGCACGTTTGCTCATTTCGTTCCACTGTTGCCAGTAGTTTTGCTGAACCTGCATCCAGTCTTCGTTCCAGAAAGGTGATTTACTCATTGTGTGATCCCCGTTGTTGGTTTGTTGCAGATCAATTTATCAGGATATTTTGTGCAGTGCAACATTTTGCGTCTCACAGCCACTAATAGCCCCTATTAAAATAATGGGGGATATTGATAAATATCATTGTCTGACAGTTATCACTGCTTGACTCAACCACACCTGTCACGTTCTACTACTCAGCGCCCAGACTAACCGGTGAGACAATAACTATCCTCTGTTAACTCACCATTTTTTACAGCATTACAATCGAGGAGATTCAGACTAATGCAACAAAATATTGTGATCGTCGACGCTGCACGTACAGCGATCGGTAGTTTTGGGGGTACCCTATCCGGCATCCCTGCTCACCAGCTGGGTGCAAACGTAATCCAGGGCCTGCTGGAGCGAACCGGTGTTGCACCGGATCAGATTGATGAGGTAATCCTCGGCCAGGTACTCACGGCAGGTGTTGGACAGAACCCTGCACGGCAAGCCTCTCTGGCTGCTGGCCTGCCGGTCGAGACACCCGCCATGACCATCAACAAGGTGTGTGGCAGCGGCCTCAAGGCGGTTCATCTGGCGATGCAATCAATCGCCTGTGGTGATGCCGAGATCATCATTGCCGGCGGCCAGGAGAACATGAGCCTCTCTGCTCATGTGCTGCCTCGCTCCCGTGACGGCCAGAAGATGGGCGACTGGAAGATGAAGGACACCATGATCACCGATGGGCTGTGGGATGCCTTCAACGACTACCACATGGGTACCACCGCACAGAATATTGCTGATCAATTCAATATTGATCGCGATACACAGGATCAGTTTGCAGCGCGTTCACAACAGCTGGCCGAAGCGGCACTCAATGACAACCGCTTTGGGGATGAGATTGTCTCTGTGGAGATCCCACAACGCCGTGGCGACCCCGTTGTGTTTGATCGTGACGAATATCCACGTGCCGGCACCACTGCCGAGAAGCTGGGCGGCTTGCGTCCTGCCTTCTCCAAGGATGGTAGCGTCACCGCAGGTAACGCCTCCGGTATCAATGATGGTGCTGCTGCTGTGATGGTAATGACCGAAGAGAAAGCAAAGGAGCTGGGTTTGACTCCACTGGCCCGTATCGCCGCTTTCGCCTCTGCCGGTGTAGACCCTTCTATCATGGGCACTGGCCCCATTCCAGCCTCTACCAAATGTCTGGAGAAGGCGGGCTGGTCTGTCGATGAACTCAATCGCGTAGAGGCCAACGAGGCCTTTGCAGCACAGGCGATCTGTGTCAACCAGGAGATGGGCTGGGATACTGACAACGTCAACGTCAATGGTGGCGCCATTGCACTGGGGCACCCAATCGGCGCCTCTGGTTGCCGTGTACTGGTTACCCTGCTGCATGAGATGAAGCGTAGTGATGCACAGCGCGGACTGGCTACGCTCTGTATTGGTGGCGGTCAGGGTGTCGCAATGGCCGTTGAGAAGCTGTAATTACCATCAGCAATCAGCCACAAAAAAGGCCCTCGAATGAGGGCCTTTTTATTTATGAATCCAACAATGCTGTTTAGTGGATAAAAAGTCCACCATTCACTGGGATATTGGCGCCAGTGATATAGGTCGCCTCATCGGAGGCAAGATAGGCCACAGCAGAGGCGATCTCCTCTGGTGTACCCATGCGGCGCATCGGAATTCCACCCACAATCGCATCACGTACATCATCACGCATCGCTGCTGTCATGGCAGTCTCGATATAGCCAGGGGAAACTGTGTTTGCAGTTACACCCTTGGTTGCACCCTCATAGGCCAATGCCATGGAAAAACCATGCATGCCCGCCTTGGCTGCGGAGTAGTTGGCCTGCCCAAACTGACCACGCTGGCCATTGACCGAAGCGATATTGATCACACGTCCAAAACCGTTCTCCAGCATGCTATTCCAGACTGGCTGAGTGGCATTGTAGACACTGTTCAGGTTGGTATCGATCACTGCATTCCACTGATCCGCACCCATCTTCTTGAAGGTGGTATCGCGGGTGATACCTGCACAGTTGACGATGATATCGACACAACCATGCTTCTCGATGATGCCAGCCATCACCCCTGCAGTCTCTTCCGCATTGGAGACATCGGCATTGATCACTTCAAAGTCACCATGCTCACCCTGCCATGCAGCGATATCCTCATCGGACATGCCATAGCTGATTGCCACTACAGTCGCACCCTCATCCGCAAGGCGCTTGCAAATTGCACTACCGATACCGCCGGTACCACCGGTTACTACTGCGATTTTTCCCTCTGAACTCATCTGAATCCTCCTGTAAATTGGCTGAAACTATTCAACTCATTTCCAAATAGTTTCAAATTGGTTTTAGTCAAAAAATAAAAAGCTGGCTGCAAGTATACAGCCAGCTTCTGTCATCGCATCGGTTTTTATGCAGCCTGCTTCACTGCCTCAAACTGCTCGGCAGTCTGCTTTACAATGTTCTCAGCGAATGCTCGGTACTCTTCACCCGCCTTCTGAGTCATCTCCAGAGACTCACGGCTCTTCTCTACCATCTCTTCGCCCAGCTGACGGCTCAGCTCTACCTGAGTGCGCACTGCCTCTTCAACATCCTTGGCTTCGCTCATCGCCTTGAACTGTGCACCTGCTGAGGTCACCATGGTGTTGAAAACCTCCAACTGCTTATTCATCATCTCGTTCCAGGTGTTCATCTGCAGCTCACCAAACTCACGCATGGTTGCAACGCTGTCAGTACCGGCCTTCTCAAACATTTCGAAAATCTCTTGTGGGTTGTTCATTTTGCTATCTCCAGATAAAGTAAAAAATTGGATAAAAATGGTGCATTACCATCTTTGTTGCAGTGCAGCATAACTGTTTATGCTGCACTGCGTCAAGAACTTTTTTGTGCACCGCACAATTTTTTGCTCCACGTTCAACCTAGATTCCTCAGTTTATTGAAAAATTACTTGTATAAGAATACGTTGGATCTATTTCACGTGGTCAACTGAGGATTCTAGGTTCAATAAACCTCTTCAAAACAAGTGCTCCAGAGGCGCCTCTGTAGTCACCGTTTTTTCAATCAGTGGTGAGTATCTGGAGTGAGGTTGATTTGATTATGCCGCCGCCTGCCAAAGGTGAGAGCGTTTTGCTGACTGGTTTCTTCTGATTCTGTGGGTAACCAACATCCCGTCTTGCAGATCATCAAGTGGCAGATACCAGTTTTTCTCTTTGGGCTCACCACATGATTGCGAGATCAATACAACTGGACCGCTTCCAGACTGAAATGAGTGAATATTTCCACGCTGTTCTCCAAACTGAATTGCTGTGTCAGGCTTGAGCCGACTATGCTCTTGTTCAAGCTCCAAAAGCCACTCATTTTGAACGGTTCCGACCAGAGTAAATGATTGCTGGGAGACTTCACCTTGCAGCAACTGATGAAATCCCATGACGCCGGGATGGTCATGTAGAGGCACCAACACTTTCGGATGGAGGGCGATTAATGTGAACCGTGCTGCATCATCCATCTCCACTGCTGTACTACACCAGCGTCGATGGCTGGAGTTCAGTTGCTTGAGAGCAAAGTCACACATTCGACCAATATGATCTTGCTCTTTTAGCCTGGAAACCGTTTCCAGAAACTCTTCCTGAGTCATCATCAGCTCCAGCAAGAACACTCCTGTGGTTGACACGTCTTGTCAGACTCATTCAGATGGAAAATCTATCGCCAGGCTATAGAGAACCAGAAAGTCTTGACAACCCTGCAACCCCGCTACCATAGATACTTGATCCTTCAGGCCGGTGGCTTTGCGTGCTCCTCTTTCGATAGAGCTTGCCAAAACAGTAACGAAAACCATTCTAATTGTGAAAACAGAAAATGCAATATTTTTTCAACGAAAACAGGATGTTATAATAATTATTATAGCCCCCCATAGGGATATAATGATCGTCGCCTATACACCTTACCTCAAGTAGCAGGATGCCTATGCACTGGAACACTTGGTCGGTAACAGCATATAACTGATTACATTGATGATTTCCTGTCCGGTCTTTCGGCTATTTCTCCTCCGCAGACCCTTTCCCAAACTGCCCAAACAGACTCTTCTGCATATCACCCCATGCCTTCATGTTCTGCTCTGTCAATCGGGTCATTGTGGCAATTGGATCACTGCCCAGCGCATCCCCCACCTCCTTCTGCTGACGGCTGAAAAGTGCCATACTCTCTTCCATGTAGCGGGTAAGCATGCTCTGCACCGGACTACCGTAGAAGCGGATCAACTGCTGCAGCATCGTGGTGCTGAAGATCGGTTCACCTGCCGCCTCGGACTCCATGATGATCTGCATCAGAATGGATTGGGTCAGATCCTCATCACTATTGGTATCAACCACCTTGACCACTACCCCGGAGACAATCAGCTCCTTTAGGTTTGCCAGTGTGATGTACTTACTGGCCTCTGTATCGTAGAGCCTGCGGTTGGGGTATTTTTTGATCAGACGCTCAATCATTACTGGCTCCGGATTTATCAGAAGAGAAAAGTATTACTGACGGATGGTAGCAGAGTCCGTCCCACACAACAGCACGGTCCAATGGGCTTACTGTTCACGCGAGTTGTAGATGAGGCCACCCTGCCGCTGATAGCGCTGCAGCACTGCAGTGGCTGCATTACGCTCCACCCCGGTAACCACCTCAATGCCTCTTGAGCTCAATCCGGCCACCCAATCCTCCGGTTTCGGCCCCTCATCAAAACCGATCTGCTGTGCATCTTCGCCGTGTGCAGCGGTCACCACCTGCACTACTCCAGACCAGGGGATCGCCCCATAGCACATCGCACAGGGCTCGGTGCTGGTTACCAGCACATGTCGAGGCATCCCTTTGCCACCCAGATCATAGACCCCCAACTTGCGCTGGGCCAGCGCAATCGCAACCATCTCGGCATGCAGCATCGACATCCCCCCGGTTGTCACCAGATTCACACCAAGAGAGACCAGTTCACCGCTCTGCTGTTGAAAGATCGCTGCAGAAAACGGGCCCCCACTCCCCTGCTCTACATTTCTGTCAGATGCGGCAATGACAAAACGCATCTGCAGATCAGTATCCGTAGTGGGCTGGTAGTGTGCACAGTAATCCGCCACCCATGCAGGCAGTTCGAAAGAGACATGCTCCGGTTGAAATTTCAATGTCCCAGCCACATCAGGCTCGCCTCCTCTTCGGAAGCAATCTCCGACTTCATCACCACCAAGCCATGCGCCGTCTTCCACTGCAGTACCTCCTCACCGGCCACTACAGGCAGCTGTTGCTCCGGCCTCCCAAGCTGCTGTTGCAGGTCCTCTCCTATATTGCGGTGATACTGATTTCGATAGACCAGTTTCAGCGCACTGATATGCCCTTCATTGAAGAAGGCCGTGAGATAACGGGCCGGGATACCGTTGTAGCTGGAGATCTCACTGAAGCAGAACCGGTCACCAAAATCATTCTGCTGATCCTGACAGCTCCAGTCGATATCACTGAAGACCCGTTTCCACTCTACCATTGTATAGTTTCGATCCAGTACCTTGAAGTTGAGGTCAATCGGGTCACCTCCCGTCATCCACAGGATCAGACTATCGCTGCGACGCTTGCCGTCTTCAGTGAAGAGCAGCCAGAACATCGGCATCACAACAATAAAGACCAGAAACAGTCGTTTATGAAAACCCCAGTTTCTCATGTCAGAAAATCTCCCAGCGGTTGTTTGCCATTTGGTGCGCTCTCCGATGCCATTGCCAGAAACAGCTCAGCCGTTGCCACCGCATCATAAAGGGCATTATGCGCCTTGTACTCCGGTAATCCATAGAGTTTTCTCAGATTAAAGAGTCGCAGATCACCTGACTGCACCGTGTAGTTGCGCCGTTCCAGCTGCCGATAGGCCAGTTTCAGGGTATCGATGGCCTGAATCAGGAAGGGGCTGCCATAGAGGCGCTGACAGGCTGCGTTGAGAAACTCCTGCTCGATGTTTGCATAGTGAACCAGCATCACCTTGCCCTGCAGCTTCTGCATCAACTCCGGCAACACCGTCTCCAGTGAGTGTCCCTCGGCCACAATATCGTCGGTTATATGATGAATCACTGCCGTCTCTTCAGGCACTGCGGTTCCCACATTGATGATACGGTGCCAGGCACTGTCGAGATGGATCGATCCACGACGCAGCTCCACCAGACCGATGCTGAGAATTTTATCTTTGTGAGGATTCAATCCGGTGGTCTCCAGATCCAGTGCGACCAGCGTCATCTCACGCCAATCCTCTTTTTTTGATAGTAACGATGCGCAGTGCAGCGCCCGCATCTGCGGCTGTTCTGCAACGGCACAGGCTCGTCTTCGTTGTCGCTCCAGCCTTGAAGAGAACAGCAGGGAGCGGAGACCGGTCCAGCTCACCCCAATCGGCCCGTCTGGTAACGCAACTCAATACTCTCCTGCATCTCCTGAATCACATTGAAGGCATCCTTGAGATGTTTGCGATCCAGCTCAGACAATCGATGCGGTGGGAGATAGTTGTCCGGGGACACCCCCTTGCGGATCTGCTCCGCCTGATGCTGAATACGCAACTCTGCAATGAAGGAGAGGGCATCCTGCAGGTTCTCGCACATCTCCTCACTAAGCGCATTACGCTCTGCCGCCTGCTCCAGTCTGCGCATGGTATTGGTGGCGGTGAGCCCCTCACTCAGGCTGAGCAAACGGGCAATATCAGTAATCGGGACAATGCCCCGATGCTTGATATCAAAGGTGTCATTATGCTCACCATCATGGATCAACACGAAACGGCGAAAGAAGCCGAGCGGCGGCCGGTGCTTGAGTGCATTGGAGGCCATATGGGCGGTGAAGATGGTGGCCCCCTGGCTGTGCTGCAACGTCTCCCGCTGCAGTGACTCAAACAGAGTGTGTTCGCCGTAGACCGGGCGCAGATCAAAAAAGATACTGGAGAGCATCAACGCCATCGGCTCCGGGCGATTGATCCACTCATCAAAGTAGCGCCGCCAGGTCGCCAGCGGCTGGCGCCATTTGGGGTTGCTCGCCATCGCCTCACCGGGACAGTAGACAAAACCACAGGCATTAAGGCCATCGGTCACCCAGGTGGCCAACTGTTCAAACCAGCCGCCGTGCTCCGCATCGTTGTACTCATCCGAGAGGATCAGGGCATTGTCCTGATCGGAGTGGGAGGTCTGCTCACGTCGCGCCTGCGACCCCCCAACCACCCAGACAAACTCCACCGGCGCTTCGCCGTGCTGTTTGATCCGCATTTCAATCAGGCGCACCGTGATTGCATCGACAATCCGCGAGATCATGTCCCCCATATGCAGTGCGGTGACATGTGCATTATTGAGCTGTACCTGAAGCTCAGGCAGCCGTTTGCTCGCCATCACCAGCTCATCCAGTGTCTGCGCCTTGCGGATATCACTCATGATAAAGGCGGGATTACTGCTGTTGTGGTGAGCCAGATCGGTCGCGGTGATCATCCCCGCAATCTCCCCCTCACGCATCACCGGCAGATGGTGGACATTCATCCGCGTCATCGTCATCAATGCATTCAACGCCAGATCGTTATGTTCAATGGCCTCAATCCGGTTTGTCATGATGGTACGAACCGGCTCACTCACATCTCTTCCGATCGCCACACATCGACTGCGCAGATCACGGTCGGTGACAATACCGCTAAGCTGTTGGTCACTGGTGAGAATCATCGATGACATCTTCTGCTTCGCCATCTGCTCCGCCACCTGCTGGATGGTGCTGCTGTCCGGCATACAGACGGGGGGCCGCTTCAACAGCTGCTCCACCTCTACAGTCATATGGGCCATGCCACTATCGACCGACTGCTGTACCCGACTGACCGCCTGTTTGATGCGCTTGCTCAATGAGGCACTGAAGTGCTCATCAAAGGGGATGCTACTGTCACACAGCGCGCGCACCTCTCTGCAGGGGAGTTGATAGAGCAGGGTGTCTTCGATCGCCCTGCCCTGCTGCTCATCCTGCTCGATGGTGAGGCAGTTACTGTAATAGTCCTGTTCCGCCAACTTGTTGAGCAGCACCTGCTCTCGGTCACGGATCTCAATTGCTCCACTACGTACCAGATAGAGGAAGCGTCCCTCGCGATCCTCTGGCGGAAAGGGGCTACCACGGCGCAGATAACGGATCTGAAACTGCTCCACCAACTGATCCAGCTCCTGACCATTCAACAGGCTGAATGGCAGACTCTCTGCAATATAGTTTCTGATCTCTTGTAGTTCAATTTCCATTACGGTAACCCGCGTTCCGGTTCACTCATTGTACAACTTGTAGACGTAAAAAAGCCCCACCTGCGTTCTATCTACAGGCGGGGCTTTGACTCAACGGTTAAGGCTTAGTGCCCTGTAGCAGCACCAGCACCCTGCGGTACACGGATATGCTCAACCAGCTCCTGAATCTCGGCAGGCGGTTCTTCACCCATACGGGTCACCATAAAGGCCACACCGAAGTTGACCAGCGCACCGATCGAACCAAAGGCATTTGGCGAGATACCAAAGAACCAGTTGGCCGGCATGTCACCAAGGAACGCCGTGCCCGGGATAAAGAAGATCCCCTTGTGCTGGAACACATAGAGCAGTGTGATGCCCAGACCAGAGAGCATACCGGCAACTGCCGCAGTGTTATTGACGCGCTTGGAGAAGATACCCATCATCAGTGCAGGGAAGATCGAGCTGGCCGCCAGACCAAATGCGATCGCCACCGTACCTGCAGCAAATCCGGGGGGATGCAAGCCGAGATAACCGGCTGCCGCAATCGCACCCGCCATCGCCACACGCGATGCCATCAACTCGGTCTTCTCGGAGATGTTGGGGGTAAAGGTACTCTTCAACAGATCATGCGAGATCGACGATGAGATCGCCAGCAACAGACCTGCTGCGGTCGAGAGTGCTGCGGCAAGTCCACCGGCAGCCACCAGTGCGATCACCCAGTTTGGAAGCTGCGCAATTTCAGGGTTGGCCAGTACCATGATATCACGGTCGACCTTCACCATCTCATTGCCCTTCCAGCCTGCAGGTTCTGCAACGCTCTTCACGAACGCTTCGTTCTTGTCGTTGTAGTACTGAATACGGCCATCGCCATTCTTGTCCTCAAATGCCAACAGACCGGTGTTCTCCCAGTTCTTGAACCACTGTGGACGTTCTGCGTAGACCAGGTTCGCCGTTGGCTCACCCACTGGACCCGTCTGAATGGTAGTCATCAGGTTCAGACGAGCCATAGAGCCTACAGCAGGTGCTACAGTGTAGAGCAGCGCAATGAAGACCAGTGCCCAGCCCGCAGAGGAGCGCGCATCTTTCACCTTGGCTACCGTAAAGAAGCGGATGATCACGTGTGGCAGACCCGCAGTACCGATCATCAATGTCAGGGTATAGACAAACATATTGAGGGTGCTGCCCATCTTCGCCGTCGTGTACTCCTTGAAGCCGAGATCGGTCACCACCATATCCAGCTTGTCCATCAGTGTGGTGCCATCCTCCATGGTACCGATCAGACCCAGCTGTGGCAGTGGGTTACCGGTCAGGTTCATGGAGATGAAGACCGCAGGTACCGTGTAGGCAAAGATCAGCACACAGTACTGTGCAATCTGGGTGTAGGTCACACCCTTCATACCACCGAGTACGGCGTAGAAGAATACGATCGCCATACCGATGTAGAGGCCCGTGTCATACTCCACCTCCAGGAAGCGGGAGAAGGCAACACCGACACCCTTCATCTGCCCGATCACGTAGGTGATGGAGGCAACAATCAGGCAGATCACTGCAACGATACGTGCGGTGTCGGAGTAGAAACGCTCACCGATAAACTCAGGCACCGTGAACTTGCCAAACTTGCGCAGGTAGGGAGCCAACAGCAGCGCCAGCAGCACGTAACCACCGGTCCATCCCATCAGGAAGACCGAAGCACCGTAGC
This sequence comes from uncultured Piscirickettsiaceae bacterium, assembly GCA_964416755.1. Classification (GTDB taxonomy): domain Bacteria; phylum Pseudomonadota; class Gammaproteobacteria; genus Thiopontia. The sequence continues at coordinate 8,018 of CAYQFH010000021.1, read as the reverse complement.
CGTTAAAGGCGATCAGACCCGCCATGGAGATGAAGGAAGCTGCAGACATCCAGTCTGCACCGGTTGCCATACCATTCAGTACCGGGTGTACGCCCTTGCCGGCAACATAGAATTCACTGGTACTGGAGGCACGCGCCCAGATGGCAATACCAATATAGAGCGCAAAGGTCGAGCCGACGACCAGATAGGTTAATAGTTGCAAATCAGTCATCGATCAATCCTCCTGTACGTCGTACTTGCGATCCAGTGCATCCATCTTCTTTGCATAGACAAAGATCAGAATCAGGAAGGTGTAGATCGAGCCCTGCTGTGCAAACCAGAAGCCCAAGCCTACTCCGCCAATGCGGATCGCATTGAGTGGCTCAACCAGCAGAATGCCAAACAGGTAAGAGACCGCAAACCAGATCACCATCAAAATGGTCACCAGACGGATATTTTCGCTCCAATAATCGGCAGCCTTATCATCCATAGTTGTGTTCCTCAACATTGTGAAAACAGATGGAGTGGCGCAGGGAACCCCCTACCTACTCCACAGGGCCGGCAATTAAATACAATCTGGAGCACAATTTTCATTCAATATTTCAATAACAAGAATAGGAAAAGATGGATCAGCATGCCCATCATCACTCCCATTCCAGCTCCTCATACACCCGCTGCGCATTGCGCCCTTTCAGGGAATCGAAGTTCTGCAGATAACTGAAACGTGACTGATCAATCTTTCCGATCTCCTCAATACCGTGCCCATCTTCAGTAAACTGCTCCACTCTCTTGCGCAGGAACAGCAGATAGTCATAGCTGTCAGCAGTTGCTTTGGCAAGATCACCCACATCACCGTGCCCACCGACAACTACCTTCGGCTTCAGTGTTGCGATTGCCTCAAACGCAGCAATCCAACTGCGGTGCGCCGACTGTGAACCGATCCCGAGCATCCGATCCATATAGACAATGTCACCACTGAAGAGGATCTGCTGCTGTGGCAACCAGACAAAACTGTCTCCGGGGGTATGAGCATGTCCGGCATGGTGCAGCTCAATACGGGTATCACCGAGGGTGATCACTTTTTCAGTGCTGAATCGTTCATCCGCATAGAGGGCCTCGGTTCCCTTCAGCCCCTCTGCTCCAACCAGCTGATCCAGACGGATCAATTGATCCTGCAGACGTGTCTGCTGATCTACCACCGCCTTTTCATTGGCAATAATGGTGGCCCCCAGAGACTTGAAGTAGTGGTTACCCAACCAGCGATGATCCTGCCCACCCGTATTGATGACAACCTTGACGGGTTGATCAGTAAGCGTCTGGATGGTGTTATGAATCATCTCTGCCCCTTTGTAACTACCTCCGGGATCAACCAGCACCACCCCTTCGGTTGTGACGATGACACCGAAGTTGGCATTGTTTCCAAAATTCTCCGGAGAACGATTGGTCGTCGGTCCAATCAGGGCATAAACATTGTCCGCAAGCGGTTCAATTTTCAGAACCGGGCTGCCTGCATTGGCAGCTACTGTAGTAAGCAGTGTGGTGAAGAGGATAAAAAGTCGAATAGTCATAGTAGTCTCGATACTGTGTAGTGAAAAGTCATGTTAGAAGAGAAATTGCGCAAGGTATCCGGTGGTAATCGCAACCGTGAAAACAGAGAAGAGGAAGGCAAGCAGTATGGGCCAGTCAAACATCCGCTTCAGCATCACCATCTCTGGCAAAGATGCTCCGGCACCGCCAATCACCAGTGCGATAACCGCTCCGATTCCCATCCCTTTGGTGGTTAGGGTGAGTGCAATCGGGATCATGGTAGAGCCACGCACATAGAGCGGCACTCCAATGATTGCCGCCAGGGGAATCGCCCAGATATTGTCATCCCCTGCATATTCAACCAGCCATTGGTCTGGTACAAAACCGTGGGCCACTGCTCCGATCGCCACTCCGATCAACACATGGGGCAGAAAGCTGAGAAACTGGGACATCGATTCATTCAACAACCGTCTGACTGTTGAAGGGGCGGCATGGATGGCCTGAGGCTGACTGTTGAAGCGGACGACCGTTGTTTCGTTCTGTGGTGCCGTACAGCAGCTGTCTGAGGATGAATCCTTTTTCTGAGGAGAAAATGGCACTGACACAGTGACCAGCGGCGGGTTGAACAGATCACTCTTGAGATACTGTTCAAACCCGGAACGATCCATCAACCAGGAGATCACAATTGCCATACCGATCGCCATACCGCTATATAGTATCGTCAACTCCAGTCCGAAGGTGATCCAGAACAGAGTGATGATAATTGGATTGACCAGAGGTGAGGTGAAGAGCAGGGTCATCGTCGGACCAAATCCTGCTCCGGATTTAAGCAATCCCAGCGTTAACGGTACAGTAGAGCAGCTACAGAAAGGGGTGGCGCTGCCAATCAGTGCACCAACCAGATAGCCACGCCCATGTTGCGCAGAGAGGTAGTGCCTGGTTTTTTCGGCTGGCATCCACTCCTGCAGTACACCAACCAGAAAGCTGATGGCGACAAAGAGCAGTGCCAATTCAGCAAAGAGTTGCACTGCGTATAGCGCGGTATCAGTGATCTGCTGCAGGAGTGTCATTTTTATAACTATATTTCCAGTATTATCGAATATTATCTGAAAAAATTTTCAGACAGAGCAACTTCCCTGACAACACTCCTCGGTAAGAAATGCCACTGTCTCATCCAGCGCATCCAATTTAGGAGTACAATGGAGAACACGACCTTCACGGTTCTGTTCAACCAGACCGGCAGAGACCAGCCGGGCAATATGGTGAGAGAGTGTGGATCCGGGAATATCGAGCATACGTTGGATATCGCCAACCGAACATCCACAATTTCCACATCGCACCAGATGACGAAAGATCGCAAGTCGGGTCGGATGGCCCAATTCAGCCAGTCGTTTTGCAGCCAGTTCAATCTTCATGGTGCAGAGGATATCGCAACTCCCTATAGATTTCAATAGTTCCAGAATATTCGAATTATTTTCTGGTTACGCTCTGATCAATGCTATCAGGAACAAGAACCAAAACAGGCCGGATAATTGAGATTATCTGTTATTCAGACTCCAGATATTCAGCCAGTTTTCTCTGCAAATCATCCTTGTCTATCGGTTTTCCAATGAATGCATCACACCCCGCCTCGGTGAATTGCCTGCGATGTTTATCCATCACATTCGCCGTCAAGGCAAATATCGGGGTTGTAATCCCTCTCTCTCGCAGCACTTGTGTTGCTTCAATGCCATCCATCTCCGGCATCTGCATATCCATCAAAATCAGATCAAATGGTTGAGCCGTTGCCAGTTCAACCGCTTCCAGACCGTTGACTGCTGTTGAAATCTGCAATCCCATCTTTTCCAACATCCGTTTTACCAATTGCTGTATCAATGGCGTATCTTCAGCGAGCAGAATGTGTCCGATCAGTTTCTCGGCAATTGCGGCAGATTGCCGACTTTGGTTCTCCGTATACTCTTCCCGAATCTCACTACGTCTGTAGGGCAAGTTGAGTTGGAAGATCGAACCAACCCCCTCCTGACTGGAGGCATCAATTGTACCTCCCATCAGTTCAGCCAGATTCAACGAGATAAACAACCCCAGTCCACTACCGCCAAAGCGTCTGCAGATAGAACCATCCGCCTGCTCAAAGCGGGAGAAGAGTTTCTCCATCATCTCCGGCGACATTCCAATGCCGGTATCTTCAACAGTAAAGAGCAGTGAATCACCAACTTGTCGAGTGGTAACCGTTACTTTTCCTTCGTCGGTAAATTTCAGCGCATTCCCAATCAGGTTGATCAACACCTGCTGAATTCGCTGCCTGTCCCCCATCAATTGATAGGGTTCCCGGTTTTCCTGATTGAACTCCAGCAGGATCCCTTCATCCTGCGCCTTGATCGACAACATCTGTTGGAGCTGATCCAGCATGATCTTCAAGCTGTAGGGAGCCTCACTGATTGTGAATTTTCCCGATTCAATCTTGGACATATCGAGGATGTCATTCACCAGCGCCAGCTGATTCTGCCCTGCCGCATTGATGGTTTGCAAAATCCTCCGATGCTTCTCATCCATCTCCTCATCCAGCAGGTAGTCTGAATTACCGATAATGGCAGTGAGCGGCGTTCTCAATTCATGGCTCATGCTGGCAAAGAAGTTATCCTTCTCCCGCTGTATCTCCTCTTCACGCAGTCGTCTGATTCGATCACTGATGTCTACGATCGTCGCCAGCATCCTGGAGCCTGCTGCACCCTCTATTTTGGAGAGCCCAACCTCAACCGGGATCAGTTCACCATTTTTCTTCAAGCCATACAGTTCAAGTTCTCCTCCCAGGCGTTGAGGATCTTCTGATGATTCATACTGATTTCTCCGTTTTCTATGCAGCGTTCGATATTTTTTTGGCATCAGCTTTTCAACTGGCTTCCCCACCAGCTCCCCCTTCTCATAGCCGAACATCAACTCAAGAGAGTGGTTTACTCGCGTAATGACATCATCGGTATCCGCCTCCAGCATGCCACTGGGTGCCGCTTCAAACACTTGCAAAATTTCATCCGTCATTGCATTGAATGATTGTGCCAACTGGAAAGCTTCACGGTCATATCTGACGCTTGAAAGATCGGCACGTGCCGTACTATCTCCGCGCCTGATTTTTTCTGAAATTTCCCGCAGATGGACCAGTGGACGGGTGATATATTTCGCCATGAAATAGGCAATTACCGTTCCTGCAAGTGCAACAAGCAACAATAACTTGAGCAACTCATAGACCAGCTTGTGATAGGACTCGAACACCTCGGACTGATCCATCTTGATCAGCATTCCCCAGCCTGTTTCAGGTACATAGGTGGTAACTGCAACAACCGGTATTTCCCGATAGTCGACAATGTCATCATGAAATCCTGTGACGCCACTCAAGGCACGAATAATGGGGATATCGGTTCGGTGGGCTGGAATGGTTCGATTCAAGGATGCCTCTGGATCAAAACGCAGCGCGGTAAGAAAACGTGCATCTCCATTGTCCAACTGCTCCGCAAGAATCGATTCCCCGGAATCACCCAATCCGACATAGTTTGAAACAATCTCCTCAAGACCGGTCGCATGGATGGTGATACGAACTGAACCGATCAGTTCCTCTTCCAGCACAAGTGACTTGTGCGTATGAATCTCCAGACTCTGGTCTCGTCCCCGCTCAATCCCCAGTCCATGGTCCTCTACATTGATACTTTTTCCGATCTCTTCAGAGAGCGTGGACGCGACTATTACACCATTGATATCCGCAATGGAAATCTCTTTTATCGGCCCCTGTGAACGAAGTGCATCCTCTATGATTTTCTGGATCTTGTCGGTGTGTATCGTATTGGGCTGCCGATTATGCATATCCAGAGAGAGTCTTAACTGTGTTCGGCTCACAATCAGACCAGCACTCTCATGCAGATTGTTGATAAACGTGGAGACACGTTGCTGCTGTACAGACGCCATGGAGGAGAGGTGGTTGTAGGCATCCTCCTTGAGCTGCTCCTTGTACCGTTCCAGTGAGACGGTGATCAATACAAACGCAACAACGATGCCAAACAGCACCAGCGCTACCGTTACCCTGGCCTGGGTTCCACTACCCCTCGGTTTGACTTGTGTGGTTGCTGAGCGCACCTTTTCTCCTCCAAAAAACCTCTGTCTTCAGCGTGCTATTCACAGACAATATCCATACTTCATGGATAAACATTACAAAACTGTAACATTATAAATGGTAATTACATTAACACCAGAGGCGGGATTACCCGGTTCACAGCGATACCTGCTCACTCTCCGGTAACATCCACACTGCCAGCAGTGTAAGTGATGCTGCAACAGCCAGCACTCCAAACAGCAGATCAAAGCCCCAGTTTCCATAAATCCAGGCAATCAGGGGAATTGCCGATGCCATGACCGAAAATGAGATAACAGAACGTAGGGCATAGGCACGACTCCGCCAACTGCTGTGGGCAATGCGTCCAACCAGCAGGTCATTGATCGGCACCTGTGCAAATACCGCCAACATGAAGACCACCGCCACACCCAATGCCGTTAAACCCTCTGAGCCTACCATCCAGATAAAACAGAGCATCTGTAGTGAGGCAACACCGAGAAAAACTGTACGCAGTGAACGACTGTCCAATAGATAACCGATCAGAAGCTGTCCCAGTGCAGCAATCGCAAAGACCAGAAAGGCGTAACTGCCCACCAGCGTGTTGGTCCCGGCAATACCGACAAGTCGCTCATCCAGAATCTTTGGCAGGCTGAATGTGGTGCTCTGGAAGATGAACCCACCGATGGAGGAGGTGACCAGTACAATAATGAAGATTTTCATCACCACCTTGCGTTGCAACGGCAGCACAGTGTCCTGTGCCTGCACACGTTTCACTACCACCTCCTCATGGCCTCTCCTGATAAAATAGAGATAGGCCAAACCCACGGCAACGGACAGCAGCCCCGGCAACCAGAAGGCACTCTGCCACCCTGCCGTATCCACCAGTAGTCCGGTGACCATCGCTGCACTGGCAACTCCCAGGTTTCCAAAGATGCTGTTGATCGCCACACGCCAACCGATCCGCTCCTGACTCTGCACCACGATGGCCAACCCAACCGGATGATAGATGGAGGCAAACAGCCCCATCAGGGTGAGGTAGAGTGACATCTCCAGTATGTCAGTCGCCTGCCCAGCCAGTATGGCGCTGGCACCGATCCCGATAAAGAAGAGCACCATCATCCCCTCACGGCTCCAGCGATCAGCCAGCCATCCTGCGGGGAGTGCACCCACCGCAAAGGCGATAAAACCGGGGGTGGCGTAGGGGATCAACTCAGCATAACTCAACTCCCAAACTGCGGGGAGGTGCAGTGCTGCCGTCGCAAAGATGAGGATAAAGAAGTGGTCCAGAAAATGGCCCACATTCATGAACTGGAGTGTGCGCCTCTCTGTCAGTCGACTACCCTGCCCCGACCTCGATCAGAACCCGTACCTCACGCCCCTGTTGACCTTTCTCCAAAACGGTATGGCCATTGATACGGCACCAGGCAGGGATATCATTGAGCGCACCGGGATCGGTGGAGAGCACCTCCAACCGATCTCCCGGCAGCAACTCCTCCACCCTGTCCTGTGCGCGGATAACCGGCATCGGGCAGAGTAGCCCACTGGTATCAATGGTGTACTCTGCCATCAGATATACCAGCTCTTCTCGATCTGACTGGGCGGCATCGGGGCCACCTGAATCTCGTACGGTTCTGCTCCCGGTTTGCTGATCTCGGCTGTGACCATCTCCGCACTCTTCCCCTTACCAAAACGGGCCATGATGCGCGCAGCCAGCTCCAGATCTTCATCACTCGGCTCCCCATCGATCATCACCAAGGGGCCGGGAAAGTCCGTAGTGCGCATGGTGATAAAGCGGTTCTTGTAGCCCTGCAGAAAATTGTTCTCCCCCTCTTCACGGGAGATGATCATCTTGAAGTTGGGCCGTGGACGCAGGTGACGCCCCACCTTGAGCAGCATGATGTCATCCATCTCATAATCCCGGCTGCCACGGGCCTTCCACAGATCCACCAATTTGACCGAATAGCTCTCATCGGTGAGGAAGCAGCAACCGCCTGCCGGTGTCGCGTAGTCCTCAAAGCCAAACTGTTTCGCCAACGCCATCTGTGGCTTGCGGGTACGACCACTGAAGTCATAGAGGGTTTCACGATTCACCCACCCTTCACGTTCCGGCAGGGTTGGTGGCAGATTCTTCGCGCAGAGGGGGCGCAGCAGCAGATCTTCTGCTCCAGACTCATGGGAAACTACCGGCATCGTATCCTTGCGCTGTGACATCGGGCGCTGCCCCACCACCTCGCCAGTCGCAATGAAATCGAACTCCTTCTTTTGAATCCACTCCAGTGCCTTCTTCACCATGAAGATCTTGCAGTCGAGACAGGGGTTCATATTGGCGCCATAGCCATGTTTGGGGTTGATCAAAACATCCTTGTACTCCTCGACAATGTCGATGATGTGGAGCTTGATCCCCAGCTGCTCC
>CAYQFH010000020.1:18943-29829 GCA_964416755.1 uncultured Piscirickettsiaceae bacterium | reverse complement strand
TATGACTCCATCCTCAAGGAGTTCCGTGACGAGCTGGCCAAGGCAAACAACGCATAACTGTTATGGCTTTGAAACTTCCAAAGATGGTGCTGATCGATGTTGACGGCACTCTCGTTGATAGTGTTCCCGACCTGGCCTGGTGCGTGGATGAGATGATGAAGACGATCGATATGCCCATCCGTGGAGAGGCGCGGGTGCGCCACTGGGTTGGTAACGGGGTCGAGCGTCTGGTACGTCGTGCGTTGACCGATTCACTCGACGGCGAGCCGGAGGAAGCGCTGTTTGAGAAGGCATTTCCGGTCTTTTCCGATCTCTATGCTGAGAACACCAGCAAGCGCAGTGTGCTCTATCCCGGTGTTGAAGAGGGGCTGGCCTGGTTGAAGGAGCAGCCACTGCGCATTGGCTGTGTCACCAACAAGGCGGAGCGTTATACCCTGCCGATTTTGCGTGACTTGGGCATCATCGACCATTTCGAGATTGTGGTCAGTGGCGATACCCTGCCGGTGAAGAAGCCCGATCCGGGTCCACTGTTGCACGTCTCCGACCACTTTGGTCTGAAGCCGGAAGAGGCGACCATGATTGGTGATTCGATGAGCGATGTGAAGGCGGCGCGTGCTGCTGGCTTCTCCATTGTCTGTATGAGTTACGGCTACAACCATGGCGAAGATATCCGTGACTACAATCCCGATGTGGTGATCGATTCGATGGCAGAGTTTCCACAGGTATTCAACGCCCAGTAACAGACGATGATGGATCGTGCTCGCTTTGATGAACTGGCCGCAAACGGCCATAATCGTATCCCGCTGACGCAGGAGATTCTGGCAGATATGGATACGCCGCTCTCCGCCTATCGCAAGGTGGCAGAGGGGCCGTACAGCTATCTGTTCGAGTCGGTGCAGGGTGGGGAGAAGTGGGGCCGCTACTCCATTATTGGCTTGCCAGCGAAGACGATCCTGCGGGTTCGTGGAAAGCGCATTACCATCGAAAGTGATGGAGTGGAGGTGGAGTCGATCGAAGCGGATGATCCGCTGAGCTGGATTGAGAACTATCGCCAGCAGTTTGATGTGGCCCAGTGTGAGGGCTTCCCCCGCTTTACTGGTGGACTGGTCGGTTGTTTCGGTTATGACACGGTTCGGCTGATTGAGGAGCGGTTGACCGAGATTCCCGAGGCTGATCCACTGGATAATCCCGATATCATCCTGATGGTCTCGGAAGAGGTGCTGGTCTTCGATAACCTCAGTGGCAAGCTCCATATCGTGATTCACGTGGCGCCCTCCGAGGATGCGTGGGAGCAAGGGCAACAGCGGCTGGAGCAGATCAGTGCGAAACTCAACCAGGCGGTGCATCCACTGGAACAGGGGGGCGCCACGCGCTCGATCAGCGAATCAGACTTTGTTTCCGGCTTTACCCAGGAGAAGTTTGAGTCTGCGGTAAACCGTATCAAGGAGTATATTGTTGAAGGCGATGTAATGCAGGTGGTGATCTCACAGCGCCTCTCGATTCCCTTTCAGGCTCCACCACTTAACCTCTACCGCGCACTGCGTACGCTGAATCCATCCCCCTACATGTTCTATCTCAATCTGGGCGACTTTCATGTGGTTGGTTCCTCTCCGGAGATTCTAACCCGAGTCGAAGATGGTGAGGTGACGGTACGCCCGATTGCCGGTACCCGTCGCCGTGGCCATACAGAAGCAGAGGATCTGGCGTTGGAACAGGAGTTGCTGGCTGATCCCAAGGAGTTGGCGGAGCACCTGATGCTGATTGATCTGGGGCGAAATGATGTGGGACGGGTGGCAGTCACTGGCACAGTGGAGCTGACTGAGAAGATGAAGATCGAGCGCTACTCCCACGTGATGCACATTGTTTCTAATGTCACCGGCAAGCTGAAGCCGGAGATGAATGCGATGGACGCACTACGTGCCACTTTCCCGGCTGGTACCGTCAGTGGCGCGCCTAAGATTCGGGCGATGGAGATTATCGATGAGCTGGAGCCGGTCAAGCGCGGTATCTATGCAGGTGCAGTCGGTTATATCGGTTGGAATGGCAACATGGATACCGCCATTGCGATTCGTACTGCAGTGATCAAGAATGGGGAGCTGCACATTCAGGCGGGTGCAGGTGTGGTGCATGACTCCATTCCCCGGCTGGAGTGGAAAGAGACCATGAACAAGGGGCGTGCAGTATTCCGTGCGGTAGAGATGGCCGAGGCCGGCCTGGATGGCTGACTCCGACTTTATCCGTTTTCGTGATGGGATGGGTGGCCGCCTGGTGGAGCGTGCCTGGAATCTCGATATCTCGCAGCTACACACCTGGGAACAACTCCACTCACATGTGATCAACTTCAATGTCGATAACGATGGCGCTTTCTTTCAGCGTGCACGTGAAGCAGAGGGCTGGCTCAGCTGCGGTGAACGTGCGGTGATGTTGGCAACGCTTTCAGCAGTCGGTTTTGGCGGCTTTGCCGAAGAGCTGAACGGAGGATGTCAACTTGATATTGCACAGGACAGCAGTATTCGTCACCGTGAAGCTTTTGCGCTGGCGATGGCGGCCGCCGTGCAGTAAGGGGGCAGGAACCGCCCCAGAGCGCCCCATGATTGTCGAAAAGGATAATTTCTGGCTGGGTTCAAGCTACTTTGAGTTTGGTGAACTTTGATCTTGATATGAGCAAGATCACTGAATTTATCAAAGGTATCTCTAAAAATAGTGTTTTCTCTGCGAGTGCTCGTGCCAACCGCAGTGTGCACGCAAATAGATCACGATTTGAGTACGGAGCTGACGCTGCTATCGCATGAAAAGTGTATATTTTCAGAGGATGGCCTAAAGATGGAAGATTGATTATGGATGAATTGGTTGTTAAATGTGTCTCCGATAAGGCTTACAGAATTGCTTACGATCTGGATGTAAAGTATGGCTGCTGCCCACAGTGTGTGCTGACTGCAGTCAAGGAGACAACGGGGTTAGTCTCAGCTCAGACGATTCAGGCCAGCCACGGACTTTCCGGAGGCGGCGGCCTGATGGGTTCCGGAGCATGTGGAGCGCTCACTGGTGGACTGTTAGCATTGGGCGTAAAGAAGGGAAGACCTGCTGACAAGCTGCATGAGGGGCGTGGAATGGATAACTTCCAGGCGGGTAAAAAACTGGTTGAACGCTTTCAGGATGAGTTTGGAGGAACCAGCTGTGAAGATCTGCAGCACGCTTTTACCGGAAAAACCTGGGATATGTGGAAAGCGGATCAGTATCAAGGGTTCTCAGATGCGAGAGGAGACCGCTGCGCATATGCGACCGCGCTGGTGACTAAATGGGTTACTGAGGAGCTGCTGGCTGAAGGGTAGTGCCGTGCTGCTGAAAAGAGAGGGGTACCCGCAGCAGGGTTTATGACATAATGGGGTTCAGTCAGGCCGACCTGATTATTGATCTATCATCTATGCCGATGAAAACAGCCCGGGGGAAGTTAAGTTGAAGCACCACCGTTGCCCTCTTTTGCAACAGAATATTTTGGCAGGCAGGCAGGCAGGCAGGCAGGCAGGCAGGCAGGCAAATCTAGTTCATCCCCTCTATTGTTTCTAGCAGAGAGGGAGATATGTCGTTAGCATCCCCCTCCTGCTATCGTGTACTTGCAATCGATGACGAGCCTGAGGTTTGCAAGCTCTACCATGACATTCTTTATCGTAATGATGAATTTCAGGGGCAGGTAGCCAGCCTTGAACTGTTGACCGGCGCTTCGGTCGCGGATCGGACTGATGCAATGGATAGTGCTCTGGTCTTTGATTTGGACACTGTGCTGAGTGGTGAGGAGGGGTTGGAAAAAGTTGAAGCGGCAAAAGCCTCCAGTACCCCCTACGCGGTGATCTATCTGGATATGCGTATGCCCGGTGGCTGGGATGGCCTGGAGACTGCCAAACAGATCCGCAAGGTGGATCCACTGGTGAGGATTATCCTGATTACCACCCATCTCGATTATGGCTTGCAGGAGCTGCGTCAACAGATCGGTATGGATTTCATCTTTTTGAGAAAGCCGATTGATCAAAATGTTCTGCTGCAGTTGACCACGCTGTTTGCGATGCAGTGGGAGCAGGCACAATATCCACAGCGGCTTGCCTTCTCCCCCTTTGATCAGATGCCGGCAAGCGAGTTGGATCTGCTGTCAGGACATGACTCCGGTGAAGACCTGACCCGGATCATGCTGGTGGATGACTCGGCAACCGTGTGCGCAGTCTATACAGACCTGCTCAGCAGGAATCCGCAGTATCAGGTTAAGAGTGCAGCAAACATGGGAGAGGCGCTGCTGCTTGCGGAACAGTTTCTACCCGATATCTCTATTATCGATTACTACATGCCCGGCGGCAACGGAGATGAGCTGACTCGACAGCTGCTTTCCAATCCAGTGACCCACAATACTCTGGTGGTCATCTTTACCCAGAAGTCAGAGGTGGAGGTACAGGCGCTGGAAGCGGGTGCGATGGATGTCATCTACAAGGATGATCCGACCGAGATCTTCCTGCGCCGTGTTGCGGTCATGCAGCGCTATATCCAGAATCAGCGATCACTGCGCATCCATATTCGCAAGAGTGAAGAGCAACGACGTCGCAGAGAGAGGATGCAGCTCAAGGAGCGGGAGGCAAGTCTGCGCCAGCAGTGGCTGGAGTCGATTTTGCAAAGCATCCCCGATGGTCTCTGTGTGGCCAATGGCAATGGGACCATCGAACAGGTCAACCTGGCACTGTTGCAGATGTCCGGCTATCTGCAGCACGAACTGCTCGGCAAGCGTGTGGAGACATTGCTGGAGGATAATGAGCGGGTTGCATTCGATCGCTCCATGCTCTGCTGCAAGGATGGCTCTACACTGCCGGTTTCAGTGACCCGTTCACCGCTGTCGGAGATTGCGGCGGGAGAGTCTGGAGATGTCTGGGTCTTTCATAGTCTGAGTGATCTGCTCAACGCAGAACAGATACGGCAGTCGAGCAAGGCCAAGGATGACTTTCTTGCTGCGATGAGCCATGAATTGCGCACGCCATTGACGGCTATCATCGGCAACAGTGAAGCGCTGGAGATGACCAAGCTCAATAAAGAGCAGCAGCAGATGCTGCAGGGGATCAAGACCTCGGCCCGAGGGCAGCTGGCGTTGATCAATGACATCCTCGATCTTTCGAAAATAGAGTCGGGAAAATTTGAGATCGATCCCGGAGAGTTTGATCTTTGTGTTTTGCTGGATGAGATGAGTCAACTCTTCTCGGTAAGCTGTGCTGATCGGGGCATCGCCTTCAAGATCGATAAACGGGGAGATTTCAGCTATCAGCTGCAGGGAGATGGACGACGTATTGGTCAGATACTGATTAACCTGATCGGTAATGCAATCAAGTTCACCAAGAGAGGCAGTATCACCCTGAAATGCTGGGCCAGTGATCAGCTCTACCTGCAGGTTAATGACAGTGGGATCGGCATGTCCAGAGAGGTCAAGGGGCGTCTCTTCAAACCCTTTGAGCAGGGCGATCAGTCGATCTCCCGTCGTTTCGGTGGTACCGGACTGGGTCTGCACATCTCCTGGACACTGGCAGAGTTGATGGGGGGAACCATACAGGTAGAGAGTGAAGAGGGGATTGGATCCTGTTTTACCCTGCAGCTGCCCTGTCATACAGGCACACAGCCGAGTCTGCCCGGTTGCAACCGCATGGTGATGGAGGAGGATTATCGATTCAGTGGCAGGGTTCTGATTGCAGAGGACACACCGGAGCTGCAGATTGTAGAGCGACGTATGTTGGAGGGGTTCGGGATTGATGTGGTGATGGCGAATAACGGAGCAGAAGCACTTGAACTGGCATTGAGTGAACCCTTTGATCTGATCTTGATGGATATGCAGATGCCAGAGATGGATGGTATTGAGGCTACAGCGCTGCTACGACAAGCTGGTTGTGAGATGCCCATTGTGGCACTCACTGCCAATGTGATGAGACAGCACCGGGATCAGTTTGAGCAGGCTGGCAGTAGCGGTTTTCTGGCCAAACCCATCGAACGGAAGAAGCTGATTGCTGTATTGAAGCAGTATCTGACTGTGGTGGATCACAACACCAAAGCATCTGAACAGATCAGTGCAGCTGAGTCGGTATCCGCTTTTCTGGATGATGATCTGCTGCAGCTCTTTTCAGAGCGTACTGCCGAGATGAGACGACTGATTGAAGAGGGGTACAAGAAGCAGGATTGGGTGCAGGTGCGCAATAGTGCCCATACGGTCAAGGGGAGTGGTACCACCTTCGGCTATCCGGAGTTGACTCATCTGGGCAAGGCGGTTTGCGATGCGATCGACCAGGATGAGTTGGGGCAGCTGGATACCTTGCTGCCGACCCTGATCAATGAGATGGGGCGTGCGATCCGCTGACTGTATACAGGGAATAGAGATTATGAGAGGCAGGGATATGGAACAAGCAGAAGAGAGAGATAGAGATCCCCACTGGTGGGAGCAGATCCGGACACTGCGCAAGTACAAGCGGATCACCCAGCAGGCGTTGGCAGATGCCGTTCGCTGCACACGTCAGGAGATCTCCAAAATGGAAAATGGCCATTTTCGGGGTGGTGTGAAGAAGGTGGAGCGTGTTGCCGGCTACCTTGGATGTCGTCTGGCACTGGAGGACCAAAAGACGGCTGAGCCGGATCATTTCCGGGCCGTGCGGATATTGGCGATTGATGATGATCCCTCTATTCTGTTTGGCTATCAGCGTCTTTTTAGTCGTGATGAGAGTGACGGCATGCATTCACTGCTGAATATTCTGGGACAGCAGGAGAAGCGACTCGGGCAGCAGCAGTATGAACTGACTACAGCGACAAGTGGTGAGGAGGGGGTCAGGTTGATGAAGCGGTCACTGGATGGGGAGGGGCGCTCCGGTTTTCAGCTGCTTTTGCTGGATATGCGACTATTGGGTCGCTGGGATGGGCTGCAGACTGCTCAGGAGATGCGCAAGATTATGCCGGAGGTCAAGATTATCATCATTTCCGCCTATCAGGACTATTCGCTCAGCAAGCTGTATGAGGCTATCGGTAGTGACTTTATCTTCCAGTCCAAACCGTATAGTCAGGAGCAGCTGTTGCAACTGGTCAACTATGTGCTGACGCACTGAGACAGTTGTGGATTCAACCATTGCCTCAACAGCAGAGTAGTAGCAGATGACGATCAAAAGAAAATTGTTGATCATGTCGCTGGTCGTAGCCTTTGTCGGCATGATCCTGTTGATCATGCAGGGGGTTACGCAAAACAACCTCTCCAGATATATCAGTGGGGTTTCCGCAATTTCCGACGCAGAGAGTGATCTGCTGGAGATGCGGCAGATCGAGAAGGATTTTCTGCTCAGTTATGACCTGAAGTATCTGGTTGATTTCAGATATCAATTCATCCATCTGTTGGGCGATCTGGAGCAGATTGAACGATTTCTGCGCTCTGTGGGCTATTCGAATCAACATGTCGTGGATGCCAGATCGCTGTTGAAACAGTATCGAAGGCTGTTCAATGAGGTGGCTGCAGTCTCCGAACGAATCGGAACCGACGAGATTAGTGGTCTTCGTGGTGAGTTGAGGGTAGTGGCACATCAGCTTGAAGACTATTTCAGGGCAAACAGCAACTATGAGTTGCTTGAAGATCTGCTGATGCTGAGAAGGCACGAGAAGGATTTCCTGTTGCGTACAGAGCTGAAATATCGAGACAGACTGATCGCAGATGTGGATGTATTCAGAAAGAGATTGGAGTTTATGGTAAACAGTGCAGAGCGCAGCAAGGTGTTGCAACACCTTGATGATTACCGGCAGATATTTGAGCAACTGGTTGTAGACAGGCAGCAGCTAGGCCTGACACCGACAGAAGGGTTGTATGCCAGGTTGAACCACGCGGCGATCGAAACCGAGCATTATCTCAGTCTGATGGTGGCAGAGCTCTCACAATATACCCACAACAGACTGAGGCAGATACAGCAGTGGAGCCTGTGGGGGCTGGCGGCACTGGTGCTCTTTGTCATGTTCTGGGTCTGGAGAGTCTCTCGCGGAATCTCCAGGGCCACAGCACGCCTGGCAGGGGAGGTGCACGCCATTGGAGAACTGGATGACCACTCTGTTCGTCTGGAGATCAGCTCAGAAGATGAAATTGGCCAGCTTTCAGAGTCGATCAACCAGATGCTGGAGCGGATCGAGCAGGGTAACAGTGAGCTGATGAAGGCGATGGAGGCGACGCTGATTGCAGAAAAGGTGGCGCGGACCAAGGATGAATTTCTTGCTTCAATGAGCCATGAACTGCGTACTCCGCTAACAACGATCATCGGCAATAGTGAACTGTTGTCAGAACAAGATCTGAATCGAGATCAGCATGAACTGCTGTACCCTGTTGCCATTGCAGGAAGAAATCTGTTGGCATTGGTCAATGACATCCTTGATGTCTCGAAAATCGAGTCAGGCAAGTTTGAGATCGATATTGCCCCTTTCTGCCTGGACAGTCTGATGAGGGAGACCCAGCTGCTCTTTTCGACCAGTATGGAGGGTACGGCTGTACAGTTTACAGTGGAGCAGAAGATACACCCGGTGGTTCAGATCTGGGGGGATCAAAAACGGGTGGGACAGATTCTGCTTAACCTGCTGAGCAATGCCCGGAAATTCACCGATCAGGGTCGTGTCACAATGAGCTGCTGGCTGGAGGGGGAGACACTCTGTTTCTCCGTGGAGGATACCGGAATCGGGATGTCAGCGGATGTCCTTTCCAGGCTCTTCAAGCCTTTTGAGCAGGCGGACAGCAGCATCTCTCGACGTTTCGGGGGCTCCGGACTGGGACTGCATATCTCCTGGAATCTTGCACAGCTGATGGGGGGTACGATTGAGGTCAGTAGTGAGGAGGGCAGAGGGTCCCGTTTTGTACTCAAACTACCGTATGAGGAGAGTGACCTCCCTGTGCGGGATGAACAGAGTGGACAGAGCGACAAGGGTATTGAGACGGTGGCGTTCACGGGTGAGGTGCTGGTGGTTGAGGATACTCCCGAACTGCGGCTGCTGGAGTCGCGAATTCTGGAGAGTATGGGGCTCCGGGTGGTGCTTGCGGACAATGGGAGAGAGGCGGTTGAGCTGGCGTTGGAGCAACAGTTTGATCTAATCCTGATGGATATGCAGATGCCGGTGATGGATGGACTGGAGGCAACCCGACTGCTTCGTCAACAGGGGAACCGTACTCCGATCATTGCGTTGACAGCGAATGTGATGCAGCAGCATCGTGACGCCTTCTTTGCAGCGGGCTGTGATGGCTTCCTGGGAAAGCCGATGAATCGGGGGGAGGTAGTCCGTGCGCTGAAGGTCTATCTCCAGGAAGAAGCGCAGGTGGATAAAGCGCCCGATGAACCGGCAACTGAGGTCCAGGTTGCAGCAGCAACCAACAAGGAGGAGCGTGCCGTCGGGTCGAATGTCATACTGGGCCGGGTTCTGGTCATTGATGATGAGCAGCAGATCTTTGATCTCTACAGAATCGCGCTGGAAAAAAGCGAGATCGAGAGTGAGTTTGAAGGGATATTGGGTGACTTTTCGATCAGCGAGCAGTCCGAGGTGGCTGGTTCAAATCTGTTTGAAGTGACCTACGCACGACAGGGGAGTGATGGTGTTGAGCTTGCACGGATTGCACTGGAGCAGGGGCATCCTTATCCGGTCGCCTTCATTGATATGCGTATGCCGCCGGGCATGAACGGGCTGGAGACGGCAAAGGCGCTGCGCAGCATTGACGAAAGGATCTTTATTGTCATTGTTTCAGCCTATTCAGACGTTCCACTGAACCAAATCAATCGTGAACTGGGTCATGATGTGCTCTACCTCAACAAGCCTTTTGAGAGCAGAGAGGTCAACCAGCTGGCCCGCATGTTGATTCAGGGTTGGGAGAAGTACAAGCACAAGAAGCAGGGCGTACAGGAGGCGCAGCCATCGGTTTCAGAGACGATAGCGCGGCAGCGGGTTGATCCAGTCATTGATGATGATCTGATGCAGATGTTCATGGAGCGGATGGGAGAGCTCAAGGTCGATCTCGTTGCCGTGCTGGAGGGAGAGAATTGGAACCGATTGAGTGATATAGCCTACACCATCAAGGGGAGTGCCCGTACATTCGGTTTTCTCAAAATGGGTGATCTGGCAGCGGAGATGCAGTCCTTCATACGCCTTGGAGAGATGGATCAGGTCAGGCTGCTGGCAAATGATCTGATGGCAGAGATTGACAGGGTTTTGACAACGTAGGGCACCGTTTTACCGATGCCGTAATGGTAGCGCTTGCTTTGATCTTAACCGTTGATCTCTGTCACCGCTGCGTAGTGATTGAAACAGGTAAAATTGCGTGGAAAAAGGTACCCGGTTTGCCGTAAATTTTGGTTGGCAAGAGAAGTTGGGTAAAATGAACAGTCATGTCCCTGAATCTAACAAGAGCGTTTTGAGGATCTCGTTATGAACTCGCACAGTGAGCTCAAGATACTGCTGGTTGATGATTCTCAAGCGATTGCCGGCCTCTATGGGGAAGCGCTCAGGGGGCGCGGCTATCAGGTATTGACGGCATTCAGTGGCGAAGAGGCGCTGGAGATTGCAGTCAGGGAGAAGCCGGATATCGGGCTACTTGATTTCCACCTTCCGGGTATTACCGGAGAAGAGCTCACGCGTCGTCTCCTTGCCCATCCGGTGACCGAGGAGATGGTTATTGCAATCTTCTCCAACTATTCGGATGTCACCCGCAAGTCACTGGATGCGGGTGCGGTGGATATGATCTCCAAGGGGACGCCGGAGGAGCTGTTCAATCTCAGGGTGGATGCACTGGCCCGTCAGGCACTACAGAAGCGGCACAGTAGAAAACAGCAGGTTGTGCGTACCGATGAGGAGGTTGCTGATGTTGATCAACTGCC
>CAYQFH010000020.1:0-18843 GCA_964416755.1 uncultured Piscirickettsiaceae bacterium | reverse complement strand
ATCTACAGAATGGTGCAGCAGCATACAGAGAAGGCGCTGGAGGAGAAGCACATCTATGACCGGATCGGTGCAGTCTTTGATGTGATTCAGGATCCGGTCATGGCGATCAATAGCAGTGGCATCGTCACCCATGTGAATCAGAGCCTGGTCAAAATGGTGGGAAGAGCACCGGGAGAGCTGTTGGGGCAGTGTGTTGCGGACATCCTTGTTACATCGGGTTCTGCCCGCTGTCTTCGGGATAACAGCGGCGAACAGTTGCAACGCTTTATTGATCAGAAGACAGTCGAGCAGGATCTTCAAAGTAAAACCGGGGAGTTGATCCCGGTACGTATTACGGTCTCACCACTTAGAGGCGCAGCAGATGACAAGCAGAAACTGAATGGAGGGCTACTGGTATTTCACGATGTGCGTGAGATCATCAATGCAGAGGAGTTGAAGCGCTCCAATCAGGCAAGGGACCATTTCATGGCCGCGATGAGCCACGAGTTGCGTACCCCGCTGACCAGCATTATCGGTAACAGTCAGATACTGGGAGAGCGGCTCCAGGAGAGAGATGACCGGGAGTTGATCAGCTCGATTGAGGTGGCGGGGCGTTCACAGCTTGCACTGATCAATGACATTCTCGATATGTCGAAGATTGAGTCCGGCAAGTTCACCATCGAGGAGAACCCCTACAACCTCGTCACCATGCTCAAGGAGATTGAGGATCTGTTTGCACCTCAGGCCGAAGATGCCGGACTCGACTTTGTGGTCGAGGATCAGGTGCAGTCCCGCTTCATGTTGACAGGCGATCAGCAGCGTATCCGGCAGATATTGATGAACCTGCTGGGGAATGCCATCAAATTTACTGCACAGGGGTCGGTTGCATTGACTGTTGTGCGTGATGCAGAGCACCTCAAATTCCGCGTCAGGGACAGTGGCATTGGAATGTCTGCAGCAGTGGTTGAAAACCTTTTTCAACGGTTCAATCAGGCCGATAATTCGATCTCGCGTCGCTATGGCGGCAGTGGGTTGGGGCTGTTTATCTCACAGGAGCTTGCCCTGTTGATGGAGGGCAGAATTGAGGTGGAGAGTGAAGAGGGGAGTGGCTCACTCTTTGAGCTGGTGCTGCCGTTTCGGGAGAGTGAGGTTACCGGTGAAAGTGTGCAGGAAGATCGAACCTCGTCCACATTGAAACGGACATTCTCGGGTTCTGTACTGGTTGCGGAAGATACGCCATTGATACAGCAGCTTCAGAAGCGCATGTTGGAGGGGATGGGGCTCCAGGTCACCCTTGCCGGTAATGGCAGTGAGGCTGTTGAGTTGGCTCAACAGCGCAATTTTGATGTTGTGCTGATGGATATGCAGATGCCGGAGATGGATGGCATCGAAGCAACGAGCGTGTTGCGGGCGAGGGGGGTTACAACCCCCGTGATTGCTGTCACTGCGAATGTCATGCAGAAGCACCGGGAGCAGTTTGTTGAGGCGGGTTGTGACGGTTTTATCAGTAAACCGATTGATGCTGAGGCGTTGCGGGCACTGCTGGCGAAGTATCTGGATTGAATCTGGCCCACTGTAGCGCCATCTCGTGGAGGAACTGGTCGACCCGGTTCATCAGGGACCCTGTCAGCTCACTGCTGCGTGGATCTCGATAGATCGATTGCTGCATCAACTCATACACAAACTCCTCTGGCACCAGGATGCGTTCCAGCTCCTCATTGACGGCATCCATCATCTGAAACAGGTTCTGGGTGAAACCGGCGAGCCCGACTAGGCCGCCGCTAGTCTCATGGGTGGGGAGCTGAACGGGTGCCATGTTGTTGACCTCTTGATATTGCTCGACCATGTTGTAGCTGACACTGCGCTCCATCGTCAACGAGATGGAAGCGAAGGTTTCACTGTCCAGTTTGAACTCTTCCAGTGAGTCGATTGCACCTGCCAGATCCCCACTGAAGAAATGCTGTGTAGTGACGGAGAGCTGTTGCATTACCCCATTGAGCGCCTGCTGTTCCTCCTCGTCGAGCTCGCCATCAACCTGATAGTGGATGGCATATCCCTGATATTGCTGCAGAGCAGCCTGGATGCTTTGGGAGGATGCAGTATTGGTTTCACCATACTCCACCGCCATCTGCCATTGGGACTGCATCTGTAGCGTGATGGTGTCACCGTCCTGGGTTTGGATCTGTAGATCCGTGGATCCTGACTGCTCCATCTCGAAGGAGAAGTGATAAGTACTGTAGGGATGTGGTGGCGAAAGTTCTTCTGCAGGATGGAGCAGTTCATTGTTGGTATGAGAAGAGGTTTCTCCGCTTTGAACGGGGAGCTGGGAAAGTGGTAGTTGAGGTCGGTTGGAGAGCGGGAGTGGAGTGGGGTGCATGACAGATTATCCTCACTGATTGTTAAGGGAATACTTAATCCTTAACGGCCATTTGAGGGAGAACTTGAGTGTCATGAGGGAGGAGAGAGTTGATGGTATACTAACAACTGTTATAGAGATGTAGTCACACTGCGTGGTTTTTGAACAGGCCTCCGGGAGGCGGTATGCATTTTGTGAAAAATGAGTTTGTTACAGGCCGTCTGGGGATAGTCGGACTGTGGCACCTCCGTTGAATATCCGTAAAAAACTGCTGGCACTGGGCGGGATCCCACTGCTGGTTCTGCTGCTGCTCGCCTCACATAACCTGATCAAGGATTACCGCGAGCAGGCTGATCTTGAACAGTCCTATGAGTTGGGCAATTTTCTGAGATCACTCAGCCATTTCAACCATCAGATCCAGATTGAGCGTGGCCTCAGTTGCGGCACTCTGAAAACTACTCAAATGCAGCTTGAATGGCAGACAGGGCGGACGGATCGCTCAATTGCCGCTTTGAGGCAGGAGCTGAAGCGGATTGGGTTGGAGCAGTATGTCCCTCAATTGGCTGATGTAATGTCACAAATTAATCGCAAGCTGGATGAGCTGCCCGAGATCCGTCGGCAGGTTTCCAAACAATCCAGCGGCTGCGTTGAGGTGCTCGACTGGTACACACGGATGGTGATGCGCGGGTTTGAGATGGTGGATAGACTGGATCGTCTGATTCAGAATCCTGTACTGGTCAAGCAGCTGGCGCTCTATACATCTTTTATTCATCACAAGGATCAGGTGGGACAGGTTCGCGGGTTTGTCAATGGTCTGCTTCAGGACGGGGTACTGGCCATGGAGGAGAAGCACCGCTTGATCGCCTATCTGGCAAAGGCCCGCTTCTCCAGGCAGGAGTTCACGGATCGCGCACCTCCCGAGTTGAAGCAGCGTTTTCAGCGCTATATGGACTCACCGACACATAGAGATGCACACGCTTTGGTGCAGGTGCTGGAGCAGACTCGTGCTGGTGAAGCTCCTACTGTATCGATCGAACAGTGGTTTGAGGTGTTCAGCCACAAGATTGATGGTCTGCTGGAGATTGAGCAGGAGCTGATTGACAGGATTTTCGAGGCACAGAAACAGTATCGGCAGCAGTTGGCTGTTCGGCTCTATCTTGAGGTGGCTCTGTTGTTGATCGCACTGTTGATTACCGGCTGGGCTGCACACTACTTCATGCGGGCGATTGAACGCTCAACCATCCATCAGCAGGAGATGCTCTCTCGTCTGCAGACCACACATGATGCCACCTCGGAGGGTATTCTGATTGTTGATCGCAATGGAGAGATTGCGGAGTTCAACAGACGTTTTGCGGAGATCTGGAGGCTGCCGTTTGAGACCTTGAGAGGGATGAGTGATGAGGAGGCGCTCACGCTGGCATTGAAGCAGTTGAAAGATCCATCCCAATTTATTGGCAGGGTTGAAATGCTCTACGCCACACCGGAGATGTCCAGCGATGATTTGTTGGAGTTTGCTGATGGGCGCATGATCAGTCGACACACGCGTCCTCAGTACAGAAATGGCGAGGTTGTTGGACGTATCTGGAATTTCAGGGATGTGACCGAGCTGTTTGACCTGCAGCAGCGCTATGAGGTGGTGAAGAATGCCAGCCGGGAGGGGGTGCACATTCTCGATTCCAGAGGCAATGTGGTCGATTGCAGCCCCTCCTTTGCAGAGATGTTGGGGTACCCCTGGTTGGAGGCGATGCAGCTCAATGTCAAGGAGTGGGATGCTCAGATTCCAGCGGAGAGGCTGGATCAAGAACTCAGCCGTCTGATTGCAGAGGGGGACGTGTTCGAGACACTGCACCGGCGCAAGGATGGCTCAACCTTTGCTGTCGAGGTGAGTGCCTGGGGTATAGAGCTGGAGGGAGAGCAGCACCTCTACGCAGTGAGTCGCGATATCACCGAACGTAAGCAGGTAGAGGAGGCGAAGGCCAACTTCCTCGCCACCATGAGCCATGAGCTGCGCACACCGTTGACGGCGATTATTGGCAATAATGAGCTGATTGCCGAAACTGAACTGGATCCGGATCAGCGTCAGCTGCTCTCCTCCTCCACGGTTGCCGGTCGACACCTCCTCTCTCTGGTGAATGATATTCTGGATCTCTCAAAGATCGAGGCGGGCAAGTTTGAGGTCAGCTTTGCACCGTTTGATCTGAGCCAGCTACTGGATGAGGTACAAAGTATCTTTGTGGTGAAGGCGAGTGAGGCAGCACTCGATTTTGAGGTGCACCCGTTGGTTGAGCCTGAGGTTCAACTCTGGGGAGATGCTCGTCATATCGAGCAGGTGTTGATCAATCTGTTGGGTAATGCGATCAAGTTTACCGAGCAGGGAGGGGTCAGTCTGACCTGCTCTCAGGAGGGTGAATGGCTGATCTTTGTGGTTGAGGACAGTGGTATTGGTATCTCGCAAGCGCAGCTGGAGAGTCTGTTCAAGCCATTTCAGCAAGCGGATGGATCAATTGGACGCCGTTATGGTGGTACCGGGCTGGGACTCTACCTCTCGAATGTGCTGGCACAAGAGATGGAAGGCGAGATTGTGGCGCAGAGTGAAGAGGGTAAAGGGTCCCGCTTCACTTTGCAGATTCCATATCGTGAGAGTGAGCTCCCACTGCAGGTGGTTGAGGCTGTAGAGGAGGCCATGGAGGCCTCGGATATTGAGTTGAGTGGTGAGGTGTTGATTGCCGAGGATGCACTGGAGTTGCAGTTGCTGGAACGCCGTATGATTGAGGCGTTGGGTGTTGGAGTGACGGTTGCAGGCAATGGTCGGGAGGCGGTTGATCTTGCAACCGAGCGCCACTTTGATCTCATTCTGATGGATATGAACATGCCGGAGATGGGAGGAATAGAGGCGACGGCGATGCTGCGAGAGAGGGGGGTTGAAACTCCGGTGGTGGCATTGACGGCAAACGTCATGCACCACCATCGAGCACAGTTCCAGCAGGCGGGAGCCAGAGAGTTTCTCAATAAGCCGATTGATCGTCAGGCACTGCAGCAGGTGGTGAGAAAGTATCTGCAGTCGGGGACTCCGGAGGAGATGCAGACACTGGATGTGTTGTCGGAGGTTACCGATTCGGCAGAGCAGGGTATTTCACTGTTGATTGTGGATGATGAGCAGAGTGTGCTGGAGCTCTACCAGCATGCACTTGGAAAAGAGCAGAGATTGGGGCATGAGGTGGTCAAAGGCATGGAGATGATGCTGGGTATTACCACAATGCAGGACCTAGAAGAGTCGAGTGAGCGTTACGACCTCACCCTGGCAATGCAGGGTGAGCAGGCAATACAGCTGGCCCGCAAGGCGATAGAAGAGGGCAACCCCTTTCCGGTTGCTTTTATCGATATGCGGATGCCACCCGGAATGGATGGGCTGGAGACTGCCAAGGCGTTGAGACAACTGGATGATCGGATCTATCTGGTCATCGTGACCGCCTATTCGGATCGTTCGATCGATGAGATCAATCGCCAGCTGGAGTATGGTGTGCTCTATCTGGAGAAGCCGTTTTCAGAGACCGAAGTGCAGCAGATGGCGCGTATGCTGGTGAAGAATCGTGAGCGGGATGAACGGCTGGAGCACATCCCCGGTGATGTGGAAGCAGGGCCGCAGCTGCTGGTTGTGGAAGATTCACCGGAGATGCAGCAGCTGACCAGGCGCATAGTGGAGAGGATGGGATACCGGGTCGCTGTGGCAGATAATGGACAAGAGGCTGTAATACTGGCCGCTCAAATTGATTTTGCCCTGATTCTGATGGATGTGCAGATGCCGGTTATGGATGGCATCAAGGCGACGCGCACGATACGCGAAAGTGGTAATGCGGTTCCGATTGTGGCGTTGAGTGCAAATGTGACTCAGGAGCACAGGGAGCAGTTTCTGGAGATAGGTGGAGATGAATATCTTACCAAACCGGTCAGCAAGGAGTTGCTGAAGCAGACACTTGTTCGCCTGATTGAACAGAAAATGGCATCACCGGTGTCTGATGACGTTTCAGAGGTGTCATCAACAGCTATATCATCGCCCCACCTTGCCGGGATGGTAGATGAGGAGATGATGGTGGTCTTCAGACAGAGTGCAGCCGGTTACCGTGATGCGATCGATGCTGCGTTGGCTGGTGAGGATTGGGAGGAGCTTCGTGGTGTGGCGCATACGGTGAAAGGGAGTGCCGCCTCCTTCGGATTCAATGCTGTTTCACAACAGGCGTTTGTGCTGCAGCAGGTACTCGATGAGGGGGAGCTGGATAGCGTGGTCGAGTTGACTCAGGAGCTATTGGATGAGTTGGACAAGGTTTTGTAACGGAGGCGGATTGGTATGATGATCCGCAACGGATTGTGAAGGGTTGAAACATATGGCACACGACACAAGGGTGATGGTGATCGATGATGATGAAAATATTCATGGTCTGTATCGCACTATTTTCAATCCCTCTGTAGAGGAGGATAGGGTAGGTGAGTTGTTGGGTGAAATCTATAGTTCACTGAGTGTCGAGAGTGATCGTGAGGAGCGAATGACCTATCCACTGGACCTGTTTTCACAGGGTGAAGAGGCGATTGTAGCGGCCGAACAGCAGATGAACCAAGGACTACGTTACACCCATGCGTTTATCGATATGCGGATGCCACCCGGACTGGATGGACTACAGACAGCCAAAGCACTCTTCAGGCTCGATCCAGAGATCAAGATTATCTTTGTGACCGCCTATGCCGACTACACTGCAGAAGACATCATGGAGGCGATTGGTGATAATTTCAGTTATATCCAGAAACCATTTAGTGAGCACACCATTTTGACGCAAGTTGAGTTTCTGGAGAGTGAGGTGCCTGGTGATGAGTGGGATACCTTCTGAGCCTATTCCAGCCTGTTACGTGGCAGCCCACTGTTTCATCAATCCATAGTTGCGTTTTCCGCTGCCCAGTAGTGGTATCTCCTCGATAGAGGTCAAAGTTGCCGGAATCATCAGTGGATTGATACTGCTTGAACGGATCTGTTGCGAGAGCGTCTGTTCGCTCATTTCACCACAATAGAAGAGGGTAATCCGTTCACCCTTGCGTGGATCGGGTGTGGCGACAGCAGCCACCTCAATCGCTGTCCCAACGCTGCTGCGAATATGGTTCTCTACCGCACTCAGGCTCACCATCTCTCCTCCGATCTTGGCAAAGCGTGCGTAGCGATCTACGATGGTGAGAAAACCGGTCTCATCCAGGTGCCCTTTGTCGCCACTGCGATACCAGAGGATGCCGTCCTGCTCGATAAAGGGCTGTTTTCCGAGTGGTTCGAGTCCGATATACCCCGCCATGCGCTGCACTCCTGCCATCAATATCAAGCCATCGACTCCATTCGGCAGTGGTTGCAGTGTCTCCGGGTCAACAATGCGCAGCAGTGTGCCGGGTACTGCACGACCTACTGTGCCGATGGCGTTACCCTGTTGTAGCAGTCTGCCGGATTCGCTCACCTCATCGGGGATGTTGACGCTGACCACCGGACTCATCTCGGTTGTCCCGTACCCCTCGTAGATGGATTTTACAAATTTGGATTCGAAGGCGTCACGCACGGGCTGTTTCAGTGGCTCTGCACCGGAGATCACCCGGCGCAGTGAGGTGAGTTGCGATTGTCTCACCTTCGGGTTGCGGCTCATCCACTGCAGAAAGGTGGGGGTCGCCACATAGAGGGTGGCACGGTGCGACTCGATTGCATCCGCAATGGTGAGAATGTCGGTGGGGTCCGGGGTGGTAACCAGTGGTATGCCCTCGATCAGTGGCATCAGGGTGGTTGCAGTCATGCCAAAGGAGTGGAACAGCGGCAGACTGTCGAGCATGGTGTCATGGTCACGTGGGTGAAGCTTGGGTTGCAACATCTGTACAATCTGTTTGATGTTGCTGCTGATATTGCGGTGACTCAGTGGAATCCCCTTGGGCTTGCCCTCACTGCCGCTGGAGAAGAGAATCGCCGCAGTTGAATCGATATCTGAAGGGGTACTGATTGCATGTTGCAACAGCCGGGTAGGGAGCAGGAGTACCTGTGCTGCAGTCAGCAGTCGTTCCGGTGTTGAGATGGTTGTTCGCAGTGACTCCAGTTCAATGATGTTCACCCCTTGCAACGCACTGCGCACCGGCCTTCCCTTCTCTTCCAGTGTATTGAGAAAGCGGACCGAAGTGAAAACGGTATCGAGTTGGGCTAACTGGATAGCGTCTGCAATGACCTCGTTGGAGGCGGTGTAATTGAGATTCACAACACACCTGCCTCGTAATAGAGTGGCGAGGTTGGTGATCACTCCGGCGGCGGTGGTCGGGAGCAGTACACCGATTCTGGGGTTGCTGCTCATTGACTCGACTCTGCGGGAGATCAGGATTGCCGCAATCAGCAGCTTGAATCCACTGAATCGGTCGCCGCTCACCACATCGGTGAGTACGGTGCGCAGTCCCATCTGCTTTGCCTTGCGGATCCAGGCATATTGCAGGCAGGGGTAGTGTTTGCTCTCCAGTTGCCACGCCTTGAGTGAGAGTCGCTCCACTTCATCTTGCAATTCAGTGGCTGTGAAGTTGTCGGCTTGGGGCTTACCAAAGGTGATATGGACGACCCGTTTGGGGGGTGGGTACAGCAAGAGTGGGCGTTTGCGCTGGGTGGCACGGGAGAAGCGGCTGCCCCAGAGTCCATGCAGATAGAAGGGGATGAGGGGAGCACCGGTTCCACTTGCGGCCTTCTCGAATCCGCGGCGGAAGGGGCGCAGATGCCCGTTATGGCTGATGGCCCCCTCCGGGAAGAGGCAGACCAGCTCTCCAGCAAGCAGCTGTTGTCGCATACGTTGCAGTGCGCTGCGACTGCGTCGACTGGAGATTGGGATGACACCGACCAGATCGAGAAAGGGGCGTAGCCAGCGTTGCTGGTAGAGTTCCTGCTCCATCACAAATCGGATCGGGCGAGGTGAGATGATCTGCAACATCGCCCAGTCGATCCAGCTGATGTGGTTGCCAAGCAGCAGTGCTCCTCCGGTTGTCGGAACCTGTTCCAATCCATCGACATGAATTTGGTAGCGACGCCGGAACAGCAGTCGTACCAGCAGGCGGATCAGGGATTGGGGCATCTTCCACAGTGAGATCACTGTCCCTGTGGCAGCGATGAGGGCAATGGTGTGAAACAGCAGGGTGGCGTCGACCGGCTGCCGGGTCTCCAACAGTGCCACGCCCATGGTGCCTCCAAGAAAGGTGAGCATGGTGACATTCTGCATCCAGTTGTTGGCGGCGAGTGTGCGTCCCAGATGCTGAGCTGGTGCGTGGTACTGGATCAGTGCGTTGAGTGGGGCCAGTAGCAGTCCGCCGAAGAGTCCACTGAGCAGGAACAGGATAGAAAGTGTGCCGACGGAGCTGGAGTTGGGGATCAGCCACAGTGCCACCGTGAGCCCAATGGCACCGAATGGAATGAGGCCGGTCTCGATCCAGTTGCGGGAGATGCGGGACACCAATAGTGAGCCAAGCAGAATGCCGATACCGGCACTGGCGAGAACCCCCTGAATCACCAGTGTACTCTCTACCCCGAGTTCACTTTTGGCAAAGGCGGGAAAGGCGGCGATGGAGACTTGTGAAATCCCCCAGAACAGTGAGAGACCAATAATGGCGTAGCTGATGGTAGGGTGGGTGCGCAGTAGTTCCAAAACGGAGCCATACTGTGTGGTTTCTGTTGTTTGATCGCCTTCCGGACTGAGGCTGGTGGTCTCTTTCAGAGAGCGAGTCAGCCACCACTCAATGGTGGCGAGCAATACCAATAGCCATCCCAGCGGGGCGACCTGTTGAATGACTGTCTCGGAACTTTGTAGGGTTGTGCCAGCGTAGAGTAGCTCAAACAGTAGTGAGAAGAGAAACATGCCACTCAGAATGGCGACGATGGTGATCGCCTGTACTGCACTGTTGGCACGTGTCAGCTGGGGGATTGAGACCAGTTCACGCAGGTAGCCATACTTGGCTGGAGAGAAGAAAGCGCTCTGAATTGCCAGCAACAGGGTCAATACAAAGGCCCACTCAAACCAGCCGCGATAGTAACTGAGGGTGATCAGCAGTGTGATCACAATGGCGACAGCAGCAGAGTGGCGCATCACCCAACGTTTGGGGTATCGATCCGAGAGTGTTCCAGCAGGTACCACCATCAGGATAAAGGGGATCAGAATCAGTGCGTTGACCAGTGCGGTGAGAATGATCTGAGTTTCGCCACTCTCCATCTTGAAGATGGTGTTCTGAATGGTGATCTTGTGACCCAGGTCGACAAAGGCGTTGATGAAGAGCACCAGCAGATAGATGCCCATTCCCTCGGTTTTTTCTCTCACCTGTGTCATGATCCGTTACGATACCGCCTTTTTTATGACTTTTCACGGAAGCTGTGGTGGATGATCGAGGCGTTGACTACAACGGAGCTGATGTTGGCGGCGATGATACTGCTGGCGGCCTACTTTGTGCGTGGAATCACCGGTTTTGGTTCTGCACTGGTTGCGGTACCACTGCTCTCTCTGATGCTTCCGGTTGCTGTGGTGGTACCGGTAGTGATTCTGCTCGACTATCTGGGATCGCTCTCTCATGGAGTGCACCATCGCCGACAGGTATTGTGGCGTGAGATCGTACCGCTTACACCGTTTACGGTGAGCGGTATTGTTGCGGGAATCTACCTGTTGAAGACGGTAGAGTCGGGAACGCTGACCACGGCACTGGGGATGTTTGTCATTCTCTATGCGCTCTACTCGCTGTTACCGGTCAAACCGACTCAAGGCTCGTGCATCTGGGCGGCACCGCTTGGATTTTTTGCCGGATTGATCGGTGCCACATTTGGAACCGGAGGCCCCTTTATTGTGATCTATCTGACGCTACGCCAACTGGATAAACAGGCATTTCGCGGTACCATTGCCGTCATCTTCTTTCTGGATGGAGGGATGCGTCTGGCGGGGTATACTCTCTCTGGTTTCTATACGCTGGAACTGCTGTGGTGGACGCTACTGTCTATTCCGTTGGCGGCACTGGGCATGTGGTTGGGTGGGCAGATCCATACCGGATTGAGCCATCAGCGTTTTGTACAGATTGTCAGTGTGGTGCTGCTTGCCAGCGGCTCCGCACTGTTGATGAAACTATGAGTCAATGTATGAGCTACCGTTGTTTGATTGCCGATTACAGTAATTCCGAACATGCCGGGGCGGTCCGCACACTGATGCAGTGCTATGCAGAAGATCCGATGGGGGGTGGGGAAGCACTGGATAGGACGGTTCTTTCCCTGCTCATCCCGCAACTGCAACAAATTGAGGGGGCATTCAGTGTGCTCTGTTACCACTATCAGCAGCCTGTCGGGTTGATCAATGTTTTTCAGGGCTTCTCCACCTTCAAGTGCAAACCACTGCTCAACGTGCATGATGTGGTCGTGTTGACGGAGTATCGGGGGCAGGGTATCAGCCAAAAGATGCTGCAGCAGGTGGAGCAGGTTGCAGTGGAACGGGGCTGTTGCAAGGTGACTCTGGAGGTGCTTGAGGGAAATTTGGCGGCACGACGGGCCTATCTCCGTTTCGGGTTTGTCCCTTATCAACTCGACCCGGAGATGGGTAGCGCGCTCTTTTTCGAGAAACCGGTTGGTCTGGAACTGCAGGGTTAGCGGGAAAACGGATAAGATGGTTTAATAGAGCCTTCCGATAAAGTGTTGATCGTGAGTGCTAAGGGGGCACTGAAATGAAAATTCTGTTGGTAGATGATTCACCAGCAATTATCGACATCTACGGTGACCTGCTTCGTGAGGAGGGGTATGAGCTGGTCACGGCAAACTCCGCGATCGAGGCGCTGCAGGTTGCCAAGAGCGAGAAGCCGGATATTGGGATCATCGACTACTATCTGCCAGACGGAAATGGGGCGGCTTTAACCCAAAGTCTGTTGGGGCAGTCCGATACCGCGCATATATTGATCTCTCTTTTCTCCGAGGTGGATCATCTTCGTGCTGCACTGGATGCCGGTGCGATTGATATGATCAGTAAACAGGATCCGAAGGATCTCTTTCTGCTGCGTGTGCGCGCACTGGTACGACAGGTGGAGCAGTGGCACTACCAACAGACCATGCAGAATATTGCCAGAGCCAATGAGGAGAGGCCCATCCGCTTGTTGTTGGCGGATGATTCCCGCTCGGTTCGTCAGGCCTATGCAGCCCTGCTGGAAGAGGCAGGGTATGAGGTGGTTACCGTCAATGGGGTGAATGAGGGGGTTGCCAAGGCCTTTGAGTTTAAGCCGGAGCTTGCCATCATTGATTACCATATGGGGGACGGGAATGGTGATGAGCTGATTCGCCATTTGCTGGCCGATGGCAGAACCAATGATGTGATGTGCTTTATCATCACCGAGAGCAAGGATGTGGATGTTATTGAACAGTCTCTCACTGCAGGTGCCATTGATGTGCTCTACAAGAGTGATCCACAGGTGGTTTTCCTCAATCGTGTTGACTCGATAGCGCGTTATATTCGTTCACAACGTCAAAAATTCCAGCTGGTGGAGCAACTGTTTCAACATGTCCCGGTTGCAATGGTTGAGGTGGTTGGGCGCTATGTTGTGCAGGCTAATCCGAGCTTTCAGGCGATCTTCGGGTTTGAGCCTGGTCCGTTTATGGAGCATCAGCTGCTGTTGCGAAAGATGGGGCTGAAAGTGGATGAACTCGCTCAGCTGGAGCAGGAGCTGGATGAGGGAGAGGGGGTCAAGAGCTGGGAGTTCTCCAGTCGAAGGGAAGGGGTAAAGTTTCTTGAACTGACTGTTACCACACTGCCGAGTGACCAGGAGAGACAACTGGATCGCAAGCTGATCTCAATCTCGGATGTGACCGCTCTGACCAATCTGCGCAGGGCGGAGGAGCTGACGCAGCAGGCACATATGCAGGAGCAGTGGCTCTCTACCATTCTCTCCAGTATTCCGGATGGAATTATGGTGGTGGATCATGATGGAATGATTCAGCAGTCCAACCCTGCAGCAGAAGAGCTGTTGGGCTATACCACGGAAGAGCTGCTGGGGATGAATTTGGAATCTCTGTTTGAAGAGGAGCAGGGGGAGCGGGTGGCCTTTGTGGATCGCTATCTGCGCCGCAAGGATGGTTCGAACGTGCCGATCTCCTATACGGCGGTGCCGCTGGCAGATAGCAATCAGCACTGGAATGGCTGGGTGGTGGTGCTCCACAATGTGGAGGAGTTGGTGAGTGCAGAGAGCACCAGGCAGGCAGGTAAGGCCAAGGATGAGTTCCTTGCCTCGATGAGCCATGAGTTGAGAACACCGTTAACGACGATTATCGGCAATAGTGAGATGTTGGCAGAGAGTGAACTCTCCATTGAACAGCAGGATCTGTTACAGGCGATTGATCTCTCCAGTCGGCGTCAGCTGGCGCTGGTCAATGACATCCTCGATCTCTCAAAGATCGAGTCCGGCAAGTTCGAGATTAACTGCATTACTTATGATCTTGCGTTACTGATTGAGGAGATTGAACATATCTTTTTTGTCCAGAGCCATGGCTCCAATATCCATTTCAGAGTGGAGCAGGAGATCACTTTCGAACAGCAACTACTGGGTGATCCACAGCGCATCGGACAGATATTGATCAACCTGCTGGGTAACGCCTTCAAATTTACCTCACAAGGAGAGATCATTTTGCGGATCTGGAGTGAAGAGGGACAGCTCAATTTCAGTGTGATTGATCAGGGGATCGGTATGTCTGAAGAGGTGTTGGCTCGGCTGTTCCGCCCCTTCGAGCAGGCCGATGGATCGATCTCTCGCCGTTTTGGCGGTACAGGGCTGGGGTTGCACATCTCCAAGGTGTTGGCAGGGCTGATGGGAGGAGATATCTCGGTCAGTAGTATTGAAGGAGAAGGGGCAGAGTTCTCACTCCAAATCCCGTTGCGGATCAGTGATCTGTTAATAGAGCCGAAGCGACAGAGAGACAAGGTGATCACTCCCCGTTTCATCGGCCGTGTACTGGTTGCGGAAGATACACCGGAGATCCAGCTGTTACTGCGCAGAATCCTGAGTAAAACCGGTATACAGGTAGTCATTGCAAATAATGGAAGAGAGGCAGTGGATCAGGTGCTGACTCAGGCCCAACTCTTCGATCTGATTCTGATGGATATGCAGATGCCGGAGATGGATGGCATCGAGGCGACGGAGATGCTGCGTAATCTGGGGAATGAGACCCCGATTGTGGCGTTGACAGCCAATGTGATGCAGAAGCATCGTGAACTGTTTGAGGAGGCGGGGTGTAGTGGCTTCCTGCATAAACCGATTGACCGTCAGGCACTGTTTGAAATGTTGGGTTCCTACCTGCAAAATGATGGCAAAGCCACTGTGGAGATCGGTGATGACGCCTGGATTGACCCGGAGTTGAATGAGCTGTTTCTGGCACGTGCTGCAGTTTTGCGGGATGAGTTGCGTCAACATTTGAGCAGTGAATCATGGAAAGATATCCGTGCGGCGGCGCACGCAATCAAGGGGAGTGGGGCGACCTTTGGTTATCCGGAGCTGGGTGATCTCGGGCATAGTGTCTGTGATGCGCTGGATATGGGGCGAAATGAAGAGGTGCCGGATCTGTTGGAGGCGCTACTGGCAGAGTTGGAGAAGGTGTTGGTGAAAGACGGTAGAATCGCCGGATGACCCATACTTACCTGATTGATCTGATCCTGCTGCTGGTTGCAGCAGTTGTAGTGGTGCCGATTTCACAATGGATACGCCTGGGGGCGGTCCCCGGATTCTTGATTGCTGGTGGGTTGGTTGGTCCGTCCGGTTTTGGTTGGATCACTAACACCACCGAGATTGGCCATCTCTCCGAAATTGGCGTGGTGTTGCTGCTGTTTGTAATCGGAATCGAGTTGAAGCCTTCCCTGCTGTGGCAGATCCGGCGTATGGTCTTCGGGCTTGGCAGTGCGCAGGTGTTGTTGACCGGTGGGGTGTTGATTGCACTGAGCCATTTTCTGTTCGAGATACCGTTGAACGCATCAATCCTGATTGGGCTCTCGCTGGCGCTCTCCTCCACGGCCTTTGTGCTGCAGCTATTGACAGAGAACCGCTGTCTCAATTCAGTCTATGGCCGTGGCGCATTCTCCATCCTGCTGTTGCAGGATCTGGCGGTAGTACCGCTGTTAGCACTGGTGCCACTGCTGGCGATGCCGGAGCGGGGAATTGGCGCAGATATCAGTCTGGCACTGCTGGAGTCGGTGGTGGTGCTCGGAGTGGTGGTAGTATTGGGACGTTATCTGCTGCAACCACTACTGCACCGGATTGCCCTCTCGCGCAGCTCCGAGATCTTTACCGCTACCGCGCTGTTGATTGTGATGGGTACGGCGTTGATTACCGAGCATGTTGGCTTGTCAATGGCGATGGGTGCCTTTCTTGCCGGTGTGTTGCTCTCCAGTTCTGCATACAAGCATCAGATCATGGCAGAGATTCACCCCTTCCGCGGGCTTCTGCTCGGCCTCTTCTTCATGTCGATGGGGATGTCGCTCAATCTGGGATTGCTGTTGGAGCAGCCGCTGCAGTCGCTTGGACTGGTACTGTTGCTGATTGTTGTCAAGATTGTGGCGCTCTATCCGGTGGCGCGCCTCTTTGGAATGCAGCAGACACACAGTGTGGCGGTGGCTCTGGTGTTGGCCCAGAGTGGCGAGTTTGCTCTGGTGCTCTTCTCGCTCGCCTATCAGGCAGAGTTGTTGACCAATATGTTGTTTGAACAGCTGCTGTTGTTGGTGCTGCTCAGTATGCTCGCCACACCACTGCTGGCCTATGGTGCGCAGAAGATGGCGAAGCGCAAGCGGGAGTGTTTGACCTGTAAAGAGGAGGAGGTCGAGGTGGAGCAGCCGATTGCCGCTCCGGTGATTCTGGTCGGGTTTGGTCGTGTGGGACACCGTATCGGTGATGTGTTGAAACTGGCGGGGCGCCCCTATGTGGCGCTGGAGGAGGATGCCACTGTGGTTGAACAGATGCGTGCTCAGGGCCATCCAGTCTACTATGGTGATGCCCACAATCCGGAGATGTTGAAGGCGGCAGGTATTGAGGAGGCTGCTTCGGTGGTGGTGACCATCAATAATCCAAGGGCGGCAGAGGAGTTGGTTGGATATCTGCGTAGCCGATATCCAGAGGTCAAGCTCTATGCCAGGGGCCATAGCCTGGACCAATGTCTGGTGCTGCGTCATATGGGAGCTTCGGATGTGGTTTCGGAAAATATTGAGGCGAGTCTCGAATTGGCAAGGATGACGCTGAATGATATCGGGGTAGAGACGTCTGAAGGCGAAGCGATTATTGAAGGGTACCGACGTACCTACCATGAACAGATGAATGAAGAGCAGCCATCGGCTACAGCGTCATAAACGATACTTTGGTAAGATCGCCTCTTTTGAAAATTCAGGATGCCTTCCCATGTTGTTGATGATCGACAACTATGACTCCTTTACCTACAACCTGGTTCAGTATTTTGGTGAGCTGGGGGCAGAGGTTGAGGTACATCGCAATGACCAGATTACGTTGGAGCAGATTCGTGCGCTGCAACCGGAGCGGATTGTGCTCTCTCCTGGCCCCTGTACCCCCAATGAGGCAGGGATCTCGCTACAGGTAGCAGAGCAGATGGCAGGTGAGCTGCCGATTCTGGGTGTTTGCCTGGGGCATCAGACCGTCGGGCAGGTGTTTGGAGGAAAAATCGTCCATGCTAGTGAGATTATGCATGGAAAGACCTCAATGATTCACCATAAGGATGGGGGGGTATTCAAAGGGCTCTCCAACCCGATGGAGGCGACACGCTACCACTCGCTGGTGATTGAGCAAGAGACACTGCCGGATTGTCTGGAAATCACCGCCTGGACAGAGCTTGAGGATGGCTCAATGGATGAGATTATGGGAGTGCGTCACAAGACGCTCGATATTGAGGGAGTGCAGTTCCACCCGGAGTCGATCCTGACTGCGGAGGGGCATGCCTTGTTGAAAAATTTTTTGGAGCGGTAACGAGATGGAGATTCAGGCAGCAATACAGGCGGTCATTGAGCAACGTGATCTGAGCAGGGAGGAGATGCAGTCGGTGATGCACACCATCATGACGGGGGAGGCGACCCCGGCACAGATCGGTGGCTTTCTGGTTGGTCTGCGGATGAAGGGGGAGACGGTGGATGAGATCGCCGCTGCCGCATCGGTGATGCGTGAGTTGGCGAGTCCGGTTGCGGTCTCCGGTGACCATATGGTGGACTGTTGTGGAACCGGTGGAGATGGTGCTAAGACCTTCAATATCTCTACCGCAGCAACTTTCGTGATTGCAGCGGCGGGTGGTCAGGTGGCCAAGCATGGCAACCGCTCCATCTCCAGTAGTTCAGGTAGTGCCGATTTGCTGGAGGCGGCGGGTGTAAAACTGGATATTACCCCGGAGCAGGTAGCAGCCTGTATCGATGAGGTGGGGGTCGGCTTCATGTTTGCGCCGATGCACCACAGTGCGATGAAGCATGCGATTGGTCCACGCAAGGAGATGGCGGTACGTACCGTATTCAATTTGTTGGGGCCGCTGACCAATCCGGCGGGTGCCCCCAACCAGGTGATTGGGGTATTTGATGCCGCCTGGGTAGAGCCGCTGGCGCAGGTATTGAAGCAACTGGGCAGTCGCCATGTGCTGGTGGTGCATGGTAGTGATGGCCTGGATGAGATTACCATCAGCGGAGAGACGCAGGTTGCGGAGTTGAAAGAGGGTGAAGTGACCACTTACACCATCTCCCCGGAGCAGTTTGGTATGTCGACAGCGCCGCTGAGTGAGCTGGCAGTAGAGAATGCGGATCAGAGTCTGGCTGTGGTCAAGGGGGTGTTGGAGAGCCAGAGTGGTCCGGCACAGGATATTGTGGCGCTGAATGCGGGGGCAGCGATTTATGTGGCTGGATTGGCTGATTCTCTGGAAGGCGGTGTGACTAGGGCGCAGGAGGTGATTGCCAGTGGGTCAGCGAGTGCCAGGCTGGATGCACTGGTTGCCTGCTCTAACGGATAACCAGATGAGTAATACGCCTGATATCTTGGTCAAGATTCTGCAGCGCAAGCAGGAGGAGATTACAGAGCGCAGTCGCAAGAGTGATCTGGTTGAACAGCGCTCCAGGGCGGCGGATGCGATGCCGGTGCGTGGCTTTGTCGCTTCGATGCAGCGCCGTATTGCAGCAGGTGATCCGGCGGTGATTGCCGAGATCAAGAAGGCCTCTCCCAGTAAGGGGTTGCTACGGGAGAATTTTGTCCCGGCAGAGATTGCAGCGCAGTATCAAGAGGGGGGGGCGGCCTGTCTCTCGATCTTGACCGATCGGGACTTTTTTCAGGGGCATGAAGAGTATCTGATGGCAGCGCGTGCAGCGTGTGAACTACCGGTGATTCGTAAGGATTTTATTGTCGATCCCTATCAGGTCTATGAGGCGCGGGCGATCCATGCCGACTGTATTCTGTTGATTGTGGCGGCGCTGGAAGATGCACAGATGGAGGATCTCTGTGGTCTG
>CAYQFH010000019.1:0-29973 GCA_964416755.1 uncultured Piscirickettsiaceae bacterium | reverse complement strand
GACTGGGTTGGGTGCCGTCGATAAAGCGCTCCCCGACCTCGCCCACTGCACGGGCATTGGCCAGGCTGCAGTGTTTCAGAATTCCCTCACGCGACTCAAAGGTGAGGTTGAGTCCAGCAAATTGGGCGTACTTCTCTTCCAGATGGTCGACCACTCGCAGGGACTGGAAGTTGTGCTCAAAGCCGCCAAACGGTTGCATGCAGTGGTTGAGCGCATCCTGTCCGGCATGACCGAACGGGGTGTGGCCGAGGTCGTGGGCGAGGGAGATTGCCTCGGTCAAATCCTCATTGAGGCGCAGGGTACGGGCGATGGAGCGGCTGATCTGAGCCACCTCGACACTGTGGGTGAGGCGGGTGCGATAGAGATCTCCCTCATGGTTGACGAAGACCTGGGTCTTGTATTCCAGCCGGCGGAATGCGGTGGAGTGGACGATGCGGTCGCGGTCGCGCTGGAAGGCGCTGCGGTAGCGGGGGGAGTCCTCCGGGTGTAACCGCCCCCGGGTGGAGCTGTCGTGCGCCGCGTAGTGGATCAGGTTAC
Organism: uncultured Piscirickettsiaceae bacterium; assembly: GCA_964416755.1. Lineage (GTDB taxonomy): Bacteria > Pseudomonadota > Gammaproteobacteria > Thiopontia. The sequence goes on along the minus strand of CAYQFH010000019.1, from coordinate 29,436 downwards.
AGGGATCGGCCATTTTAGTGGTTAACGTTACACAGCATGAGATAGGACATCTTTCACATATTCATTCAATTTCATGTGTGATGATTGAGCACGCATCGCTAATGCGCGATGCAATTCAGGACTCACACGTACATTGAATACGCCTTTGTAGGGCTTATCTGGTTCCTTGCCTAACTGTTTGCAGTCTTGCAGATATTCATCTACCGAGAAGTGAAACTCTTTTTCCAGTTCTGGCAATGTCGATGCTTCATAGGTGATCAAATCCCGAATATGAGCGACTTTTCCATATAGGGTGCCACTCTCTAGCTCTGCCTCAATGGTGCCCTGATAACCTTGATATTCCATTTCGGTCATAGATAGCCCTCTTGCTCGAATTGATTGCGGATATCTCTCAATGCGCCCCCTTTGATCTCATTTGCCGGGTGTGGCTTATGCAAGCGGATCATGTGTTGTCTCTTTTGGTGGTAGAAACGTATTCTGGAGCCTGCCATCTCTTCTTTCTCATAACCTAATTGCTTGAGCAGTGTAACCAGATCACTCCAAGGGTAGGTGTTATTTGCCTCTTGCAATTTGGTTAGCAGTTTCTCTTTTCTACCCATTTGTGACTGATTTTAGTTACAGGAGGCGGATTGTCAATACTCTTTGATTGAATACAAGTAAAGGATTCCCTGAACTATGTACTGCAGCTGTTCAGGGTCTCCATCAGTTTCTCGCTGGAGAAGTCACTGGTGACAACAGCATCACCAATCGCCTTCTGTAGTACGAAGCGCATCTTGCCCGCCTCTGCCTTCTTGTCGACCGCCATGATCTCCAGATAGCGTTCTGCGGGTAGGTCGGGTGGTCCGAGAATCGGTAGATTGGCCTGTTCCAGCAGTTTTTGTAGCCGCTCTACATCACTTTCGTTGATCCACCCCTGGCGCATGGAGAGGTCACACGCCATCACCATACCAGCAGCAACTGCCTCACCGTGGAGCCATGCGCCGTAACCCATCCCCGCCTCAATGGCATGACCGAAAGTGTGGCCGGAGTTGAGCAGGGCGCGTTGTCCCGCCTCCAGCTCATCGGCGGCCACGACTTCGGCCTTGTTTTCGCAGGAGCGCTGGATGGCGTAGGCGAGGGCTGCTGGATCGCGTTGTACCAACTGCTCCATGTTCTGCTCCAGCCATTCGAAGAAGGGAATGTCGCGGATCAGCCCATACTTGATCACCTCGGCAATGCCGGCGCTGAGTTGGCGATCATCCAGCGTATTGAGGGTGTCGGTGTCGGCCAGTACACACTGCGGCTGGTGGAAGGCACCGATCATGTTCTTGCCCAGTGGGTGGTTGACCCCGGTCTTGCCGCCGACCGAGGAGTCGACCTGTGCCAGCAACGTAGTTGGGATCTGGATGAAATTGACCCCGCGCTGATAGCTGGCTGCGGCGTAGCCGGTGATGTCGCCGATCACCCCGCCACCGAGTGCGACCAGGGTGCATTTACGGTCGAATTTCTTGCTCAGCAGGGCATCGAAGATCAGATTCCAGGTCTCCAGATTCTTGTACTCTTCCCCATCCGGTAGGATCACCGTCTCCACCTGAAAACCCTCGAACGCCTTGCGGGTCTGCTGCAGATAGAGTGGAGCGATGGTCTCGTTGGTGACGATCATCACCTGAGTGCCATGGACATGCTCCTTGACCCACTGTGGATCACCCAGCAAGTTCTTGCCAATGTGGATCGGGTAGCTGCGATCTCCCAGATCGACGTGGAGTGTGTGGGTCATGTGATCTTCTCAATCTTGTTAATCAGTTCCGGTATGGCCTGCTGAACCGAGCGCTCATCGGTCTCAACCACCAGATCGGCCACCTCGCGGTAGAGTGGATCGCGCTGGTCGAGCAGATTCTGCAGGGTGCCGAGTGGATCATCGTTCTGCAGTAGTGGGCGATTGCGGTCGTGGCGGGTACGGTTGTAGAGCTGATCGGCAGTGGCGCAGAGGTAGATCACCAGCCCGCGTCCGCCGAGGTGAGAACGGTTCTCCGGGCGCAGAATGGCACCGCCGCCGGTGGCGAGGACGATATCCTTGCGCTGACTCAGCTCGTCAATCACTGCGCTTTCACGGTTGCGAAACCCCTCTTCGCCCTCGATATCGAAGATGGTGGGGATGGAGACGCCGGTACGCGCCTCGATTTCGTGATCACTGTCGACAAAGGTTTTGCCCAGTGACTCCGCCAGCCGTTTGCCGATGGTCGATTTGCCTGCACCCATCAGACCGACCAGAAAAATGTTCTGTTTTATTCTACTCAATGCCTGCCAACCTAATCTCGTTTTGGAGGATCGATGGGGTGATGAAGATCAACAACTCTCCACGTCCATCGGTCTGGCTCTGACTCTGAAACAGTCTGCCTATCAGAGGCAGTTCAGACAGCAGCGGCACACGATTTTCAGAGTCGGTTTTCCGCTCTTCGTAGATGCCACCAATCACCAGTGTCTCTCCGTCGCCAATCATCACACGGGTCTTGACCTCCCGCGTATCGACACTTGGCTCGCAATTGTTACAAAGTATTGCGCCGACGGCATCCTTTTTCACCTGTACGGTGAGGATAATTTGGTTGTCCGGGGTGATTTGTGGCGTCACTTTCAACTCCATTACGGCATCCTTGAAGCTCACATCGGTGCCGCCTCCAGAGGTATCGGAGCGGTAGGGGATCTGTACCCCCTGCTGGATGGTCGCCTCATAGCCGTTGGAGGTGATGATGCGCGGGGTGGCAATAATCTCGGTCTTGCCTTCAACCTGGGCGGCAGAGAGTTCCAGGTCGATCAGGCTGCCGGTGGAGAGCTTGGCCAGGGTCAGGCCGATACTGCCAACCGCAGTTGTCGTTGGCAGATTGACTGCAAGGCGGCTGGGGGAGTCGGTAATTCCGGGGGTGGTGCCGTTGAGTGCGCTGTTGGCAGCTTCACTACTGCCGGAGAGGGAGAATCCCCACTGCTGTTGTGCCGATTCAAGGTGGCTGATCCCGAGTCGCGCTCCCAATTCATTGCTGAAATCGTTACTGGCGATGATGATGCGGGACTGGATCAGTACCTGTTTGGAGGGTGTATCAAGCTGTTCAATCAGTGTCCGGATCTGTGCCAAATGTGTTTCACTATCCTGAATCAGCAGGCTGTTGGTACGCTCATCAATGCCCAGCACCCCCTCTTTGGAGAGCAGCGGATTCTTCTGGTTGCTCTCCAGGGTTCGCTTGAGATCGGCAGCATCGGCATAGTGTAACGGGATGATTTCGGTGATCAGTGGTGGTGCAACGGCTTCATTAGTGGGGAGAAGAGGTACCTCTGAGACGGTGGGTACTGCAGGAGGGCTGACAACCAGAACCCCCTTCTCTTCGACAAGTTGTAGCGTGTGTTGTGTTATGAGCAGATCAAATGCATCACGCCAGTGGGTCTGGTGGAGCTGAAGAGAGGCTGTACCACGGATCTCACCGTTGAGAATCAGATTCTGTCCTGCTTGGTTGGCGATGGTGCGTAGTACGTTGGTTACTGGTTCACTCTCCAGTTTCAGTGTGAGGTGGTGATGTTCATCAGTGGCTGGTGGGGGAAAGGAGATCTGCAACTGCCGGTTATGATGCTGCAGTTGGTATGGAAGCGTCTGTCTGAGTTGTAGCAGAATCCGGGTAGTAGAGCCACTCTCTGCGATGCTGATCTGTTCGATGGTTTCTCCAGAGACGGCAGGAATCTCTGCATGGCTCTCTGTATCAGGGAGGTCGATCACCAGCTGGTTGGATTGGTTGAGCTGAAAGATCTGTGGTTCGGCGACCTGATCCTTGAAGTGGAGTGCAAGCAGCGGTGAGTTCCACTCGACTGATTGCAATAGCGCATCGGCCTGAACAGTTGTGCTGACTGTCAGTAACCAGAGTGCGTTAAGATAACTCTTGGTCAACAGAATCTCCTCCAAATTTCCATCTGGTTTCGATTCTAGCCTGTATGATTGTATAAAGTATAAGTATTACAAAATGTTACAAGGATTGAATGGTGATAGCCTATAACCCCTATTCTGCCTGGAAGGTGCGCCAGTTTGTGCGGCTGTTTGAGTCAGGTGGTGTTTTTGCATACCCCACCGAGTCGGTCTATGGCTTGGGGTGTGATCCAATGAATCGAGAGGCGGTTGAACGAATCCTCGAAATCAAGCGCAGAGACCCTGCCAAGGGGATGATTCTGATTGCCTCTGATTTTCAGCAGTTGGAGCCGTGGATTGCACTACGCCGACCGACCGACAGAAAAAAATTGGCTGCTCCACAAAAGCGACCAACCACCTGGTTGGTACCGGCAGCAGAGGATGTGCCGTGGTGGATTCGAGGCAACCATAACTGTATTGCAGTGAGACTGACCCGTTTCCCACCCGTGGTTCAATTGTGTGAATCCGTCCACTCTGCACTGGTCTCAACCAGTGCCAACTTTGCAGGACATCCGCCACAGAAAAAGGCTGTTCCAGTCGTTAAATTATTAGGAAATCAATTAGATGTAATGATTTATGGTGAGACGGGAGGTGTTGCACAACCCAGTGAGATTCGGGACTTCTACAGTGGTGAGGTGATTCGTGCCGGGTGAGATATTGTCGCCTTGAAAGGGCAGACAAACGGCGTCTCATAGTGTATCATCTAAAATGTCTGAAACAGAAAAGCGATGCACGATTACGATGCTGCACAGTATCAAAGAAGTTTGCGAACTGACCGGGAAGAGTCGCTCCAGCATCTATCGGATGTTTGGTCGTGGTGATCTGGCCTATATGGTGGGCAAAGATGGCAAGCGCCGGGTAGAGACCTCTGAACTGTTGCGTGTTTTCGATGAGATCAACTTCAACGACTCTCCCACTTTGGCGGAACCGATTGAGGTGTCTCAGCCTGCGCAATCTGCTCCAGGAGGCGATCCCTATATCACTGCAAGGGAGCTGACCGATCTGCGTGGCATGATCCATGAGTTGAGAGAGGAGCTGGATGATCTGCGTGAGGACAACCGAAGACTGTTGCGGTTGTTGGAGTATCAGACTGTACCGCAGGTTCCTGCTCCGAGCCCGGTAGCCTCATCGCCTGAGCCGACAGTGACTCATGAGTCGAAAGAGCAGGAGGAACCGGATCCGCTGGATGAGGAGGAACCGGTACCGGTCACTTCTGTCGCAGAGCAGGGTTGGAAAGCGTATCGTCAGCAGCGGGTGGAACAGGAGCAACAGAGGGCGATTGTCGCCCAATCCCAACAGTCTGAGGAGCCGGGCATGTTCAACGAGTTGGGCGTCTGGCTCAAAGGCTTCTTTTTCGGGGAGTGGCAGAAGCGTAAATGAACACGCTGTTTTGTAAAACGAATGTCAGTTAATGAAGTTCATGCCGGAATGTGGCAGTGACTCTGATTCACAGAAGATTTCCCGTATTTTCGCGATAATTGGCAGTAGTTCCGCCTCTTTTACCGAACAATAGACACGATTGTGTGCTCTTCGTGATTGCAAAATGCCTGATTTGCGCAGTACCTCAATGTGTTGAGAGATGTTGCTCTGGGTACTGCCCACGTGGTCGAGAATCTCATTGACAATTTTCTCATCCTGTCCCAGAAAACAGAGGATCTTGAGCCGTGTCGGGTGGCTGATCGCATGTAGCGCAGAGGAGATTGTCTGAATATCCTCTTTTTTTGATGGTAGTGTGGCTTCCTGTTCCATAGTTCCCTCCCAGAAACCTGTTCATTCTGCTTGTATAGCTTACATCGAAAAGCAGTATCCTATCCCATATTTATCCTTGATATATTGGGCGAGAACTTGACGTTGCTCCTCATCCAACTGTACACAGAGCAGGATCAGCTCGGCAAGACTGTTATCTTCCGCGTGAAAGAAGGCGATGGGCACTTCCAATACCTCAGCCAATTTGGCGACCGTCTGATCACCGGGCCGATGGCGGTTGTTCTCGTACTGGTTGATCCGTGGGCTCGCAGTTGCAGGGTCGATACCGATCTCCAGCCCGAGCTGCTTTTGTGATAGACCAGATTGTTGTCTAGCTTGTTTAAGACGCGTGCCAAAAACTACTTGTGGGTCACACATAGTTGAATGCCTGACATGGGTTCTTCCGCTCCTCTGCGTAAAAGTTTAGGCACTGTATGATTGATTACAAGCAAAAACAATTAAGTAATACTTAATACCAGAGTGGTTATCGACAGGCGTGATATTTTTTGGTTTGAATGAATTTCAACCAGTTAACTACCTATGGTTAGTTTGTAGAGGTTGTAAAAAATGGGTAGTTGCACAAATATTGAGTTAAAACCATTCGCATTGCGTATGAGAGCAGTGTGATAAGATGACCGCTTTACCGATTTACTGAAGTAGAGGGACCTACGATGTTTTCAAAAGATCAGACCATTGCCGGATATGATGATGCGCTGTGGAGCGCGATACAGAATGAAGAGCGCCGTCAGGAGGAGCATATCGAGCTGATCGCCTCGGAGAACTATACCAGCCCACGGGTGATGCAGGCACAGGGTTCCCAATTGACCAACAAGTATGCCGAGGGCTATCCCGGCAAGCGTTACTACGGTGGTTGTGAGTATGTCGATGTTGCCGAGCAGCTGGCGATCGACCGTGCCAAGGAGCTGTTTGGTGCCGATTATGCCAATGTGCAGCCACACTCTGGATCACAGGCCAATGCAGCAGTCTATCAGGCACTCTGTCTGCCTGGTGATACCATCCTCGGGATGAGCCTGGATGCCGGTGGTCACCTGACTCACGGTGCCAAACCCAACTTTTCCGGTAAGATCTACAACGCGGTGCAGTATGGCCTCAATAACGATACTGGCCTGCTCGACTACGAAGAGGTGGAGCGTTTGGCTCGTGAGCACAAGCCGAAGATGATTGTGGCTGGATTTTCAGCCTACTCGCGTGAAATTGATTGGCAGCGTTTCCGTGACATCGCCGATGAGGTGGGTGCTTATCTGTTCGTCGATATGGCGCATGTGGCTGGATTGATTGCGGCGGGGGAGTACCCCAGTCCGGTGGCAATTGCAGATGTCACGACAACGACTACGCACAAGACGCTGCGTGGCCCACGCGGCGGTATCATCCTTGCTAAATCCAATCCAGAGATTGAGAAGAAGCTCAACTCGCTGGTCTTTCCGGGTACCCAGGGTGGCCCACTGATGCACGTCATTGCAGCCAAAGCGGTTGCTTTCAAGGAGGCGCTTGATCCAGAATTCAAGAGTTATCAGCATCAGGTCAAACTGAATGCCCAGGCGATGGCCAAGGTCTTTTTGGATCGTGGTTATGATGTGGTCTCGGGTGGTACTGACAACCACCTCTTTCTGGTCGATCTGATCAAGAAGGGGATTACCGGCAAGGCGGCGGATGCGGCACTCGGCGCGGCCAATATCACCGTGAATAAGAATGCGGTTCCGAATGATCCACAGTCCCCCTTTGTTACCAGTGGTATCCGTGTCGGCACTCCGGCCATCACCACTCGTGGTTTTGGTGAGGCAGAGTCGACCACACTGGCAGGCTGGATGTGTGATGTGATGGATGATGTAGAGAATGAGGCCAATATTGCTTCGATCAAGCAGCAAGTGGTCGAATTGTGCGCTAAATTCCCTGTTTACAAATAAGCCGCATCCAACGTGCGCTGCCCCTTCTGCAAGGCTGAGGATACCCGTGTTGTAGACTCCCGCCTGGTGGGTGAGGGAGAGCAGGTACGTCGTCGGCGTGAGTGCCAGGTCTGCAGCGAGCGTTTCACCACCTTCGAGATGGTCGATCTGGTGATGCCGCAGATCATCAAGAGTGATGGCAGCCGTCAACCGTTCAATGAGCAGCGTCTGACCGAAGGGTTGGATCTGGCGCTACGTAAACGCCCCGTAAGCCGGGATGATGTAAAGGCGGCGATTGAGCGTATTCGCCATCGTCTCAGCAGTAGAGGGGAACGTGAGGTTCCATCACGAGAGCTGGGTGAGTGGGTGATGGATGAGCTGCGTAATCTGGATGAGGTGGCCTATATACGTTTTGCATCAGTCTACCGTAGCTTTCAGGATGTCAATGCCTTCCGCGAGATGGTGGAGCGGATAGAGCAGGATACTCGGATTGGTCGTAATGATAGTCAGTTGCAGTTGTTAACGGGCGAAAATCGTGACCCCTACAGTAAGGAGCAGCATTGATGGGGGGGGCAGCCTCCTTCTCTGCAGAAGATCACCGCTGGATGGCACGGGCACACCAGCTCGCTGCACAAGGGCTCTACACCACCAACCCCAATCCCCGTGTCGGCTGTGTGCTGGCAAAACAGGGTGAAGTGGTGGGTGAGGGCTACCATATTGAGGCGGGTGGTCCACATGCTGAGATCCATGCGTTACAGATGGCGGGCGGTGCTGCAGAGGGTGCAACTGCCTACGTCACACTGGAGCCCTGCAGCCACCATGGAAAAACCCCGCCCTGTTCCGATGCACTGATTGCAGCGGGTGTGGAGCGGGTAGTGATTGCACTCGAAGACCCCAATCCAGAAGTCTCCGGCAGAGGTATCCGCAAGATGGAGGCAGCAGGGATTGAGGTCTCCAGTGGCTTGATGCCGGAGGGAACCGAACAGGCAAACCCGGGTTTTCTGATGCGGATGCGTAGTCAGCGCCCCTACATCCGGATCAAGATGGCGCAGAGCTTGGATGGTCGTACTGCGATGGCCTCCGGGGAGAGCCAGTGGATTACCGGTGCAGCAGCCCGTCAGGATGTACAGCGATTGCGTGCCCGTAGTTCAGCGATTTTGGCGGGTGTAGGCACCGTATTGGCGGATGATCCGTCACTCAATGTGCGTGAACTGGAGCAGCCATACCGACACCCTCTGCGGATTGTGCTCGATGCCGCAGCAGAAACTCCTGCAGATGCAAAACTCTTTACGATTGCCGACCCTGTTTTGATGGTGATCTCGGATCAGATAGAGATCCCTCAAACATGGCTTGTACATACACAGGTCAAGGTACTACAACTGCCTGTACAGAATGGGCGAATTGATCTGCAGCAGCTGATGCAGTCGCTGATTGAGTTGGAGGTGAATGAGTTGCATGTTGAGGCAGGGGCGACTCTGGCGGGTGCCATGGTTGAGCAGGGGTTGGTGGATGAGTTTGTGATCTATACTGCACCACTGTTGATGGGGAGTGAGGGGCGCCCCCTGTTTCAGTTACCACTTTCCGAGATGTCGCAGAAGATACCACTGATGGTGACCGATATGCGTCAGTTGGGCGATGATCTGCGCTTTGTGGCGAAGTTGGACAAGCATGCATGAGTGTGGATAATTGATTTGTATCAAAATATAGATCGGTACAGCCATTGAGGTCACAAGACGATGAAAGGAATTGTTTTTTCAGAATTTATTGAGATGGTGGAGGAGAAATTTTCACCAGAGATCGTGGATGAGATCATTGAGGCCTCCGCTTCCAAACTGGACTCAGGTGGAAGTTATACCAGTGTTGGAGTCTATGACCATCTGGAGCTGGTAGAGCTGGTGACCGAGCTCTCCAAACGTACCGGGATTGCAGTGGGTGACCTTGTCAGTGCATTCGGAACCCATCTGGCAGGGCGTTTTGCAGAGATCTACCCCGCTTTTTTTGACGGTGTGGAGGGGACACTCGATTTTCTGGAGAGTGTCGATAACCATATTCACGTGGAGGTGTTGAAGCTCTATCCAGATGCTGAGCTTCCCCAGTTTACCACCCAACGCGATGGAGACCGGCTGGTTATGGAGTACCGGTCCAACCGTCCGTTTGCAGCACTGGCCAAGGGGTTGATCCAGGGCAGTGGAACCTATTTCGGAGAGCAGTTGACTGTGGAAGAGGAGGATCTCTCGGAGGGTGAGGGAAACCACATGCGCTTCATTATTACCCGGGAAGGATAGGGAGATTTTTCCAGATGGAGGAACTGGAGAAGAAGGTTGAGCTACTGGAGAGACGCTTCAAGCGGGAGCGCGCCGCCCGCAAAGAGGCGGAGCAGCTATTGGAGCAGAAGAGTCTGGAACTCTATGAGGTAAATCAGCAACTGCAGGCAGAGAACCTCCGCTTTTCCAAACTGATTCAGGCGCTACCGGTGGCGATGCTGCTCTATGATGATGAGCAGGTGCTGTCGGCCAATTCAGAATTTCACAAACTGTTCAATCAACGCCCGGAGGGGAAAAGTGTCGAGGCGTATGCTGCCGAGCTAGAGTTGCCACTGCAGACACATCCGGACGAACGCATTCAGTATGAGATTCAGCAACAGAGCGAGGTCTCCACTGTACTGGTGCAGTTTGTACCACTGATAGAAGAGCACTCAGAAACAGCGCAGCATGAGACCCTGATGGTGGTCATCGATATCAGTGACCGTATCAAGAGTGATGAAGCGCAGCAGTATGCCGCATTCCAGGCCGGTATTGCCGAGATGAGTGCGTCAATACTGCATAATATTGGCAATATTGTCACTGGTATGCATGGTTCATTGATGCATCTGGGGCGTATTCCAGCACAGATTGAGCGGCTGGAGAAGGGGTTGGCCAAGGCAGCCGAACTGGATTTTGCCACTCTGGAGCCGGAAGCCTATGAGTCACAGCTGCAGCGTGATCAGCAGGTGATGCAGGCGGCTACCAAGATTCTTGTCGGATTGAGGGGTGAAGAGAAGATGATGCAGTTTCTCGACAAGCTGGAGCTGGGGGTACACCATGTTGGTGAGATCATTCAGCTGCAGCAGAAGGCGGCACGCCCTGATACCCATATCACCCGTTTCAGCTTCTCTTCCATGGTTGAGGATACACTGAGCCTGATTCAGGATCGTATCGACAAGTTTGGTATTGAGATCGTGATTGAATTGGATCCGGGAATCAAACAGGTGGAGTTGCCGCGTAATCCGATGATCCAGATGGTGATGAACTTCATCAAGAACAGTATGGAGGCAATTGGCCAGCGTATCCGCTATGAGATGAATCACAAGGGGCAGATCAAGCTGTCAACTCAACGGATCGATGATCTCAGTTTCCGGCTTGTAATCAGCGACAATGGTTGTGGAATCAGCGAGGAGCGTTTGCAGCAGGTTTTTCTGTTTGGTGAGACGGACAAGGCGAAAGGGAGTGGTTATGGTCTTCATTCGGCCTCCAATTTTGTCAAAAGTCTCCATGGAGAGATCCGTGCGGAGAGTGAGGGAGAGAACTGTGGTGCCAGTATGGTTGTTGAGCTACCGATGAGCGTGGAGCAGTGAGAATGAGTGAGATAGAGCAGAGAGAGCCTCATATACTGATTGTTGATGATGATCCGCGGGTGATCGACTTCTACCGTGAAGCGCTGCAGTTGCCTCATACGGAGGCGGAGCAGGAGGCGGAGCAGGAGATGGATGAGATGTTTGCCCTGTTGGAAGGCGAGGATGAGCCACTTCATCCCAGTGAGCAACCGGGCCACTGTCGGGCAGTTACCGCTACACAAGGGTTGGAGGCACTGCGTATCTTCTCCGATATGGAAGAGACGGGTGATCCATTTGATCTGGTATTGCTCGATATGCGTATGCCTCCGGGAATTGATGGGCTGGAGGTTGCACTGGAGTTGCGATTACAACGACCTGATCTGCCGATTATCTTTTTCACCGCCTACAGTGACTATAAAGATGAGTATCTGAAGGAGAAGGTGGGCGGTGAACACAGTCTGCTGCGCAAACCGATCAGCCATGAACTGTTGCGTGCCGAGGTAGAGCGGCTGTTACCAGAGAGAATCTGTTTCGAAACCGACTGAGTGCCCATTTTTAGAGCATTTACCAGGGGTTGTGGTACCATCCGCGCCCTATGTTTACAGGAATTATCGAAGCCATTGGTAAAATCAGTCGCATTGAACCCAAGGGGAGCGACGCGAAAGTCACCATTGAGACTGGTAAGCTGGATCTGAATGATGTGCAGCTCGGTGACAGCATTGCCGTCAATGGGGTCTGCCTGACAGCAGTAGAGCTGCCCGGTAACGGTTTTGTGGCCGATGTTTCCGGCGAGACCTTTGCCCGTACTGCCTTTGCCACCTTGAAAGAGGGCTCTGTGGTCAACCTGGAAAAAGCGTTGACCCCGACTACCCGGCTGGGGGGGCATCTGGTCAGTGGCCACGTGGATGGGGTGGGTGAGGTGATCAGCCGCTCCGACGATGGCCGTTCGGTCAAATTTCAGATCAAGGCACCGGATGAGCTGGCCCGCTATATCGCCGAGAAGGGGTCGATCACGGTCAATGGCATCAGCTTGACGGTGAATGGGGTCAATGGCGCGGTGTTCGACCTCAATATCGTCCCGCACACCCTGCAAGAGACCACGATGGATGGTTTTCGGGTTGGTACCCGAATCAATCTTGAGGTCGATCTGATTGCCCGTTATCTGGAACGGATGATGCTGGGGGATCGTGCGGCAGAGCCGGATACTCAGGGAATCAGCATGGAATTTCTGGCAGAGAATGGATTTCTTGGTCGTTAGGCCAGACAGAGTAAAGACAAGAGAGACCATGGGAACGGCTCATGGATCAAGGATAGAGTAATGGAATTGAACACCCCGGAAGAGATTATTGAGGATATCCGCCAAGGCAAGATGGTGGTGTTGATGGATGATGAGGATCGTGAGAATGAGGGCGACCTGATCATGGCAGCCGATGTGGTAACACCGGAAGACATCAACTTCATGGCCCGCTATGGACGTGGTTTGATCTGCCTGACATTGACTCGGCGTCGTTGTGAGCAGCTCAATTTGCCGTTGATGGTGAGCGGTAATGGTGATATCCATGGCACTAACTTCACAGTTTCTATTGAGGCGGCAAAGGATGTGACGACCGGTATTTCTGCGGCTGATCGTGCTGTAACGGTCAAGGCGGCAACTGCTGCAGATGCGACAGCGGAGGATATTGTGATGCCGGGTCATATCTTCCCGTTGATGGCGCAGCCTGGTGGGGTACTGACCCGTGCAGGCCACACTGAAGCAGGTTGTGATTTGGCGCGTCTGGCTGGACATGAGCCAGCATCGGTCATCGTTGAGATTCTGAACGAGGATGGCACCATGGCACGCCGCCCTGACCTGGAGCAATTTGCCGAAGAACACGGTCTCAAGCTGGGTACCGTTGCCGATCTGATCGAGTACCGCATCCGTAATGAGAAGACGGTGGAGGCTGAGGCAGAGAGCGATCTGGATACCCAGTATGGACACTTCCACGTCAAAGCCTATCGTGAGGCGATTGATGGTGAGGTGCATCTGGCGCTGGTCAAGGGGGAGGTGAAAGCGGATGAACCGGTACTGGTACGCGTCCACATGCTCGATACACTCTGTGACCTCTTCTCAGCGGAAGGTGAGGGGTGTGGTCGTACTCTGGATCGTGATATGAAGCGGATCGCCGAAGAGGAGAACGGGGTACTGCTGTTGTTGCGTAAGGAGGATGACAACAATGATCTGATCGAGCGCATCCGTCGGCACAATGAGGGTACGCCCAAACCGAAACCCCATCCGGAGGGCGGTGAACTGCGTGATTTTGGTGTCGGCGCACAGATTTTGCTCGACCTGGGGGTTCGCAAGATGCGTGTACTGGGTACCCCCAGGAAGATGCACGCACTCTCCGGTTTTGGGCTGGAGGTGACCGAAAATGTGGCATACGAATAGAGATGCCCCGTAGTATACTGATCGGCTATCGTAGAGAACTGTAGAGGAATGATGGATATGAACAGCAATGTAAAAGTGACCGAGGCCAACCTCAATGTAGAGGGAGCCAAGTTCGGTATTGTCGTGGCGCGCTTCAACAGCTTTGTGGTGGAGAGTCTGCTGGAGGGGGCAATCGATGCACTGGTACGCAATGGTGCCAATGCTGAGGATATCCATGTGGTACGCGTTCCCGGTGCCTTCGAGATGCCGATTGCAGCACAGCGTATGGCGGAGGGTGACTACGATGCGATCATCGCCATCGGTGCAGTGATCCGTGGTGGTACCCCGCACTTCGACTTTGTTGCCGGTGAGGCGACCAAAGGGTTGGCGGCTGTCTCCCTTGAGAGCAGTGTACCCATCACCTTCGGCCTGCTGACTGTGGATACCATTGAGCAGGCGATTGAGCGTTCCGGTACCAAGGCGGGTAACAAGGGTGCTGAGGCGGCGATGTCTGCAGTTGAGATGGTCAATCTGTTGAAGCAGTTGTAAAGGTAGAAAAACCTTTGTCCAAAGAGCGTTCCAGATCTCGCCGTGCTGCGGTGCAGGCGATGTACCAGTGGTCGATCTCGGCGCAACCAGCATCAGAGATCATCACCCAGTTCCATGAAGAGGGGATACTGGAGAAAGCGGATGGAGCACTGTTCGAGCAAGTGGTTTCCGGTCTGATTGATGAGGCCGTAGCGGTTGATCAGGCGCTCTCACCCCATCTGACCAGGGACATTGAGCAGGTCGATCCGGTAGAGAAGGCGCTATTGCGGCTCGGCGGCTATGAGCTGCTGTTTATGCCGGAGGTGCCCTATCGCGTAGTCCTCAACGAGTACATCAACCTCTCCAAGACCTTCGGTTCTGCCAAGAGCCATCAATTCATCAATGCGGCACTCGACAAGGTGGCGCGCAAGGCGCGCAAGGTTGAGTTTGCTGCCCATGAACAGCAGAAGCAGCAGAAAAAGGGGCGGTGAGTTCTCCCTGATTCGGGATCACTTCTCGAATCGCCCCCACTACCATCCAGAGACCCGACTCGGTATTGGTGATGATGCCGCCCTGTTGCAGTTACCGGAGGGGCACCAGCTGGTGGTCTCCATCGATACCATGGTAGAGGGGGTTCACTTTCTCAGAAGAACCGATCCGGCTGCACTCGGTCACAAGCTGATGGCGGTCAACCTCAGTGATTTGGCTGCGATGGGGGCAGAACCGCGCTGGGCTACTCTGGCGCTGACCCTGCCGGAAAATGATCCGGAGTGGTTGCAGCAGTTTTCCAGGGGGCTGTTTACACTGGCAGATCGATACAAGGTGGATCTGGTAGGAGGGGATACCACACGGGGGCCATTGACCCTCACTTTACAGATTCATGGCATTGTCCCTGAGGGAAAGGTGATCACTCGTTCTGGTGCGCAACCGGGGGACCTCATCGGGGTGACCGGCAGCTTGGGAACTGCAGGGTATGCACTGCAAAAGCTGCAACAGGGGGAAGCGGCAGAGGGCATCCGGCACTGTCTGGAAAAACCCACACCACAAATAGAAGTCGGGTTGCAGCTGCGTGGTCACGCTACGGCAATGGTTGATCTCTCTGATGGGTTGCTGGCGGATCTGGGGCATATCACGCAACGGAGTGGAGTGGGGGCGCAGCTCAATCTGAGTGCTATTCCGATAGATCCTGCGCTGTCGTACCTGGATCGAGCGCAACAGTTGGAGTTTGCGCTGACTGCCGGTGATGACTACCAGCTCTGTTTTATCTTTCCTGAACAATTGAAGGCACGGGTAGAGGAGCAGCTGCGGAAGGTTGGCTGTGAGTGGAGTGTGGTTGGGAAGATTCGAGAGGGTAGTGGCATCCTCTGGGATGAGGAGTGGCAGCCCGCAACTGAGGGATTTCAGCACTTTTAATGCCTGGATATGTAAAAACAGGATTGGGGTACGGGTGCTAGTGGATAGTTACGAGAAGGCAAGGTCAGGACGTTCCTAACCAAAAATCAGCACTTTTTTCGAGAAACTGTTCAACAGGCAGATTGTGTGTCCCATCACAAGAAAAATTTAATTCAACAAGTCCTGATATCAAATTCAGTGATGCGCTTCTCAGATAGATATTTTCGTCAGCCAGGCGCAATTTTTTAAAAAGCTGTAAGACGGGCTTGATTTGGCTTTCGGTGACGATAGACATACTACTCATTGGTTGTCTGTTCGTAGAGTCAGAGTTCAGAAGCTGATCCAACTGAAATGAGGCATCAAAATATGGGTTCTCTGTGAATCGGGCTGTTGCTGTAGATCGAGAATAGCGCAATTGAACAAAGAATGCGCCATGGTACAGAAAAAGCTTCTCCGTCGAGCAATGTACATCATCGATCTGCTCCTCCATGGGAGTAATGGTCCGCGTTTGCTGGAATAGCTGTTGGCGAATGGAGGGGTCACCTTTGGTCTGAATATGTGCTCTATCCCAGACAGGTTTGCTATTAAAGCTGTTGCTCCTGCTACCGTCAAAGTCGATTGCCAGGACAGCGACTGTTCCAGAGTCGATATGAACGGCCTGCATTGCAGTCATGCAAAGTCTGCCAGTCAAGATACTCACGTAGGGGTGTGAAAGAAAAAACTTTTGGTTTGAGCTTTCCCACTCTACGAAATAGGGGCGTGCAGACACATCCCTGCCAATGCTGAAAATTTCGATTGCACTGCTCTCATCGTGACAAAAAGTAGGGGTGAGGAGCTTTCCCTCGGGTGAGATGAGATAACAGAACGAGTATTGAGGAAGTTGTTTGATCGAACTTTTGAGCACTGTAGATAGCCTTTCATCGCAATCACAAGTTTCATTCCATACACCAGCACAGTCCTTTGCAATGTTGCTCAAGGGTGTAGAGACCCAGGAGCAAAACAGCTCCTGTTGCTGTGTAATGGTGTGTATAAAATCCATGTGTGGAATCCCTCCCTTTACATCAATATATCTGTCGCAGAGTCCTCTTGTGTAGGCCGCTATTTGAAATGAGTATTTACCCGACTAAAAAAGTTGGTTAATGTCTCCTAGCTTACTTGCCAGTTTACCGTGATGCAAGGGCTATTAAAGGGATGTCGTTCTTCTGATTGGCTGAGTCATTGTATGCACGACAGCCTCCCTTGTTGATGTGATCTGGTACAGGAGATTGCTGGTTGAATTTAATAGACGATCGGTCTATTATATGGTCTATGAGTAGTTCGACACCCGAAAAACGCCGAAGAGGACGCCCTCCCAAGGATGATGCTGCGTTCAATGACACCAAGGCGGTACTGATTCGATCCGGCCTGGAAGTCCTGACGGAGAGGGGGTACTCGGCGATTGGGATTGACGAGATTCTACGCAGAGTGGGTGTACCTAAAGGCTCTTTCTATCACTACTTCAATAGTAAAAGTGCATTTGGAGCTGAACTAATTGAGAGTTATGCCAATTTCATGAACCACAGACTCGATAAGTTCCTGTTGGATGAGAGTCTCTCTCCCATTGAACGACTCACTGCATTCACCAACAGTTCGATTGATGGAATGGCACGTTATGGTTTCAAGAAGGGTTGTCTGGTTGGCAATCTGGGGCAGGAGGTGGGAGCATTGCCTGAATCATTTCGTGCGCAGATCAGTGATGTACTGGAAGGGTGGCAGCTGAAGGTCGAGCAGTGTCTGGTTGCAGCAAAGGTATCAAGGCAGATCTCAGCGGAGACGGACTGTAAAGAGGCAGCCTACCTATTCTGGAGTGGTTGGGAGGGGGCGGTCATGCGTGCAAAGCTTGAGCAGAGCCCAGATGCATTGCAGGCATTCTCAAAGTTTTTCCTGAGTAGTATTCAATAATTTTTCACCATAACTAGACGATTGGTCTAATTGCGAGGTTTACAGCATGTTCAAAGGTATTCTGATTGATAAAAATGAGGTGGGTTATAGTGCTGCATTGACGGAGATTGATGAGGCGTCACTGCCTGAAGGGGATGTCACTGTCGATGTACAGTTTTCCTCAATGAACTACAAGGATGCGTTGGCGATCACCGGCAGCTCACCGGTTGTGCGTCGCTTTCCAATGGTGCCGGGGATTGATCTGGTGGGCACGGTGGCAGACTCCTCCCATCCGGATTATCCTGTCGGTACAGCAGTGGTGTTGACTGGCTGGGGAGTGGGTGAGGTGCACTGGGGAGGAATGGCGCAGAAGGCACGGTTGAATGGAGATTGGCTGGTTCCACTGCCGGAATCATTCAAGCCCGCAGATGCGATGGCGATTGGTACAGCCGGTTTTACTGCAATGCTCTGCGTGATGGCACTTGAGCGTCATGGCATTACTCCCGAGATGGGAGATATTCTGGTGACCGGGGCTGCTGGAGGTGTCGGCAGTGTGGCAGTCGCGATCCTCTCAAAACTGGGTTACAACGTGATTGCACTCAGTGGAAGAGTTGAAGAGGAAAGTGACTTTCTCAAAGGGCTGGGTGCCTCGGAGGTGATCCTACGTTCCGAGCTTTCCGAGCCAGGACGTCCACTGGGCAAGGAGAGATGGATCGGTGTGGTCGATGTGGTGGGATCGCATGTGCTTGCTAACGCTTGTGCAGGCACACAATATGGCGGTGTGGTTGCTGCTTGTGGGCTGGCAGGTGGGATGGATTTTCCGGCAACGGTTGCACCATTCATTCTGAGGGGGGTGACACTGGCAGGAGTGGATAGTGTCATGTGCCCCAAAGAGAGACGGTTGGAGGCGTGGCGACGGCTGGAGCAGGATCTGAATCTCTCCAAATTGGGCCAGATTGCGGATAAGATCGGTTTATCAGAGGTGATCGATACCGCAGAGGATCTACTTGAGGGTCGAATTCGAGGCAGACGTATTGTAGATCTGAATCGATAGGGTACAAGCGTGCTTCCGCTTACAAGATAAACAGTAGTGTAAGCGGAATCACCGCCAGTGCAGCCAGATTTCCTGTCAATACAATTGCAGCAACCCGTTGTGGTTCTTGCTGGTGCTTTTCTGCTACCATGAAGTTGAGTACAGCAGGAGGGAGTACTGCAAATAGTAGTAGCAGTTTTGACTGTAGTTCCGGCAGTTTAAAGAACGGAGTGATGATCAAGTAGATCAGCAGACCGCTCAAGGGAGCCAACAGTGCACCGACCAATCCAATCTCCCAATCCTCGAAATCAATCTGAATCAGTCGAACTCCGAGAGAGAAAAGCATCAGTGGAATGGAGACCTGAGCCACCATCTCGATGGCGGTGGCTGCGGGTACGGGGATCTTGATATTGAGCAGGGTAATACTCAGTCCTGCCAGGGTAGCGATCACCATTGGAATGCGGAATAGGGAGAACAGTGGGGTAGTACGATCCATCATCCGTATCCCAACACTGAAGTGAAGGGTATTCTCAATGATAAAGAGTACCACTGCAGCGGCTAGTGCTGTCTCACCGAAGGTGAAGAGTGCCAGCGGTAACCCCATGTTGCCGGAGTTTGAGAACATCATCGGAGGCACCAGAGTATTAGCTTGATAGCCTAGCAGACGTGCAATGGGCCAGGCAATCAGACCAGAACCGAGAATAATCAGAGTGGCAATCAGTGCCAGTTCGCCAAACTGCTGTGGTTGGAAATTCTCGTCCGACAGAATATGAAAAATTAGTACAGGTACAAAGATATCAAGATTGATTTGGTTGGCAGCAGCCATGTCCGGTGCATGTTTGCGACCATAGAGATAACCTGCCAGTACAATGGCGAACAGGGGAAAGACAATCTGGAAGATCTGCTGGGTCACTGAGTAGCTGCAGAGAAGAGCTATGAAGTATTGCCAGCCAGCTGCTCGCGCATCTTCTTCAGATGATGATTGATGATCTGACGGATGCGCTCTTTGGTCAGACCATATTCATCTGCGATATCGGTCAGGGTCGATTCGCTGTAGCCGATGGCGTAGCGTCGCTTGAGGATTTCGCGATCCCGCTCTGAAGAGATCTCCTCGATCAGCTTTTTGATCACACGATATTGTAGAAAGAGATCCACCTTCTCATAGGAGTCCTCCTCATCTTCAACGAAGTTGATGAACTCATCCGATTCAGCACTATCGCTGATGGGTGTGTTGAGTGATGAGGCGACCCAGGTGGAGTGGAGTACGGTGTTGACCTCTTTCTCACTCAGCTCCAGTGCATGGGCAATCTCTGCAGGTTTGGGGGTGATGCCACTGCGAGAGACCTGGTCATCAATGTAGTGGTGCACCTTGCGATAGGCCTGGCTGATATTGCGGGGTACCTGAATGGTGAAGTTGACCTCATTGAGCAGATTGAGAATGGTCTGCAGAATCCAGCGTGAGGCGTAGGTGGAGAACTTGTAGCCACGGCGGTAGTCGTAGAGATCACTGGCATGCATCAGCCCCATTGTCCCCTCTTGAATCAGGTCATGAATATCAAGATGGTGTTTGGCGTAGACTGCGGCATGTTTGATCACCAGGCGTAGATTGTGGCGAACCAACATCTCCTTGAGTGCCTCAACCCGCTTTTCAAGTCGTTCAATATGGGTGTGGTTCTCTATGGCGGCGGTTGAAGGGGAAGAGATGGTGGAATAGGAGCGTTGGTAGAACTCGCGGATCTCATTGCGCAGTGTTGGATGAAGAATGATTTTTGAAATCAGTCTGATCTGTTGTCCGGAATCATTGGCCTCGTTGATTGCTTTCAGCTGGGAGAGCATCTGCTCTTCGATAGTGTCGAGATATTGTTCGGTGGTGAGCGGGGCCTCCAGTACGCTACTGCTGGAGAGTCCACGCAGCTGTGTCCCCAGTCGCTGGTGTTGTGTAGCCTCGTCTGCCTTGCGGTTGAGTAGCTCAATGGCCCGTTTGCGCACATTGGTAATGCGTAGCATCAATGCCAGAATTTCGCTGTTCCGGTCCGCCAGTTTCTGGAACAGAGACTGCTCCTCTTCACGTGTCAGCAGTGCCTCTGCGCAGTACTCCCGAATCAGAGGAGAGACTTGCAGCAGGTCATGGTGTCGGGATGAGAGAGATTCCGGTGGAGTAAAATCTGATTCGCCCTCATCCGGTAATGGCGTAGTCATAATAGAATTTTCACATATTTATACAGATTTATCAGGATTGATCGAATTTTATGCTGTTGTCACCGAGACCAAGATCACAGAGAGTTATAAAAAATATGATAGTGTTGGGGCTTCTGATGAAGCATTAATCCGGGGCTGCAATGAAAAAGAAAATTTTGGTCATTGATGATGCTCTGATCCGCACCATGTTTCGGAAAGAGCTGGAAAAACTCGGTTATGCAGTAGAGGTCTCCTCTGATGGAGATCGTGGCCTCAATCGGTTGGCCATTGAGTGTTATGACATGGTGGTGACCGATCTCAATATGCCCAATATGTTTGGAACGGAAGTGATCAGAAATATTTGTGGCAGTGATAGAGAGTGCAGCAATATGCCGATTCTCTGTATCACTGGTGACGAGGCTGAGAGCCTCAAGCAGGAGGCCAAAGAGACGGGGGCCAATGGATGGATTCAGAAGCCACTGAACCCTGGTATCTGGGGGACTACACTTTCTAAATTGCTGGTCTGACTGTTTTAGCCTGGACGTCCATCAATCCGTGGACGTACCAGCATCATCAGATAGCGTTGTGCAAAGATCCCGAATGCACCTGCCCAGAGTAGTTGGGAGATCAGCATCCAGCTCATTGTTTGTGCCGGTAGCAGCAGTGGCAACAGTACACGGACAACGGCACCAATCGAGATCAGAATAAAGATCAGGTTCAGACCATCCGGTGGATTGAAGACATTGCGTCCAGTGTGGCCCAGAATGACCCGTGCCATCATGCCAACGGTGATGGTACCGACAGCACCGTAGGTGAAGGCGTGCAGGGCGATATAGGGCGACATTACTCCAGTAGTAGAGAGCGCCTTGAAGAGGAAGCCGAGCACCATCCAGCCATAGCCCATGGTTAGTACCCAGACCAGTGGTCGTGACCATACTTCCGGGGTGTACCAGTTGTGGAAGCGGATGGCGTGAACCACAAACAATCCGGCACTGAGCAGACCGATCAGCAGCAGCTGTTGTGGCAGAAACAGATCGGCCAGTGCAAACAGCAGGAACAGTACCAAGCTGGAGAGGTCGAGCAGTTTGGAGTTCTTCAGCTCCAGTTTCTCACTGCGCCCATCGGCATTGATGCCGTTCTGGATGAAGAAGGGGAAGACGCGACGCCCCAGCGTCAGCACGATGGCCAGCACCAGATAGGTGGCGCCATAGAGCCCGATCTTTTCGCCGTTCTCCAACACACCGAACAGGCCGAGGTAGAAGGTGAGGTTGCAGATCAGGATCAGGCTCAACTTGGAGGTGAAGATACGCACCTGATCCCACTGCTGCGCCTTGTAGAGTGGATGGGTTACGGTCAGGGTGGCCCCCAGTAGAAAGAGTAGATCAAACAGCGCCACCAGCTCCAGTGCCACCCCTGGTATCCACGGCAGCAGCCGTGCCAGTGCCCAGAAGCCGAAGAGTAGCGCCAGTGGGGTGAAGCGCAGGGTCTGTACCCCGGTCCAGTTCATCGATGCGGTCAGCAGAAAACCGGTAATGACCGCCATGCCATAGCCGAAGATCATTTCGTGACCATGCCACCAGAAGGGGTTGCCCCACTGGGCGATGGCCGCAGGCATCCACTGCAGGTTGTAGGCAAAGGCCCACAGCACAATGGCGATTACGCTATAGCTGATGGCGCCAAGGAAGAAGGGGCGAAAGCCGAGCTGAAACAGGGCAAACGGAGGGGGAGTATCGGAAGGTTGTTCAATGTTGAGAATCATCGTTGTCCGTCTGTAGCCAGTGCTGTTGTGCTTGCAGCTGTTGACTGCTGGCCGAATCAAGTGCCGCCAATACGACGCTGTCGGCTGGGGCAGCCTCCAGTACGGCCTCCATCTCCATCAGTTCATCACGGCGGAAGAGGTGGAGCTGGAGCCGGTCTCCCGCTGCACGGTTGTAGAGTGCATTTTTTAACTGACGCTCGCTGGCCTGTAATTGATCCAGAGCAATGATGCGGTCTCCAGCAGCCACGCCAGCACGTTGTGCAGGGCTGTTGTCGGTGACACTGAGTATCTCCAGCGCACCATTGACCGGTTTGAGGTTGGCTCCAAACCAGCAGTTGGGCTGTTCCATGGCAGCCTTACCGCCGGTGTCGCCACGCCCGGTTGCAGCACGTAGATTGAACTCGATCCCGAACTGCTCCAGCAGTGGTGCAACCTCCAAAGGTTCTGTGCCGTAGAGTGCCTGCTGCAGAAAGGGAATGCCGCCTGCGGCACGCTCCAGCAGCAGCTCAATGGTCTCCTCTCCGGTACCGACTCCGGTCTTGCCGTAGTGTGACCAGAGGTGCTGCATGATTTGCTGCAGAGAGCGTTCATGGTTGTTGCGCAGTCGAATCTCCAGATCGGCCATCAGCGCAATCACCGCCCCCTTGACGTAGTAGCTGACAATGGCGTTGTTGGCGTTCTCATCCTGTTTGTAGAACTTGCTCCAGGCATCGAGACTGGATTCGGTGACCGGCTGGATCTCCTTGCCCCGACTGCGTTGCAGGCGGGTCAGGGTCTGTCCCAGCAGCTCCAGATAGCTCTCTCGGTCAATCAATCCACACTGTACCAGTGCCAGATCATCGAAGTAGGAGGTGATCCCCTCATAGGCCCAGAGCTGACGGGTATAGGATTCGCTCTCCAGCTGGTAGGGGGTGAAGGCAGCTGGCTTGATCCGCTTGATGTTCCAGAGGTGGAAGTACTCATGGCTGCAGAGGCCGAGGAATTTGCGGTAGCCCTCGCTGATCTCGGTTTCGCCCTTGCGGGGCAGATCATCGCGGCTGCAGATCAGGGCGCAGGAATCGCGGTGCTCCAGCCCGCCATAGCCGTCACCGACTACGGTGGTGAGGAAAAGATACTCATCGACCGGTGGCTGTGCATCACCAAAAAAGTGGGCATGGTGTTCGCAGATGCGGGTCAGGTCGGCAGCGAGCCGATCAGTATCAGCCTCGTGACGGCCGGTCAGTACCAGTGCATGGGGAATGCTGCAGACTTCGAAGTTGATCCAGTCGAAGGTGCCCATCTCTACCGGGTAGTCGATCAGGGTATCGTAGCTGTCACAGTAGTAGTGGCCCCAGCCATCTTCATCCACCTCTGCGACCGGCAGGGTCGTGGCAACGCTCCAGTCCAGTGCCTCTGGTGCAATCAGTGTCACCTGCTGCTCGTGATCCGTTTGCCCCTTGATGGCAACAAAGAGGCTGGTGCCGTTGAAGAAACCGTGAGTTTGGTCGAGGTGGGCGCTGCGTACCGAGAGATCCCAGGCGTAGACCCGGTAGGTGATGGTGAGCGGGCCATCGCAGGGGGCGCACCACCACTGCTGCTTGTCCAGCTTCTCCACCGCAACCTCGACCCCATTGCAGCTTGCTTTGAGCCAGAGGATGTTACGGGCAAAGTCACGGATCATGTAACTGCCCGGAATCCAGGCAGGGAGAGAGAGCTGCTGTCCTGCCGGATCGGGGTGGGTGACGCTGCAGACTACCTCAAAGTGGTGGGCATGCGGGTCGGCGATGGAGACCTGATAATGGATCATTGTTTCGAAAAGCTGCAAGTTACTTGCTTGAAGCTGACGGCTTGTAGCTTGTGGCTATTTTGTCTTTTCGATCAATGCATAGGCCGAGTGGTTATGGATCGACTCGAAGTTCTCCGCCTCCAACACATAGGAGCCGATACGGTCATCGTTGTTGAGGCGGTTGGCCACATCGCGTACCAGATCCTCGACAAATTTGGGGTTGTCGTAGGCACGTTCGGTGACGTACTTCTCATCCGGACGCTTGAGCAGACTGAACAGCTCACAGGAGGCCTCCTGCTCGACCAGATCGATGATGTCCTCAATCCAGATAAAGCCGTTGGTACGGGCATTGACGGTGATGTGGGAGCGCTGGTTATGGGCGCCATATTCCGAAATTTTCTTGGAGCAGGGACAGAGGCTGGTGGCCGGCACCAGTACCTTGACATTCATCACCGGTTCACCATCGATGATCTCACCGATAAAGGTGACCTCATAATCGATCAGGCTCTCGATTTTGCTGACCGGGGCCTTCTTGTTGACGAAGAAGGGGAAGGTCATCTCGATGTGGCCCGTTTCTGCCTCCAGAATTTCGACCATCTCGCTCAGCATCTGCTTGAAACTGTCGACGGTGATCTCGAAGTCGTGCTGGTTGAGGATACGCACAAAGCGGGACATGTGGGTCCCCTTGAAGTGTTGCGGCAGGCTGACATACATGTTGAAGTTGGCAACGGTGTGTTGCTCCTTGCCGGTACGATCCTTGATTGCGACCGGATGGCGGATATCCTTGATCCCCACCTTGTCGATCGGGATCTGGCGGGTATCGGTGCTGCTCTGTACGTCGGCCATGCATTGTTCGGTCATGGTTCTTCTTTCCTTTCCTTTATTCTGAGTAGCGGGCTGAGGCTCGCTCTGTTTCCCACACGGTAACCGCATCAACTTGTACGCGATCATCATTGAGCGTTGCAGAGATCTCCTGGAACAGAATTCGGGCAATGTTCTCTGCAGTGGGGTTGAGCTGGTCAAAGGGGTCCAGTTCATTGAGATACTGGTGGTCGAGGCGATCCGTCGCCTCTCTGGTGGCCGCCTTGACCTGCTTGAAATCGATCACCATTCCCAGCTTGTCCAGTTCACTGGCGCTCACCTCGACTTCGACCTTCCAGTTGTGACCATGCAGGCGCTGGCAGTCTCCGGGATACTCCCGCAGGCTGTGGGCAGCGGCAAAGTCGCTGAGGGTCCGTAGTGTAAATCGGCCGGCCATGGTTACTGAGTTGTGATCTCTTCTTCTAGGGTGGATTACGCTAAAAACTGACTAATTGAGTCAAGTATACCACGCGCATCCAGCTGGTATAAACCGAGTAGTGTATCGCGTTCGCCCTGTTCAACAAAGCGGTTTGGCAATCCGAGGTTGAGAATCGGCAGCGTGCAGCGCTCTGTGAGGAGGAATTCGTTGACCGCACTCCCTGCTCCTCCGGCGATCACATTCTCCTCCAGCGTTACCAGTGTGGTGTGGGATTGGGTGATCTCCAGCAGCAGTGCTCGATCCAGTGGGGCAACAAAGCGCATATCGATCACAGTGGCATCAATCTCTTCAGCGGCCTCCAGTGCATTGTGCAGCAATGGGCCGAAGACCAGCAGGGCGGTCTCCTGGCCCTGGCGGCGGATCACCCCCTTGCCCAGTTCCAGCGGTTCAATGGATTCTGGAATGTCGGGAATGGTGTCGCGTGGATAGCGTACTGCTGCCGGGCCATTGTGCAGTAGCCCGGTTTCCAGCATACGCTGACACTCTTCTCCGTTGGAAGGGGTCATGATGACCATGTTGGGAATGGCGCGCAGGAAACTGATGTCAAAGGCACCGGTGTGGGTGGCTCCGTCAGCCCCGACCAGTCCGGCACGGTCAATGGCAAACAGTACTGGCAGCTTCTGTAGCGCCACATCATGGATCAACTGGTCATAACCGCGCTGCAGGAAGGTGGAGTAGATCGCCACAATGGGGTGGCGCTGCTCGGTGGCCAGTCCGCCAGCCAAAGTGATGGCGTGCTGCTCGGCAATCCCGACATCGATACAGTGGTTGGGGTGCTGTTCGGCAAACTCCACCATACCGGAGCCGCTCAACATGGCTGGGGTGATCGCAATCAGTTCAGGATGGCGCTCTACCGCACTGTTGAGCCAGTGGCCGAAGACCTCGGTATAGCTGAGACGCTTCTCTTCAGGCTCCTCTTGCTTGCTGGCGGGTTTGACTTTGCCAACGCCGTGGTATTTGGTCGGGTTCTCCTCGGCGGGGAGGTAGCCATGCCCCTTGTGGCTGATCACATGGAGGAAGCGGGGCCCCTTCAATGTCCGCAGGGTGCGCAGCGCACGGATCAAGGCGTGGATGTCATGTCCATCAACCGGGCCGACGTAGTTGAAGCCCAGCTCTTCGAACAGGGTGCCGGGCACCACCATCCCCTTCATGTGCTCCTCCGCCTTGCGTGCCAGATCCCAGGCGCCGGGCAGATGGCTCAGCACTTTGCGGCTGGTCTCACGCATCTGGCTGTAGGTGGAGCTGGTGAGGATGCGCCCCAGATAGCGGGAGAGACCGCCGACATTCTCCGAGATCGACATGTCGTTGTCATTCAACACCACCAGCAGGTTGGCGTTGGACTCTCCGGCGTGGTTGAGTGCCTCGAAGGCCATGCCGCCGGTCAGTGCGCCATCACCGATCACCGCGATGGTCTGGCGCTCTTCCTCGGCATGTTGGGCGGCGATGGCCATCCCCAGTGCGGCACTGATTGAGGTGCTGGAGTGACCCGCACCGAATGGATCATAGGGGCTCTCCGAACGTTTGGTAAAACCGGAGATCCCCCCCTGCTGGCGCAGGTTGTCCATCGCTTCCTTACGGCCAGTGAGAATCTTGTGGGGGTAGCATTGGTGACCCACATCCCACACCAGCCGATCCTCCGGGGTGTTGTAGATATAGTGCAGTGCAATGGTCAGCTCCACCACGCCAAGGCTGGAGGCGAGATGACCGCCGGTCTTGCCAACCGAGTGGATCATGAAATCACGCAGCTGCTGGGCCAGCTCCGGCAGCTCGTTGGGATTGAGTTCACGCAACCGGGCTGGATCGTCAATGTGATCCAGTAGCGGTGTGAGTGGGAGTGGACGATCCATAATGGGTTGGCTCAGTGGTCCCGCTGGATGATGAAGTGGGCGATCTCGGTCAGGCTGTCGCTCTTTGTGCCAAAGTGGGAGAGGCTGTCGAGTGCCTGCTGGTGTAGTTGTTGGAGCTGCTGTTTGGCGCCATCCACTCCGAACAGGGTGACAAAAGTGCTCTTGCCCTGCTCAACGTCGGAACCCTGCGGTTTGCCGATTATGGCACTCTCCCCCTCCACATCGAGGATGTCATCCTGTACCTGGAAGGCGAGGCCAATGCTGTCGGCAAAGATCTCCAGCTGCTGTATGGATTGAGTGTCCGCTTGCGCCGGAGTGGCTCCCATCAGAATGCTGGCCTTGATCAGTGCACCGGTCTTCTTGCGGTGCATGGTACGCAGTGCTCCATCATCCAGTGCCTGCTGCTCGGCCAGCAGATCAATCATCTGCCCGCCCACCATGCCGTCTGCGCCACTGGCGGCACTGAGTCGCTGAATCCACTGCAGCCGAATGTCGGTAGAAATATCTGCAGAGGAGAGTGTTTCGAAGGCGAGCGTCTGCAGTGCATCCCCTGCCAGAATGGCGGTCGCCTCATCAAACTGCTTGTGACAGGTGGGTTTACCTCGACGCAGATCGTCATCGTCCATTGCTGGAAGATCGTCATGCACCAGTGAGTAGGCGTGGATCATCTCGATGGCCACTGCAGCGGGGTCCAACTGTTGCGGATCGATATCGAACAGCTCGCCACTGGCGTAAGTCAGCATCGGGCGCACCCGTTTGCCGCCATTCAGCAGGGCGTAGTGGATTGCCTGGTGCAGCTGAGCCGGGTGGGTGTTGGTAGCGGGGAGTGTGGTGTTGATTGCCGCCTCAACCCGCTGCTGCCACTGTTGGAAGCGCGGATTCATGGGGCGTCAAATGGCTTCAGCCCCTCTTTGGTCAGGATCTCCACCTTCTGCTCCGCCTCGGTCAGCGCGGTCTGGCAACTACGGATCAGTTGAATCCCCTGTTCAAACTTCTTCAACGACTCCTCCAGCGGCAGTTCGCCATCCTCCATCGCCTCCACCAACTGCTCCAGTTCGGTCAGATTCTTTTCGAAATCAAAGGGCTGTTCGCCCTTGGCGGCAGCGGATTTTTTGCGAGTTGGCATAATTTAGCGACTAAGGGGTTGGGTTTGCAGAGCAGTTCGTTGGATAATAGGCCGGTTATGCACAAGATTATACCGACTCTAATAGCATTTTTCTGCCTGCAAACCACAGTCGCTGCCAACCCTTGGTGGGATAGCGGCAGTGGCAGTGAGTGGTACGAAGAGGGGCCGGCCTGGAAGGAGGCCGAGGTGACTATCCCCGACTATCCGCAGGAGGCCAACTGGATTGAGTTTTCGGTCGATAATCCAGCCACTCGCAACCATAAATATTTCCTCGATACACAATCACTCTCCATCGCGGAGGATTATGTGATTCGTTACTCCGCAGTGGTACAGACACGCAGCGGCTCGGCCAATGTCTTCTACGATGGGATCCGCTGTACCACGACAGAGTACAAGAACTACGCCTTTGGGGTTGGAGGCAGCTTTATCGAAAACGAGAGTGCCGAATGGAAGAGGATCAAGGGGGGAGATTTCTTCCGCAAGGCACTGTTCAAGGGGATTCTCTGTGACCGGGTTACCGATGCACCAATCCCGGTAGAGACCGTGATTCACAATTTGAAGTATGGTAATTAACCGTTATGAGTAATTATGACGCCTCGGCAATCGAGGTTCTCTCCGGTCTGGACCCGGTTCGTAAACGTCCAGGCATGTACACCGACACCACCCGTCCGAATCATCTGGTGCAGGAGGTGCTCGATAATAGTGTCGATGAAGCGATGGCGGGCCACGCCAGCCAGATCGAGGTCACCATCCACAAGGATGGTTCAGTCACCGTTCAGGACAATGGCCGTGGTATGCCGACCGATATCCACCCCGAAGAGGGGATTCCCGGCGTTGAGGTGATTCTGACCAAGCTCCATGCAGGGGGTAAATTCTCCGGTAAGAACTACCAGTTCTCTGGTGGTCTGCACGGTGTGGGCGTCTCGGTGGTCAATGCGCTCTCCTCCCATCTGGAGGTGTGGGTACGTCGTGACGGTAAAGAGATGAATATGTCCTTCGGCGATGGGCTGAAGAAGAGCG
>CAYQFH010000018.1:29572-31349 GCA_964416755.1 uncultured Piscirickettsiaceae bacterium | reverse complement strand
AAGGCGGCATGGAGCCAGCAAACTCCTCAATCAGAATACCTACAAAACGCTCCAGTGAACCGAGAATGGCACGATGCAACATCACCGGATGCTTCTTCTCACCATGCTCATCCACATAGGTTGCCTCAAGCCTTCCCGGCATGGAGAAGTCGACCTGAATGGTGCCACACTGCCAGACACGCCCAATGCAATCTTTAAGAGAGAATTCGATCTTCGGCCCGTAGAAAGCACCCTCGCCAGGCTGCAGTTCCCACTCCAGTCCTTTGGTATTGAGCGCCGTCTCCAGTGCCTGCTCTGCCTGATCCCACACCTCATCTGAACCCACTCGTTTCTCAGGGCGGGTGGAGAGCTTGATCAATACCTCTTCAAAGCCGAAATCTTCATAGACTTCAAACAGCAGTTCCATGAAGGCAGCGACCTCGGACTGGATCTGATCTTCGGTACAGAAGATATGCGCATCATCCTGAGTAAAGTTACGCACTCTCATCAATCCATGCAAGGTACCGGAGGGCTCGTTGCGGTGGCAAGAGCCAAATTCAGCCAGTCGCAGTGGCAGATCACGGTAGCTACGCAACCCTTGATTGTAGATCTGTACATGGCCAGGGCAGTTCATCGGCTTGATGGCGTAATCACGATTTTCCGAGTGGGTGGAGAAGATCATGTCGCCGAACTTGTCCCAGTGGCCTGACTTCTCCCACAGCACACGGTCAATCACCTGTGGAGTGTGAACCTCCTGATAGCCGTGGTAGCGCAGTTTCTCTCGCACGTAGTCTTCCACTTCACGGTAGATCGACCACCCCTTGCTGTGCCAGAAGACCATACCGGGTGCCTCCTCCTGACTGTGGAATAGATCGAGCTTCTTGCCGATCTTGCGGTGGTCACGCTTCTCTGCCTCCTCCAAACGGTGAAGGTGCTCCTTGAGCTGCTTCTTGTCAGGAAAGGCCACGCCATAAATGCGCTGCAGCATCTCGTTGTTGGAGTCCCCACGCCAGTAGGCACCGGCCAGCTTCATCAACTTGAATCCACCCTTCAAATGACCGGTTAAAGGGACATGAGGGCCACGACAGAGATCGATAAAGTCGCCCTGACGGTAGAGTGAGAGTACCTGCCCCTCGGGGATATCACGAATAATCTCCGCCTTGTAGACCTCTCCCTGCTCCTCAAAGAAGGCGATAGCCTCGTCACGATCCATTTCTGATCGCCGGATGGGGGTATTGGCCTTGGCCAACTCCGCCATCTTCTTCTCGATCCCCTTGAAATCCTCCGGGGTGAACTTCTCTTCACGTGCAAAATCGTAGTAGAAACCGTGCTCCACAACCGGACCTATGGTGATCTGGGTCTCTGGATAGAGTGATTTGACTGCCTGCGCCAGCAGATGGGCCGTGGAGTGGCGAATGATCTCCACCCCCTCTTCATCACGGCTGGTGATCAGCGACAGCGCCACATCCTCATCAATCACAAAGGTTGTATCGACCAACTCATCACCAATCTTCCCCGCCAGCGCAGCCTTGGCCAAACCTGGACCAATATCTGCTGCCACATCGAAGACAGTTACGGAATTATCGAAGGAACGTTGGGAGCCATCAGGCAGGGTGATTACAGGCATTTTCTCTCTCCAGTGGCGACCCATACCAGAGGCCGCATGTTTATCCAATACAACTTCAAATTCGCTCAAAAAAAATGGTCAGCCATCCCGTTTGATGTCTGACCACTTTTTAAAGATTGGTAGGCGCGAGTGGATTCGAACCACCGACTTCCACCATGTCAAGGTGACACT
>CAYQFH010000018.1:0-29562 GCA_964416755.1 uncultured Piscirickettsiaceae bacterium | reverse complement strand
CCAACTGAGTTACGCGCCTGCTAAGTAGATGGGGCATTTTACAGTCACCTAGAAAGTTGTCAACAACTATTGCAAGACAATGAATTGTATTGTTTTTTCAACAGCTCACTGTCTTGAATACTCTCAGCTTGCAGTTAAACGAGCCAGTGTGGGAGCCCAAGTATCAGGATTAAAAGGCTTCTGAATCCAGCCAGTTGCTCCCAATTCCGCTGCCTGTGGTTTAAGTTTGGTGGGATCTTCCCCCGTCATACAGAGAATGGGAATATCTTTGTATTCAGAATCACTATTGCGGATCGCTTTCACAAGATCCAGTCCACACAAGTTGGGCATATTAAGATCCGTAATCACCAAATCATAGTGTTTCATTTTCAACCGGCTCAGGGCCAGCACACCATCTGTCGACACATCGATCTCATATCCCATCGATTCCAGCTCCTTGCGCACCAACGAGCGGATCAAGACATGATCATCTACCACCAGAATCCGTTTCATAATTTTCTCTTTTCTACAGACAAATACAGAATACTGGTAATTTTCTCTTAAATACGGCGATCTGGCTATCAACAATTGAATCAAGCTTCAAAATAAGCTCTGCTCCAGTATTATTGGGAATCGACATTCTACAGCAACACCGGAAATAGTCAGAAAACCAGGATCAAACAATAATGCGAAATATCAAATACACTCTTCACACCCTAATTTTACTTACTCTCTCACTCATGATCTCCATTCAAGTGTACGCCACTCCCTCGAAAACCGGCATTGTCATCATGCATGGAAAAGGTGGTTCGCCATCGAAGCATGTTAATCGGTTCGCAAGCGCACTGAAAAGTGACGGCTATCTGGTCGAAAATCTGGAGATGCCATGGTCTAGAAAGCGTGAATATGATGCGCCTGTCAGTGCCGCCGAGGAGCAGGTGAACCGTGCAATCGAGTCAATGCGTGCACAAGGTGTCACCCACTTTTTTCTGGCCGGACACAGTATGGGAGCAGCATTTGCTCTTCACTATGCAGGAAGATACCATATAAAAGGCATCATCGGCCTTGCACCGGGAGGTAATATGGGTGCGAAAATATTTCGCAAGAAATTGGGGAAATCAGTCTCCGAGGCAAAAAAACTGATTGCAGAAGGCAGAGGCGATATCCCCCATCGCTTGATGGATTTCGAGGGATCCAAAGGGGTCTTCCCTGTCATTGTCACCCCCAACAACTATCTCTCATGGTTTGATCCGGATGGAGCATTGAACATGAGTAAAGCGGCCAGGCAGTTAAGAGAAGAGGTAGCCGTACTGTGGGCTGTTGCAGAGCGTGACTACAAAGGATTGAGAAAATTTGGACCGAAGCTGTTCAATGGTGCCCTCGCTGATCAACCCCATGCCACCTATTATGAACCTGATTCCGACCATGCAGGAGCACCTTCTGCCTCAATCGACGAGGTAAAACGATGGATTACCGAAGTGGTTTCATAATCCACAGCACAACTGAGCGTCAGATTCACTACCAATGCGTCTCCATTCGCTCAATCCAACCGGATCACCTATCATTTTTTCCTGGTAGACTTTTTCTTTTTCATCCGCCGCTGGATGATATCAAGATGGGTTGCGGTTGAGTACTCCAGACGAACCATAATACGGCGATTCTTGGCTCTATCCTTAGCTGTGCTGTTTTTTTTCACAGGAATACGATCACTGAATCCGGTCGCAGTGATCTGTGATGGATCGATACAATTATCAACCATTCTGCGCAGTACGCTGGTTGCACGAATGGAGGAGAGTTCCCAGTTGGAGGGGTATGCCGTGGTGTTGATCGGGATATTGTCTGTATGGCCCTCAATACCGATTTTGACATCATCATATTTACACAACACATTGGTCAATTTATCAATAATCAGTTTTGCGCTCTCAACCATATGTCCCTGTCCAGAGCGGAAAAGCAGACTGCTGTTGATATTGACCTCCACACTCATCCTGTCAAGACTCGGTTTTGCAGTAACCATATGCCGTAGCCCGGCGGCCCGAAAGTCAGCACTGACATTCTCGGTCAATTTGTGAATACGTCGCTGAGCCTGTTTCAGGAAGGTCAAGACGGCATAGTCATCCTGCTCAATGGCAACCTTCCTTTTGGCTACAATCTTCTTGCCTTCGAACGCCTCCTTGGAGATCAGGAAGAAGTGCTTCTTGTTAAAGAGTTCAGCCCACTCATCTTCATTAACGATTGAAATCCCCTGCAACATGATGAAAAAAGTGAGTAGAACTGAAATCAGGTCACCATAGGTCATCAACCATGATGAGCTACTATCATCATCAACTTGCTCATCAACAACCGAACCTTGCCGGGCTCTGTGACCAAGTGTCTGACTGGAGCTCATAAGAGTGTACGCGATTGAACGTAAATGACGGAGGAGTTACCCCTCGTACATATCCTTCAAATCCTCATAGGAGATACGCTGCCCTGCGGGGATGTATGAGATCGCACGTTCATAGAGAGACATCATAGGTCGGCCTGTTGCCAGGGCCAGAGCACCTTCATAGATAATCTCCAGATTGGTGATACTCTCGAGCATGACCTCCCTCAGCTTTCCCGCTATGGGAAGGAAGATCAGAGTTGCAAAAAAGGCGCCATACAGTGTGGTGAGCAGCGCCAGCCCCATGGCTGGGCCCAATTCAGCCGGATCAGTCATTTTTCCCAACATCTGAACCAGACCGATCAGGGTTCCGATCATTCCCATAGCCGGCGCGTAGCCCGCCATTCTCTTGAAGACATCCTGATTGATCGTATCCTGAATCTTGATGTTATCGATCTCGGCGCGCAACGCTACCACCACATCCTCTTCAGAGAGATTATCCACAGAGAGCATCGCCGCCTTCTTCATGATCCTGTTACCTGTCCTGCTATTGGACTCCTTGATGTACTTGTCCAGCTCAAGCGCCCCCTGTTTCTTGGAGATACTATTGATTTTCATCACCTCTGCCAGTGTCTTGACCGGGTTCTCCCGTTCTTTAGAAAAGACATGAGCGACCGCTCCGTAGGCTCGCTTTACCGACTTGTAACGGAAGTTGATCAGTGTCGCAGAGATGGTTCCTCCCACTACAATCAAGAGGCCTTGAAAATTGAAATAGTCAGAGGGCGAACCACCAACGGTCATCGCTCCAAGAACCATTGAAGTGCCCGCCAAAATTCCAATAAGAGATGCTAAATCCATTTTAATTCTCTGATAATTGAAGTCGTTCTATCTGCATCACAGCAACACGCACGCACAGTGATGCAATCAGTAGGTGACTGTAAACATATAATCATTCGATTATATATTAAACACTTGTCTTGTGATGCGCAATGTGGAGGGAATTGACCCGATATGACGATGTTCAACAACAAACTACCACTTGACTACTGCAAAATTTGTTTCAGCTCCATCAATAGCATTTCAGTCAGCTGAAGCACATCTCCCCCTTCTCCATCCACTTCAATCTGTATGGCCCGAGCCTGCCTGGAGAGCTGATTGAAACCGAATGGGGCCGCACTCTCATTGAGCAAGCGTGCAATTCTCAATATTTCATCCAGATTATTATCCACCACTGCTGTCTCAAGTGAAATAATGTATTGAGAGACGCTACTTTTGAAGGCTACCATCAATGCCTCATCCACATATTCAGCCACCTTCAGGTGACCCATCTGCTGAATCTCCCGATCAACGCGATCATTCAGCCGCCTTGGAATCGACTCTTCCCGGTCTTCCAGAATAATTGCAATCTCTTCCGAACGTCTCTCTGCTATACGACGGTCTTCAATCCCCAACTGTTGCAAAACCTCTGCATCCTGTTTGAGCATGAGGTGTTGCTTCAGTACGACCATCAACTCCGCATACTCAATTGGCTTGGTCAAGAACATTTCACACCCCAACTCCTCAAAGGCACTTCGGTCCAGCCGCACTGTTTCAGCAACCATTGGAACGACTGTTCCATCATACCCTTCGCTACGCAGTATTCGAATTGCTTCAATACCACTCAGCTCCGGCATATGCACATCCATCAAGACAAGATCATATTGGTTCATCTTGGCCAAATTGACCGCATCAGCACCATTTTCAGCCAGCGTGACCGTGCTCCCTAAAGACTGCAAGACTCTCTTTTCCAGCAACTGTAGTTCGAGAATGTCCTCAACGAGCAGTATATGTCCAGAGAAACCTGTTAGTTCGGTAGCTTCTTGCATTTTTGAATAGCCGTTTTTTAATAATCGTCAACTATTCTATCACGAGAGAATTGATAAGAGCTCATCTGGTGCCCGTGACGTCACTAGCCCTCTCTTACCAAACAAACCACTGGTCAATACTGGTGAGATCTGAGTCAAGTGCCTCTTTCAATTCGTCAGGCAGCAGATCGTCATACAGCGATTGATCCTCATACAGCTCATCTATTTCATGGTCTGACATTGTTTAGTCTCCTTCCAACTCTATATTGACGAACAATATCAGTTTGAAACTGCCTTTTTCTGGAGTTGGATTGCGCTTTAACGATGTAACAGTTCAGATACCACCAATAAGATATTGATCAATCTGGTCAGATATCTATCACCACGATCAGCTCAAATCATTGGGGCATTGCTGGTACAAAGATGGATTGCAAGTTCATTGGATAAAAAAACCCCATCTAGTGATGGGGCAAACCTGAACCCTCTGTCAAGGGAACTTTAGGGAGGTGCAACAAAAGCAATGCTCTGTGCTCGCAACCCCGCTGCCATAGAAACCGTTCGGTAGGCCGGTGGCTTTGCGTACCCCCCTTTCGGTAAGGCTTGCCAAAAGATATCCACTACAAAAAGTAGAACGAACCAAATATAGTACACATCAGCGCGTACTTGTCAAGAAATAGAGGACACTACCAACACTCCCCTCGCAGAAAATTTATGCTCCACCAACATCCAGGTACTTGGCCAGTAACTGCCTCAACTCCTCCATATCAATCGGCTTACCAACAAATGCATCGCAACCTGCTTCGATGAACTGCGCCCGGTGTTTTTCCATCACATTGGCGGTCAAGGCGAAGATGGGAATGGTGATCCCCTTTTGACGCAATACCCGGGTTGCCTCGATACCATCCATCTCGGGCATCTGCATATCCATCAGGATCAGATCAAATCCCTGTGTCGTTGCCATCTCAACCGCTTCTACCCCGTTCTTTGCCAGCGTGACCTCTATCCCCATATTTTCCAACGTACGACGAACCAATTGCTGGATCAACGGAGTATCTTCGGCCACCAGAACATGTCCACTCAGTTTTTGCTCCAGTACGCCCCCACCACGTTTGACTCTCCCTTTTTGCCGTCGCTCTCGCTGTTCACTACGACGATAGGGGAGAATCAGCTGGAAGATCGAACCCACCCCCTCTTTACTGGAGGCATCAATGGTTCCTCCCATCATCTCTGCCAGGTTGAGAGAGATATAGAGCCCCAATCCTGTTCCTCCAAAGCGTTTGGAGATGGAGCCATCCACCTGTTCAAAGCGGCTGAAGAGGCGGTCTACCACTTCCGGGGACATACCGATTCCGCTGTCTTTGAGCGTAAAGTAGAGGTATCGCTGGTCGGTATGGGTTGTCAGCTCAACGCTTCCCTGTTCAGTGAACTTGAGCGCATTGCCCAACAGGTTGATCAGGATCTGGCCGATACGCTGACCATCCCCCAACAGTAGAAATTCCTCTTCATTCTTCTGCTCAATCGTCAACTCCAGCCCTGCATCGGCTGCTCTGGTCTCGAACATGGATTCGATCTCCTGAAGCAGTACGCTGAGGTTATAGGGCACCTCTTCAATGGTAAATTTGCCCGACTCAATCTTCGACAT
Organism: uncultured Piscirickettsiaceae bacterium; assembly: GCA_964416755.1. Classification (GTDB taxonomy): domain Bacteria; phylum Pseudomonadota; class Gammaproteobacteria; genus Thiopontia. Next base: position 23,732 of record CAYQFH010000018.1, on the reverse strand, counting down.
GTCGAGCAGATCATTAACCAACGCCAACTGTGAGCGGCTGGCACTGACGATTGCACGCAGCGTCTCTGCCGCATCACGTTGCGGCCCCTCATCTCCCTCACAACTCCCCTTGTTCAGCAGTAGTTCACTGTTGCCAATAATGGTAGTCAACGGAGTGCGAAGCTCATGGCTCATTGAGGCCAGAAAGTCATCCTTTGCCTGATTCGCTTGTTCTGCACTCTCCATGGAGGCGCGCAACTCAGCTGTCCTCCTATCCACTGCCCACTGCAAGTTGCGATTCCAAACAACCAGAATCACCAGCAGAACAGCAAAAGGGAGCACAACCTTGAGCAACAGATCATAATCAAAGATCCCGTTATCAGATCCTGTCCACTGTGCGTGGATTCGCTGTTTCTCACTCTCAGGTATTGCAGCCAGCGCCTTGTCCAGAATGGAGCGTAGCAATGGCCAGTCCTTGCGTACCCCGATGGCATTGATTGAGGAGGACTCCTTCACCTTACCCTGTGCAACCAGATTGGCAATCAACTCATTGTTGATGATATAGGTTGCGACGGCGCGATTGCCGATATAGGCATCCACCTCCCCCTTTGAGACCGCATCCAGCGCATCACTGGTATTCTCAAACTCCATGACGGTGACTGCAGGATACTTCTCACGCAGCAGCTTGACCAGATAGAATCCTCTCTCCAGGCCTACGCGATCTTCTACCAGATCTGCCAGCTTCTCTCTTTTCGGATGCCCCTTGCGGGTGAAGATATTGTGCGGCACCTCGATATAGGGGTGAGTAAAATTGAAATAGGGCTTGCGTTCCTCCTTTGGAGTAATATCCATCAGGGCCGCCATTCTCTGCTCTTTTACGGCGTTGTAAATATCGCTCCAGGCTCCAGGAACAACCCTCAAACGCCCATCCAGCATCCGGTTCAACACCTGAATGGTCTCCACTCCGATCCCCTTGGCGGTACCATTCTCATCAAGGTAATCCATCGGTGGCCAGGAGCTGTTGATTGCCACTTCAATGATTGGATGCTGCTGCAGCCACAACCGCTCTTCATCCGTTAAAAGCAATGTCTCTGAAGCTGCAACCGCAGTTCCGGAAACAACCATCGCCAGCAGCACAAAGAGATGCTTGCGGCACCGAATCAACAGATTCACCCTATCCGGCTCCTGCTACCTTCTCTGTTGACATTGTTGCAATCTCATCACTGCTGACAATGGCATGGAGGTGGTAACCAGCCCCAATGTCACAACCAGCCTCCCGCAGGAACTCAAACTGCTCCAGCGTCTCAATACCCTTGGCTGTCACCGGCACATCCAGTGCAGCGGCTGCGTTGAGTACCATTTTCAGCACCTGATCCATCTGAGAATCTCCAATCTGCTGTATCATGGTTCGATTCAATTTGAGCCCACTCAACGGGAAGCGAATCAGCCATTGTGGCGAGGAGTCCCCTGCACCATAATCGCCAAGCGAGACCTGCACTCCAATCTCTCTCAGCCGCTGCAACTGCTCCAGTGCAAATTCCGGTTGTTTCATCAATAGCGCTTCGCTGATATCAAACTCCAGCATGGAGAGTTGCTCTCCCGATAGCGGCACTTCGCTTGCAACATCAAGAACGTATTGATCAAGATCTCTCTGCTGAAAGCGTTCTTCAGAGAGTTTTACTGTAATGGTTGGTGAGCGATCCAACAGATCGGTCCACTCATTGACCTGCTGGCAGACCATTCTCAGAACGGCACGTTCTGCCAGCTCTCCCAGACGCCCCTGCATCAAAGGTTCAACAAACTCATGTGCATCCAGTAGTCCGCGCTGCGGATGCTCCCAGCGCAACAGCGCATCGACTCCAACACAATCATTCGTCTTCAGCACAAACCGAGGCTGGAACAGTAACTTGAACTGATGCTCTTCCAGCGCCACTCTCAGCTCTTCGATTAGTTGTTCTCGTTCGTCTAGCTGCTGTTTGAAGTCAGTCGAGAAGGAGATGTGGCAGTTGCGTCCTTTCGATTTGGCCTCATACATTGCCATGTCGGCATTATGCAGCAGGGTTTCGCCATCCCCGGCATCAATCGGAAAGATTGCACTACCGATGCTTGCACCAATCTGAATCGCATGTCCTTCGATATGGAACGGCTGACACAACACATCCACCAGATTATCTGCCACCAAGGCAACATGTTGTACTGTAACGTCTCCCCCCATCATAAGTACAAATTCATCTCCTCCGATTCGTGAGACCAAGTCCACTTCTCGCACGCTTTTGCGCAAGCGCCCTGCGACAGCCTGTAACAGTTGGTCTCCGACTTCATGCCCGAGTTCATCATTCACCGGTTTAAATCGATCCAGATCGATAAACAGCAGCGCAAAATAGTTCTGTTTCGGGATCACTCCATCACCAGAGGACGCTTGTGCCTCTGCAGCATCATTCAGTCGCATCTCCAAATAGGTCTCGAATGCCGCCCGATTCGGCAATTCCGTCAAACTGTCAGTATTTGACAACATCTTCAGACGACGGTTCTGTTTGTAGAGATTGAGGTGGGTCGAGACCCTTGCAACCAGAACCGGATTGGAGAATGGTTTGCTAACATAATCCACTGCTCCGACTTGAAATCCTTTGATGACTTGCTCTTCTCCACTGTGTGCTGTCAAGAAGATGACGGGGATCTCTTTGGTATCTTCGGATGCCTTGAGTGCCTGACAGACGGTATAACCATCCATACCCTCCATATTGATATCAAGCAGTACCAGATCCGGCGGAGAGTTATGGGCTGACATCAACGCCTCTTCACCACTACCAGCCGTGCTCACGGTAACCTGAAGATACTTGACCAGAACCGCCTCTGCCAGTTTCAGCATCATCGGTTGGTCATCCACCAGCAGCACATGCTGTTTTCTCAGACTGTCCTGATAGAGCGGTGCATCAAGTTCATTTCGCAGTGCATTGCGCTGACTGGATTGATAGGCATCGGCCGCATTGCGAACGATCTGGTAGAGCTCTTCTGCAATAACCGGCTTTTTCAGGAAGAGAAAGTCATGTTGCAACGCAAGCTGCATGGTCTCTTCTTCAACATCGCTGTATGCGGTGATGATGATGATATAGATCGAGCTGTCCTGTTGGCGCAAGCGCAGTGCAGTCTCCAGCCCGTTGATACCTGGCGGCATCCGCATATCCACCACGGCTACTGCCGGTGCATTGCCTGCTGCAATGGCCTGTCGCTGCTTCTCTAGCGCCTGTTCACCCTGTGTCGCTTCAATCAGCCTGAAGGTTTCACGCTCCTCTTTCTCTTCGTCAGGCTCATCAATCAAGCCGACCAGTTGCGCAAGGTCATCCAGCTCCTGTTCAACCTCCTCATCTGCCAGTATGGCATGATAGGTATCCAGTATCGGCTGCTCATCATCCACCAGCAGTACAGTACGCAGATTCATCTAATCCATTCCCCTGTCACTGCTGATGCAGATTCTGTTGTATACCAGTTCAAGGAAGGACAACTTCCATCTCGGAAATCAGGACGGCAGCAAGCTCCGGCGCCTGCTCGACCTGTTCCTGATCAATTGCATTCTGCAGAGCCTCTGCCTTTTCAGAGATGAGCGGGTAGCCGAATGAGGCACCATACCCTTTCACTTCATGCGCCTTGCTACGCAGTTCACCCCAGTTCTTGTCTGCAAGGTACTGCACCAGCACCTTCTTGTCATTGACCGCAATCTCTTTGAACATCGCCATCAACTCATCATCTACCGCATCATTGACCGGGCCAGGAGGTGCCTCTCTCTCACTACTCTGTTCCATACTCATTTTCTCAATATTCTTTCCAATGTCGGCCCCCATGTATCGGGTTTAAAGGGTTTCTGTATCCATCCGGTTGCACCGGATTGAATCGCTTCCGGTTTAAGCTCTGTTGGGTCTTCTCCAGTCATGCAGAGCACGGGGATATCACGAAACGGTTCACTACTACTGCGGATTATCCTGACAAGTTCGAGTCCGCACAAGTTGGGCATGTTCAAGTCTGTAATGAGGAGATCATACCCCTTTATCTTCAGGCGATTAAGAGCCAGCTCTCCATCTGTTGACACATCAATTTCATACCCCATCGCCTCCAGCTCTTTTCGCACCAGCGTGCGAATCAGCACATGGTCATCCACTACCAATATCCGCTTCATTGCCATTTTCTGGTTGCTCTCATAGCCATTCTATTCATTCTAACGGATTCTCTATTGAGAAGATAACGCAAAACTGTACCTTCTCAGTTGTCGACTATTCGCCTTTATCTGTCTCACCACCACTCAGCAGCTTCACCAGACTACGGGCTATGTCTGCAGATACTCAGCCAGCTGACTCTTGAGCTCATCCTTGTCGATTGGCTTGCCGAAGAAGGCATCACACCCAGCTTCAATAAATTCATTCCGATGTTGATCCATAACATTGGCGGTAAGGGCAATAATCGGGGTGGTGATCCCGCGCTCCCGCAAGATTCGGGTCGCCTCGATTCCATCCATCTCCGGCATCTGCATGTCCATCAGGATGGCATCGAAGCAGTACTGTTCAGTCAACTCGACAGCCTCCTTTCCGTTATTGGCGACTGTCACCTCCAGCCCCATCTTCTCCAGAGTACGACGCTCCAACTGTTGCAACAGCGGGGTATCTTCTGCTATCAGCACATGACCACTGAGCTGCCTGTCCAGCACGCTCTCCCGTTTTTCAACCGCCTGTTCCCGGCGCTCCGGCAGGTCACTGCAGTTGTAGGGAAGGACCAGCTGAAAGATGGAGCCCTCCCCCTCCCGGCTGCTGACCTCGATACTTCCTTCCATCAGCTCTGCCAGATTCATCGAGATATAGAGCCCGAGCCCACTGCCCCCGAAGCGCCTGGAGATCGATCCATCAGCCTGCTCAAAGCGGGTAAAGAGTTTCTCCACCACTTCCGGTGACATGCCTATGCCACTGTCTTCAACAGTAAAGTAAATTTTCTCTGACTCAGTGTGAGTAGTGAGACTCACCTCCCCCTTTTCTGTGAATTTGAGCGCATTGCTGATCAGGTTGATAAGAATCTGACCGATGCGTTGACCATCTCCCATCAGCAGACACGCTTCCCGGTTTTTCTGTTCAATCTTGAACGTCAGCCCCTCATCCTGAATCCGACTCTCGAACATCCGCTCCAGATCACCGAGCAGAAGTGTGAGGTTGTAGGGATAGGGTTCAATGGTGAATTTTCCCGACTCAATCTTGGACATATCGAGGATGTCATTGACCAGTGCCAACTGCAGTTTTCCTGCACTGGTGATGGAACGCAGGATTTCGCAAGACTCACTCTGCTCCTGTGTGGCTTCACACTGACCACCCTCCAGCAGGTATTCACTATTTCCGATAATGGAAGTAAGCGGAGTGCGCAGTTCATGGCTCATGGTAGCGAGAAACTCATCCTTGACCTGGTTGGCCTTGACCAGCTCATGGGTGCGTTCAGCCACTGCATGTTCCAGCTCCCTCTTGGCGGCGAGCTCTTTTTTCAGATAACGGTAGTTTTGCACGTGGGTCTTGACCCGTGCCAACAGCACCACCTCTTCAAAGGGTTTGCTAAGGTAATCTGCCCCACCCACTTCGAACCCTTTTACCAGATCGTTGGAGTCGTTGAGTGCAGTGAGGAAGAGGACGGGGATATTGCGGTAGTCCTGTTGCTGTTTGAGAGCCTCACACACCTCATAGCCATTGATTCCCGGCATCATTACGTCAAGCAAAATGAGATCGGGATTGACCTTTTTGACCTGCTCCAGGGCACTCTCCCCACTCTGAGCAAAATTGATGAGGTACTCCCCGCTTTTTTTGAGGATTTCGGCCACCAGACGGAGGTTGTTGGGCTGGTCATCGACCACCAGGATGCGGGGGGCTTCATCACTGTTTAGATTTTGTTCGGTATTACTCATGTTGCTCTACCCTGGATTTCGACCATCAGCGACTCCAACAGTTGATGGGCACGCTCAAAATGGAGGTCGTCGGTCTGTCGGACTATAGCCTCAAACGGGGCTTGATACGGGCTACCGGAAAACAGGGGCTGTAGCTGTTCACACAGCTCGATGGCATCAAACCCCTGTTCTGACAGCTGTTGCTGCAATGCATCCAGCAGCGGGGTGGCCGCTTCAATATCGAGTGCTTGTTCCTTGATATTGTCTGCTCCTGCAGTCGACTCTGTAACCAGTGGGTTCTCCGGGGTGATCCACTCGGCCATGGTGGTGAACAGTTCTGCATTGTTGATCGGTTTATGGATCAGACTGTTCATACCACTGTCGAGGGTGCGCTGACACTCATCGCTGGAGACCCGGGCAGTGACGGCGATGATGGGAAGGCTGGCCCACATTTCATGTTGTCGAATGCTCCTGGCGGCACTGTAGCCATCCATTACCGGCATCATGCAGTCCATCAGGATGCCATCGTAGTGCTCTCCCCGCTCCAGCAGGTCGATCACTTCCTGACCATTATTGGCCAGGGTGACTTCCATATCGGCCCGGACCAGCAGTTCCTGAATCAGCTCCTGGTTAAGGCGGTTGTCTTCAGCAACCAGTATGGAGGCACCACGCAATTTTGTAATCGCCTCTTCCAGCACTTCCTCGTTTTCATTGTGGTGTTCGAGCCGTTCTCCAATCCCCAGGGTGAGCGTAAAATGGAAGTTGGCACCTTCGCCTTCGCGACTCTCCAGCGCCAGCTCCCCCCCCATCATCCGCACCAGCCTGCGGCTGATGGTCAACCCAAGTCCGGTACCGCCAAACTGGCGGGTGGTGGAGACATCTGCCTGGGAGAAGGAATCAAAGATGTGCTGTTGTTGTGCCTCGCTGATGCCGATGCCGTTGTCCTCTACACTGAAGCGTACCTCGACCTCTTCCTCTCTACGCTGCTGCAGTGCTGCGGTGATTCGTACTTTGCCTGATTCAGGGGTGAATTTGACAGCATTGCCACAAAGATTGGTGAGTACCTGAGCCAGCCGAAGCTGGTCACCCAACACCACGGCAGGTAGTTCGGAATCGACCTCCGTAGTAAAGTGCAGCTGTCCCTTTTCAGCCTCGATATCAAAAAGGGCGTGAAGTTCTTCAAACAGGTAATGGAGACTGAGAGGGATCGACTCAACCTCAATCCGACCTGCATCCAGCTTGGAGAGGTCGAGGATGTCATTGAGGATGCCCAGCAACCCCTTGGCGGCACGGTTGACCTTATCGACGTAGTGGTGCTGTTTGCTGTCGAGGTTGGTCTGTAGTGCCAGCCCCGACATGCCGATGATGGCGTTCATCGGAGTGCGAATTTCGTGGCTCATGTTAGCGAGGAACTGGCTTTTGGATTTGGCCGCCACCTCCGCCTCATCTCTGGCCTCAGTCAGCTCCTGCAACATCCTCTGCTGCTCGGAAACGTCGGTTGCAACACAGGTGAGTCGTTGTGCCCCCTTCTCTGCATCTTCCAGGACAGCGCCAGTAACGATCACTGGAATTTTCCCGCCATCTGACACCTGCAAGCTGCACTGCAGCGCCCTGCTTTCATCAGCAACTTTCGTGGTGTGAAGCTGTTCGGCTGTCAACAGACGGCTCTGCAAGCGCAGAAAGACATCATCATCATCATCTACAATAATCGTTCCAATATGGATACCTTTGAGCTGTTCCGCATTTTTTCCACTCAACCGCTGCAGTTGAGGGTTGGTGTACTCCACATACCCATTGCTATCCACTACCAGCAATGCTTCACCCATGGAGGCAAGGATAGCCTCACTCTCACGCTTCTGCTGCTCCAGTAGTTCCTTTGCCTCATACAGCTGAACGGTCATCTTGTTGAACTGACCAGAGAGTGCACCAATCTCATTGGTTGCAGTGATATCACTGTGTACCAACTCCGCTCCGCTCCCCACTTGAGCCATAGCCTGTTGCAGTTGCTCCAATGGTCTTGTAATACCATATGCATAAAGCCAACTGAAAAGCACAAACAGCAGTAGCGATACAGAACCGATTGAGATCGTTTGCAGATGCATCTCATCAATCGCAGCATTGACATGTCGCTGCGGAACCATTGCCAGAATACGCACATCATAGTGGTTCAGCTGGTGGATCATGCCAAACAGAGGTTCTCCCTCATCGACAAACAGAAACATTCCCGAGCTATCATTTTCTTGTGTCGAGCCATGGTGATGCCCTCTTTCCACCTCTGTCATTTCGTGGCTGGCCGTGTGATTCTCCCCCAGTATCTTCACTTCACCATCGCCACTAATTTCATCGGTATGAAAAGCCAGTTCAAACTTGAATTGTTCGGGGAGATAGGGCGATACCAGTGCTCTTGCCCTTTCCAGGTCAACCATAAGCACTGCTGTCCCCATCCGCTGATCGAAATAGTCAACCGAAGAGTAGACAAACTGTATCTGTTCTCCTTGACTGGTTTTCCTGTAGTCGACGTGCAGATGGTTAGCTGAATCACTTGTTCCATGGAGATCACTCATTGCTGGACAGGCAACATCTCCACTCTCCGCCCCCAGGTCATCTCGCAGAGAGTGTTGAGTAAAACGCAGTGTGCCTTCACTATCATAGAAGCAGAGTATGTCGCTGCTGACCAGTCGAGTCTGGAGATAGCGCAGCATCGCCTTCTCTTCATCGTTCTCAATCAGATGCCGCACCTCCTTTGAGGAGATCATCTCGCTGAGCAGGCGTTCCTGCTCTGAAAAATAGCGCTCAACTCCCCCTCTGACGGTCTCTGCAACACTGTGCAACAGCTCTGTATTGAGTTTGAGTAACTGACGCTCCAGCAGGTGCGCAGCCCCTCCGCCCAAAGCAACGGCCATCGTCAGAGCCAGCAGCAGCTGGGTTCTGACAAGCTGACCACGTAGCGTTTTCCTGATACGGATCACTGTGACGCGATCATTCCATGTTGCTCAATCAACATCCGCCCTTTAGTAGAGCGCACAAAATCGAGGAATGCCTGTGCCTCTGTGGATGGAGCGCCATTGGAAATCAGATAGAGTGGTGTCAAATGGGGCCAATCCGCCCCCGCTGATCGTGGTGTTTTCCCATCGATCTGCATCACCTTCAACCCCTCCTGGAGCGCCCAGCTGAGCGGAACATAACCAATGGTCTGCTTATGCTGCTTGATCGCGGCTACCGCTTCCGGTGTGGTAAAAAATATCTTTGCCGGTGAGTTGAGCTCCTTGAAACCCGGCATCGATTTTCCAAGCACCTTGCGGGAAGAATCCCCATCCTCCCTCATAACAGGGTAGATCTTTTCAAGACTGGCACTTTTCTGATCACCAGAACGCAACAGGTTCCAGTCCTTGATCTCTCCAGCAAAGACCTTTATAAGATCACTGCTTTGCATACTGACAGGTGATTCCAGAGCCGCATGAGTCACAAAGACCACTGGTGAATAGGCAAACAGATGTTCTCTGAGGTTGGGCCCCCTCTTTTTCTCTTTTGCCTTGAGTGGTCGGGCCGTTCTACCCAAACCAACCTTGTTTGCGGTAACGGCCTTTACCCCTCCACCTGAACCTACACTGTCCGGAACCAGTACAGTAACTCCACTGTTGCCCCGGTTAAACTCTTTGGCCAGCAGTCGTAGCACCGTTGTAGCATCTCCAGTGCCTGCAACGGTCAACTCTTTGGCTGCATGGAGAGGGGCGTTGAAAAGCATCATTGTTGAGAAGAGCAGTGCCGGTGTGGAACGCCAGAAAAACGGGGTAAATCTCGCTTTTAATTGAATCATCTTCACTCCTTATGCAAACCAATCATAAGAGACCACAGGTGGATAGCCTTGCACAGACACCTGTTTCGGCTCAGTTACAGCATAATTCTATAGTGATTTAATCAACATTTCCCAATATTCTCGGCCACCACCCGATCAATTGACTCAATCAACGATGTAACCTGTTGCAACAGCAGCTCATGCTGTTCTGATTCGATCACATCACAGATTGCTTTCCCCTGTGCAGAGAGAGCGGGAAACCCGTACGTGGCACAGCTCCCCTTGATAACATGAGCCATATCGCGTATCTGATTCCACTCTTCCAGTTTCAGAGCCTCCAGCAACTCTGAAGAGAGTGTCTGCAGACGCCTGAAAAAGACCGCCAACAGTTCGGATTGCGTCTCTTCATCAAGATCATCCAACATGGAGTCAGGCGACTGCTGCTCTACACCTACAACATCCTCTCTATCCTCCCGCTTTACCTGAAGATAGTGCTGCAGGACTTTTGTCAGCTCCTCCTTGTCAAAGGGCTTGAACAAAAAGCCATCTCCACCGGCATCACTGAAGATATCCTTGTGCTTCTGCATAACATTTGCAGTCACTGCAATAATTGGCGTACTGTTATTTAGCTGGCGTAGTATTCGGGTCGCCTCCACACCATCCATAACCGGCATTTGCATATCCATCAGGATCAGGTCAAACGAGGTCTCAGTCGCTTTCTGAATTGCCTGCTCACCATTCCCCACGATGGTAACTGTAATACCACGCTTCTCCAGCATACGTCGTTCCAGCTGTTGAAGCATCACTGTATCTTCCGCAATCAGAACATGCCCCTCGAACTGCTCTTCGACCTCATCATCCTCGCCACTGCCAGACTGCACCAAATCATCACTGCGCTTGTAGGGCAGTACCAGTTCAAAGGTTGAGCCCTCCCCCTCATTACTGGAGACATCAATGTGCCCTCCCATCAGCTCTGCAAGGTTAAGTGAAATGTATAGCCCCAGACCACTTCCCCCAAATTTGCGGGAGATCGATCCATCCGCCTGCTCAAAGCGCTGAAAGATGCGGGTCATGACATCGCGACTCATGCCAATTCCACTATCCTTGACGGTAAAGTAGAGACTGTCCGCCTCACGGTGTACTTCCAGGGAGACCTCCCCCTCCTCGGTAAACTTGATCGCATTGCCGATCAGGTTGATAAGCACCTGAGAAATTCTCTGAGCATCGCCAATCAACATGTAGGGCTCCTCATCACGGAGCACAGCCTTCCACTGCAGCCCCAAAGATTTAGCCCGATAGGAGAACATCGCATCAATCTCATCTACAAGTTGTGCCAGATTATAAGGAGGTTCTTCAATGGTGAATTTTCCCGACTCAATCTTCGACATATCGAGAATGTCATTCACCAGTGCCAGCTGAACACGTCCGGCAACCTCGATGGCACGCAGCGATTCGGTCTGCTCTGGCACTCTGACCTCTTCCAGAAGACACTGGCTGTTGCCAATAATGGAGGTGAGGGGGGTACGCAACTCATGGCTCATGGAGGCAAAGAAGTTATCCTTGCTGATCGTTGCCTGCTCCAATGCATGAGTACGGTCGACCAGCATCTGGTTATAACGCCGCATCAATACAAAAAAGTAGACCATCACCAGTGAGTAGGCAACAAAACGCAACAGGTGCCACCACCACCAGGAGATATCCCATAACTGAGACATCTCGAAGAAAAATCCGGAGATCCCGAACAGCGCCATCAGGTTAGCGATAAGGAGCACATCTTTCCCCCCCGCCGTGCTATAGCGACGCAGAAAGTAGAGTGATGCAACCACAAAGCCTATTCCACCGGAGAGATTGATCAGTTTGGCAGACACTGAAAATTGGCCATCAATAACCATAATGGGAGACCATTGCGGGACAACCATCCCTGCCACCCCCATGATGATCGCAAACAGGGTCACCCAGCGTAACAACCATGTTCTCTGGCTATCCGTCAACTGCTGCGGGAGCCAGACCAGCGAGGCAATAACCCCTCCGGAGAGCAGAGCAAGACTGTGCAGCCAGACAAAAACATTGCCTTGATCGAGCAGGGCGTGAAATCCATCCAGAATCCCCATGCTGATCAGTGCCGCAGAGATCCATACATATTCAGCGGTAAAATTGTTCCGGTCTGCAACCAGAATCGCCATCAGTAATGCAATAATGATCGCAATAAACGCACCCAGCGCTTCTACTACTGCATGAACCGGATAGTTCTCCACTACGAGCTTAGGCCATGCGGCCTGAAGCATTTCCCCAACAATGATTGGGAACACTATACTGAGCAGCAAACTGGTTAGTATGGTAATTTTCCTTGCCATAATCTCTTGTGTTCAACGCTGATGCAACATCATTTCAATCAACGTTCTATACTTTTTTAATCGACTTTTATCTATCGAAGCTCTGCGTAAAGACAAAACTGTATTTATAAACAGTCTATTAAGTTATAACCCTAAAAATAATTAGCATTTAATTATATCATTGAATATGAATTTTTTCAACCATAGAAGCGTACAGCGACCATAGTCACTGATAACGAAGAGAGGGCGAAGTCAGCTTGAGAGCTACATGCTAGTGTAGTGTCCTGAACTAAGAGTGGATATTCCGCTCTTAGTTCAGGACACTAGTCAACTCAGGTCTTCACAAACAGAGCAATTGACTCGACATGGGCTGTGTGCGGAAACATATCCATCACCCCAGCACTGACCAACCGATAGCCCTGACGATTGACCAGTTCATTGGCATCCCGTGCCAATGTCGATGGGTTGCAGGAGACATAGACAATCCTCTGTGGATCGATCCTACCCATCTTCTGCACAATCTCCAATGCACCACTACGGGGGGGATCGAGCAGCACCTTGTTGTAACGGTCATTGAGCCAGATGCCACCAGTCTCTTCGTCTTGCAGATCAACTGCGTAGAATTCTGCGCTGTCTATGCCATTCAGTTTGGCATTGTCTCTGGCACGTTGTACAAGAGCTTCGTCACCCTCTACTCCGACAACCGTCTTTGCCTGTTTGGCAATGGGAAGGGTGAAGTTACCCAGACCGCAGAAGAGATCAAGCACCTCATCCTCCGGAGTTAGCTCCAGCATCTCAACAGCAAGCGGAATCATCTTCTGGTTGATACCACCATTCACCTGGGTGAAGTCGGTCGGTAGAAAACGGTACTGCAGATCAAACTCTGACAAGCGATAGCTGAGTGTAGTCTGGTGCGTGTCATTCAGCGGGGCGACACTATCTGGTCCCTTCGGCTGCAGGTAGATCTTCAAGTCATGCTGCTTGCCAAATTGATCCAACTTGTCGAGATCACCCGCTGGCAGCGGTTCCAGATTACGGAAGACCAATACACACTGGCTGTCATCACAGGCAACCTCAATCTGGGCAATCTTGTTGCACTGCTCCAGACTGCTGATCAACAGGCGCAGATCATGGATACGCTCTCCAACGGCAGGAACCAGTACACGACAGGAGTCCATTACCGTCAGATATCCACTCGACTTCTCACGGAAGCCGACCAGAGCCCCTCCTTTCTTCGGCACATAACGGACACCGAGGCGTGCCTTGCGGCGGTAGCCATGATCAAGATCCGTCAGAGGCGGCAGCACGGTCTCTGGTGTGACCTTGCCAAGACGCTCAAAGTTGTCGAACAGACTCTGCTGCTTGAAGGCGATTTGCGCCTTTGGCTCCATCTGCTGCAGTGAGCAGCCACCACAACCATTGAAGTGGGGACAAGGCGGATCAACTCTGTCTTCGGAAGGGGTGATCACTTCGAGCACCTCTCCGGAGTCAAAGCTGCGACGTCGACCGGTCATCTTGTATCGGATCTGCTCTCCCGGCAGTGCTCCAGAGATGAAGACCACCTTACCCCCTTCGTTGTGGGCAATCCCCTTGCCATCATGAGCGAGGGATTCAATGGTGGCCTCAATCGGCTCTTGTGGAAGTGGTTTGCGACGTCGGCGGCCCATAAAAAAATCTCGCGGTCTTGGTGAAAAAACCGCGAGATTATACAGGATCAGTATGGACGCTTATCGAGCGATATCAATCCCAACCTTGCGTACAGTCCAAATTGGTCCAGACCTGTTTCAGGCCGGGAATCCCATCTTCCAGCATGATCGTCAACGGAGGACGTTTGGTCAGATATTTGTTAGTGTTACGCAACCAGACCGCGCCTCCCGCCTTGGCCCGGGGAAAGTTGTGGAACAGTGCATCACCAATACCGATCAGGTGACGCACTCGCTGCAGCACCGGCTGCTCATCGGGAACCGGCGTGCCATATTTGAACTGGGTCAACATACGCTCCTTGCCCCCCTCCAGTCCGAGCAAAATCATCTGCTCCTTCTTGCCAATCCCCCACTCATCGAACAGCCCCATCACCCGTTCGGTCAACGCCACCCGCTGCTCATAACTGAACTCCAGATCACCGCTATTGCTGGTTGTGGCTGCTGCTTCACTCATGGCGCACTCCTTATTCCTTACTAATACAGTCAGGATTATACATCATTCATGCGAAACCGCCACCATTTATGCGGGAACAACACCGCGTTCCGTCAGTAGTGACAATACTGAAGCGACAGACTCATCCAACGACAGTTTATCGGTATTCACCACTAACTCAGGTTGTTTCGGCACCTCATAGGGGGCGTTGACTCCGGTAAAATCAGTAATCTCGCCTGCCCGCGCCTTGGCATAAAGCCCCTTCACATCACGTGATTCACATACTTCAACTGAGCAGCTGCAGTAGACTTCCAGAAAATCTCCATGTGGGAACAGACTTCGCACTCTATGGCGATCCGCTCTGGTTGGTGAGATAAAAGCAGTTAAGGTGACTACTCCCGCCTCCACCATCAATTTGCTAGTCTCACCAATTCGACGCAGATTCTCAGAACGATCCACCTCACTGAAACCGAGATCTCCACAGAGTCCATGGCGCACATTGTCACCATCCAGCACAACTGTACGACAGCCACGTTGGTGCAACTCCTCCTCAACCGCATGAGCAAGTGTCGATTTTCCTGCGCCAGATAGTCCGGTAAACCAGATCACTACACTTTTATGCCCATTCAGCTGTTCACGCCGCTGACGGGTTACTGTGGCATGATGCCAAACGGTATTACTCGATTTCATCACACTTACTCCGCTGGAAAAACACCAGTCGATAGATAACGATCACCACGGTCACAGATGATGGAGACGATCGTCGCACTCTCCACCTCCTCTGCCAGACGCAATGCTACCGCGACAGCACCACCAGAGGAGATCCCGCAAAAGATCCCCTCCTCGGCTGCCAATCTACGGGTGGTCTCCTCGGCATCGTCCTGAGAGATATCCAACAGACGATCGATGCGAGAGCGATCATAGATCTTCGGCAGATACTCCTGCGGCCAGCGGCGGATACCGGGAATGCTGGAACCATCCTCTGGCTGCACGCCGACAATCTCAATCGCACTGTTCTGCCCTTTCAGATAGCGAGAGTTGCCCATGATGGTACCGGTGGTCCCCATTGCACTGACAAAGTGGGTGATCTCTCCGCCGGTATCCCGCCAGATCTCCGGCCCTGTCCCTTCATAGTGGGCCAGCGGGTTATCCTGATTGGCAAACTGGTCCAGGATCTTGCCAACACCAGCCGCCTCCAGCTCACGCGATTTGTCGATCGCCCCCTCCATGCTCTCCATCTCCGGGGTCAGCACCAGCTGCGCCCCGTAGGCGCGCATCGAGGCGCGGCGTTCGACCGTCATGTTGTCCGGCATCACCAGCACCATTTTGTACCCCATGATCGCCGCCGCCATCGCCAGTGCAATCCCTGTATTACCACTGGTCGCCTCGATCAGGGTATCCCCTGGCCGGATATCACCACGCGCCTGTGCATGCTGGATCATACTCAGCGCCGGACGATCCTTGACCGAACCGGCCGGATTGTTCCCTTCCAGCTTGACCAGCACCGTGTTATTGCACTGCTGCGCCCGTTCACTCAGCAGCCGTTGCAGCCGTACCAGTGGAGTGTTGCCGACCAGCTGCTCCATGGTTGGATAGTTCATCAATTTTTCTCCAAAATTACAAAGGCAACCGCATGGGATTCCTCATCCGAGATGGAGAGGTGAGCATGGGTTGCACCAACCCGCTCAAACTGCTGCCGGGCTTCACCACTCCACTGCAGTAGTGGTTTGCCCTGATCATCGTGCCCTACTTCAATCTGGGGCAAGGTGATGCCATTACGAAAA
This sequence comes from uncultured Piscirickettsiaceae bacterium, assembly GCA_964416755.1. Taxonomy (GTDB): domain Bacteria; phylum Pseudomonadota; class Gammaproteobacteria; genus Thiopontia. The sequence continues at coordinate 7,799 of CAYQFH010000018.1, read as the reverse complement.
CCGGTTCCCAATGCCTTGGCTGCCGCCTCCTTGGCAGCAAAACGTTTGGCCAGGAATTGGGGGCGGATTCGATCACTGCGCTGTTCAAACTCGTTCAACTCTGCTGCCGAGAGCACCTTTTCCGCAATACGGCCCTGGTGACGTTGCAGGCTCTGCGCCATCCGCTCAACCGCCACAATGTCGGTACCGATCCCCAGAATCATCTACGTGCTTCAACCATCAACCGCTTCATCTCGGCCACAGCCCCCTGCAGACCACTGAAAAGCGCTCTCGCAACAATAGCATGACCAATATTCAGCTCCACAATCTCCGGCAGCGCCGCAATCGCCTGCACGTTATGGTAGTGCAAGCCATGCCCGGCATTGACCTGTATACCGAGTGAATGGGCGTAGCTGGCCGCCTCGGCAATACGCTTGAATTCTGCCTGCTGTGCTGCATGGTCCAGAGCATCCGCATAGCAGCCGGTGTGCAGTTCACAGATGGGGGCACCCACCTCGGCCACTGCATCAATCTGCCTTGGGTCTGGATCAATAAAGGGGGAGACACGTACCCCGGCTGCACTCAATCGTCCCACTGCATCCTTCATCTTCTCAATCTGACCCGCGACATCCAACCCCCCTTCAGTGGTCAGCTCCTCACGCTTCTCCGGTACCAGACAGCAGTCGGCTGGCTGCAGCTTCTCGGCAATGGCAATCATCTCATCGGTCACCGCCATCTCCATGTTGATGCGCGTCTGCTTTACATCATTGACCAGAAAGAGGTCACGTTCGGTGATATGACGACGGTCTTCCCGCAGGTGCATGGTGATGCCATCGGCACCTGCCTGCTCCACCTCAATCGCGGCCTGTACCGGATCGGGATAACGGGTACCACGGGCATTACGCAGAGTGGCAACATGATCGATATTGACGCCCAACAGTGGCGCGCGCTGCATGCTCAACTTGAGTTCTCCTTAATTGATGGTGCTGTATTGTGCAATCAGTTTACGGCTCTGCAGTTCACCGGGGACATGGTAGTCAATGGCACTACGCAATAGCTGTCTCGCCTCCCGTAGTACAACCTGCTCTACCGCCTGTTCAGTAGTGCGCAACCACAGCAGGGTCCTGCCCGCCACACTGGTCTGCTGACCGTTTACAGTCTGTGTCGGAACCATTCCCTCCTCTGGATGGTAGCGGTAACGCTGCTGCGGATCAATCGGCAGACCGGCACTGTCATGGTGCAGATCAAATCCAAACCCGACCGCCTCCAGCAGCTCAATCTCGAAACGGCGCAGCAGTGGCCCTTCTGCAGCGCCGGCGCTCAGCTGGGTAATCAGCTGCTGGTAACTGGCAAAGATCTCGGGATGGGCATCGCCCCGGTGGAGCAGGCGCACCATCAATTCATTGGCGTAGAGGCCGCAGAACATGCGTCGTCCACTCAGCTTGAAGGCGACACCCGCTGGCTCCACATGGGTCAGAGTGTGCAACTCTCCCCGTCCACTCCAGCTCACCTGCAACGGGCGAAAGGGTTGCAGCAGCGCATTTTGCGGACGCTTGCCACGACTCACCCCCTTGGCAACCACCCCCACCTTACCCGCCTCAACGGTGAAGAGATCAACAATCTGGCTACTGTTACGAAACGGACGGCTGTGGAGCACAAAGGCATCCTGTAGCTGATCTCGCGGGTTCACGAGAGCACATCCTCTCGATAGCCGAGGCTCTGCAGTGCACGGTCATCATCCGACCAGCCCGCCCGCACCTTGACCCAGAGCTGCAGGAAGATCTTGCGCTGCAGCAACTCCTCCAGCTCCTCACGCGCCTCCTTGCCGATACTCTTCAGCCGCGCCCCCTTCTTGCCAATGACGATCCCCTTCTGCCCCGCTCGCTCGACCCAGATCACCGCAGCAATATGGGTGGTCTTGCCCTCCTGCTTGAACTGCTCGATCTCCACCGTCAGTGCATAGGGCAGCTCCTGCCCCAACTGACGGGTCAGCTTCTCACGGATACGCTCGGCCACCAGAAAGCGTTCACTGCGGTCGGTAATCTGATCCTCGTCATAGAAGTGATACCCCTCCGGCAATAGCGCCTCCAGCTGCTGCTCCAACTGCTCCACTCCTCTCCCTTTCAGGGCAGAGAGCGGAATAATCTCGGCAAAGTCGTAGCGCTCGGACAGCGTGGCAATCACCGGCAGCAGCTTCTCCTTGTCTCCGATCTGATCCACCTTATTGATCGCAGCAACCACCGGACACTTATGGCGCTTGAGGATCTCCACCACCCCATCATCCTCTTCGGTCCACTGCTCCCCATCGACCACAAAGACAATCACATCCACATCCTCCATGCTGCCGGTGGCGGCACGGTTGAGATAGCGGTTCATCGCCGTCTCCTGGTTGTTGTGGATACCCGGGGTGTCGACATAGACAAACTGGGTGGTGCCGATGGTCTTGATCCCCAGCAAACGGTGGCGGGTGGTCTGCGGCTTGCGCGAGGTGATACTGAGCTTCTCCCCCAGAATTCGATTCATCAGCGTCGATTTGCCCACATTGGGGCGACCGACAATGGCGATGATGCCACTACGCTGTAGCTGCTCACTCATGATGGCGCCTCCAACTTATTGAGCGCGACAGTGGCCGCCTCCTGCTCCGCCTTGCGCCGACTGCGCCCCTGTCCCTGCGTGGTCATTGCAGGTTCTGTTGTGGTGCAGCTGACGGTAAAACGTTGTTGATGCCCCTCTCCCTCGATGCGAACCACCTGGTATTTGGGTACTGGCTGCTTGCGTGCCTGCAGCCACTCCTGCAGGCGGGTCTTTGGATCTTTCAGCTGTGCCAACGGAGGCAGTGCTTCAATACGAGGCTGCATCACGCGCACCAGCCACTGTTCACACACCTCAAAACCACTGTCGAGATAGATCGCCCCGATCACCGCCTCCACCGCATCGGCCAGAATGGAGTCACGACGATGGCCACCACTCTTCATCTCTCCCAGCCCCAGCAGCAGCGCCTCACCGAACTCCAGTTCACGAGCAATCTCTGCCAGACTCTCTCCCCGCACCAGACGGGCACGCAAGCGGCTGAGATCTCCCTCACTCACCGCAGAAAAGTGCTGGTAGAGCAGACCACTGACCACAAAGCCGAGAATGGAGTCCCCAAGAAACTCCAGCCGTTCATTGTTCTCGTTACCATGGCTACGATGGGTCATCGCCTGCCGCAACAGATCACTGTTCTGAAAGGTATAATTCAGCCGTTTTTCCAAACGCTGAAGTGATGTTGGAACCATCAGGCTGCTAACGAGAGATCATGTAACCGCTTTCCGGTTGCTTCACTGACGGTAACTTCATCAAAGCAGGAGGCTGGGTAGAGATAATCTTCACCAGAATCATCTACAACCCGTAACATACCATGCGCTTCTTCAGAAAGTACCTCATAGAGATGACCCGTAGTGACATCGTCATTGGAAAAATCACCCATATCCGGCTTTTCAATACAGACTACGAATTTCATAACCACCTCTTGATCTTCATCTTCACTTTGCCAATACCATGTGCTTCATACCAATGAATCTCGGCAGTGGCTTTCTCTCCACTATCCATTTCAACTATAGCAACCCCTTTTTTCTTTTTCCAATGACCGCGCCCATAACGCATGCGAAGTTGCTGCAATTCACGAATGCCATGCCCTTCTGCAATCGTCTCAATCGATTCGATTGGAGGGGTAATTTTCATTACCTATTATCACCCTGTTGATTCAGGCGGTTGATTGCCGCAGAGAAGCCCAATAGAGACCCTTTCAGCGCCATCTCACCATTCTGGATATTGCGTGCATGGATGGTGAAGCCGACTCCCTTCTTGAACTCGGTGACCATCTCCGGCTTGGCCGGCTCGGCAACAAAACAGGCTGCCGGGCTGCAGAAGGCATACTGGTGCTGATGCGACTCCTTGCCCTCCACCTGAATGGCAACGGTGCGTTTCAAATCAGCCAGCAACGGCAACGCCACCTGAAACAGCATCTGATCCGGTACATCACTGCGGTTGGAGAAGCTGATCTGCCCCATCACGCCACCCTCTGGTGCCGAGATCGCATGGCGTGCCTCACAGACAGTCCCCTTCTCCTGCTCGACACAAGCGACCGTCCAATCCTGGAACTGCTCAGTCACCGTGCGCAGATTGGGCTGCTCATTTGCAGAGAGTGAAAATGGCAGCAGTCCTGCCAACAGTGTAGTCAGATAGATCTTCTTTTTCATTTACTCAATACCTCCAATACGGCCCCAACTGATGCCATCGCCACAGTTGAAGTCCCAGCTCATCCAGACGGCAACCGCCTTGCCGACAATATTCTCTTCCGGTACAAAGCCCCAGTAGCGACTGTCACGACTGTTGTCCCGATTGTCACCCAACATGAAGTACTGCCCCTCCGGCACGACCCACTCCCCCTCTGCACGTGAGGCGCGACGTGGAATGATCAGAATCTCATGATCCTTGTCTGCCGTCTGTTCACGGAAACGGAGCGAATCAATGGTGTGGCACTGGTTGTTCATCCACAGATGCGTTCCCCGCTTGGTCATCTCTGCTGGTTCACTATTCACAAACAGGCGACGATTACGGTACTCAATACGGTCACCGGGCACACCCACTACACGCTTGATGTAGTCAATACTGGGCTGCTCTGGATAACGGAAGACCATGATATCCCCACGCTGTGGATCGTTTAGATCCAGAATCTTGGTATCAACTACTGGCAAGCGCAACCCATAGGTGAACTTGTTGACCAGAATAAAGTCACCTACTACCAAGGTAGGACGCATGGAGCTGGAGGGGATGCGGAATGGCTCGAAGAGGAAGGAGCGCAGTACCAGCACAATCAGGATCACCGGGAAGAAGGAGCGCGCATACTCCACCAGAATCGGCATTTCATCATCACTGAATCGCCCTCTGGCCCAATACTTCGCATCCAATGCCCAGATCGCCCCGGTCACAATAAGAGCAATCAGCAGAATCCCCGAAAAATCCAAATGCATAATGTTCTATTTTTTTCCTGTCTGTAATACAGCCATAAAGGCTTCCTGAGGGATATCGACCTTACCCACCCGCTTCATCCGCTTCTTGCCCGCCTTTTGCTTCTCCAACAATTTACGCTTACGGCTGACATCACCGCCATAACATTTGGCAGTCACATTCTTGCGCAGCGCCTTGACGGTGGTTCGGGCAATCACCTTCGCACCGATAGTAGCCTGAATCGCCACATCGAACATCTGGCGCGGGATGATCTCCCGCATCTTCTCTGCCAATACACGACCGCGAGAGAGTGAATCATCACGATGGACAATCATCGACAGCGCGTCCATCTTGTCCCCATTGATCAGCAGATCCACCTTGACCAGATCGGCCGGAACAAAGGCCTTGAAATGGTAGTCCATTGAGGCATATCCACGACTCACAGATTTGAGGCGATCAAAGAAGTCGACCAGCACCTCGGAGAGGGGCAGATCGTAGTTGAGCGACACCTGACGCCCCATATACTGCATATTCTTCTGGATACCGCGCTTCTCCACGCAGAGACCAATCACCACACCAACAAAGTCCTGTGGTACCAGAATATTGGCCTCGATCATCGGCTCACGGATCTCACTAATCTTGTTGACCACCGGCAGATCGGCCGGATTGTCGATATGGATCACCTCGCCATCGGTCTGCTCAACCTCGTAGATGACCGTGGGCGCAGTGGTGACCAAATTGAGATCATACTCCCGCTCCAGACGCTCCTGAATGATCTCCATATGGAGCATACCGAGGAAGCCGATGCGAAAACCGAATCCGAGTGCCGGTGACACCTCTGGCTCATAGATGAGAGCCGCATCATTCAACGTCAGCTTGGCCAGCGCATCACGGAAATCTTCATAATCGTCGGTATCGACAGTGTACATCCCGGCAAAGACCTGCGGCTTGATCTCCTGGAAGCCGGGCAGTGGCGCATCGGCGGGGTTACGCTCATCGATCAGGGTATCACCCACCGGCGCACCATCGATCTGCTTGATCCCGGCAATGACATAGCCCACCTCTCCCGCGACCAACTCATCCTGCGGGGTCTGCTTGGGGGTGAAGATACCGACCTGATCGACCAGGTGGCTGTCACCCGTCGACATCACCTTCATCTTCATCTTGGCGCGCATACGGCCATTGACTACCCGTACCAGCGAGACTACACCCAGGTAGTTGTCAAACCAGGAGTCGATGATCAGTGCCTGCAACGGTCCATCCGGATCGCCTTCAGGCGGCGGGATCAACTCAACGATCTCCTCCAGCAGCTCATCCACTCCCAGACCGGTCTTGGCACTGACTCGCTTGGCTTCCTCCGCCTCGATACCAACGATCTCTTCGATCTCTTCGATCACCCGCTCTGGCTCCGCCGAGGGGAGATCAATCTTGTTCAATACCGGCACCACCTCCAGACCGAGATCAATGGCGGTGTAGCAGTTGGCTACTGTCTGCGCCTCCACCCCCTGCGCGGCATCCACCACCAGCAACGCCCCTTCACAGGCGGCCAATGAGCGCGAGACCTCATAGGTGAAGTCGACATGTCCAGGAGTATCGATAAAGTTGAGCAAGTAGGTTTGACCATCCTTTGCCTTATACTCCAGCGAGACGCTCTGCGCCTTGATGGTGATACCACGTTCACGCTCGATATCCATCGAGTCGAGCACCTGATCCGACATCTCGCGCTCACTAAGACCTCCACAGACCTGAATAAAGCGGTCTGCAATGGTCGATTTGCCGTGGTCAATATGGGCAATAATGGAGAAATTTCGAATCTGCGAAAGATTGTACACTGCTTGTCTATGTCCTAAAAAAACGGCCCCGGTTGCGGGGCCGTTTCGCTTTATCTATTCAACGCCTTCAGAAGGCGCTCTTCATTCAGGAAATAATGACAGATTTCTCCCTTGCCCTCCAGTAAAACCGGTACTTTTGTTCCATATTGCGACTCCAGTTCTGCATTGCGATTGACCACAACCCGCTCCAGATCGAACTGGTTTCGGAGTGGGTGGTGTTCCAGCAGATCCTCAAACTCATCACAGAGGTGGCACCCCTCCCGCACCACCAACTGCAGTGTTTTCATCAGGGCAGTTCCACTCAAGGCAACCTCAGGGCCAGGAAGATTGGCCCTTTCTCACGCACCACATAGACCGGGACACCCTTCCCCTGCGGCAGGCGATCGAGAAGATCGAGCAGATGGTCCACTCCCTCGACCACGACATAGTTGACCCGGCTGATCACATCCCCCTTCTGCAGGCCATAGCGATCTGCCACACTGCCCTTCTCCACTTCGGCAATATAGACGCCACCGGCTGGAATGGCACGTTTTTTACGCACCTGTTTTGGCAACATCTCTAAGGTCATCCCCAAACGTTTGATTGCTGCCTTCTCAATCGCCTTACCCTTTTGGGCAGGCTTTTGTGGACGCGCATCTGCCACCTCCTCTTCCTCTGGCAGTTCACCGATCCTGATCTTGATGATCTTTTCACGTCCTTCGCGCATCACTCGTACCGGGACCGGATGGCCTACCGGAGTGCGCCCCACAATTGGCGGCAGGTGGGTGTTGCTCTCCACAAAGTGGCCATTGAACTCCAGAATCACATCGCCCACCTGAAGATCGGAATCGGCTGCCGGGCCATCCTCCAGAATCTGTGCCACCAGTGCACCTACTGGACGGTCCATCCCAAAAGATTCGGCCAAATCACGGGTCACCGGCTGAATCATCACTCCGAGCCAGCCACGACTGACATGACCACCATTCTTCACCTGCTTGACCACATCCATCGCCATCTCGA
>CAYQFH010000017.1:15397-31738 GCA_964416755.1 uncultured Piscirickettsiaceae bacterium | reverse complement strand
GGCAACATCCAGTCGAGCAGCAGCAGATCCGGTGTCGACTCTGCCAACCGCTCCATGGCCGCCTCGCCGCTCTCCGCCTCGACTACGCTGTACCCTTTCGACTGCAGAAAGAGCTGCAGCATCTCGCGGATCGCTGCATCATCCTCCACCATCAATAGTGTGGGCATCAATCTACTCCGTTTCGTTCAACAGCTCTTCGCGTACATCTTCCAGGCTGACATGGCGCACATCGGCCCCTTTCACCAGATAGATCACATACTCACAGATATTCTGCGCATGGTCACCGATCCGCTCCAAGGCACGGGCACACCAGGTCACCTGCAGCATGCTCTTGATGTTACGCGGCTCTTCCATCATGTGGGTCACCAGCAGACGGGAGATGCGGTTGAACTCCTCATTGATCTGCTCATCCGCCGAGACGATATCGACTGCAGCCTGTAGATCCATGCGCGCAAAGGCATCGAGTGACTGGTGTAGTACCTGTGTCACATGCTTGCTCAAGCTACTCAGCTCGGCATGCATACCGGTGGCTGCATCCTTGGAGGCGAGTTTCATCGCATAACGTCCAATCTTCTCCGCCTCATCGCCGATCCGCTCCAGATCGTTGATCAGCTTCACCACCGTCAATACCAGACGCAGATCCCCTGCTGCCGGCTGGCGCTTGGCGATCACCTGGGTACAGGCCTCATCAATCTCCACCTCCATCTTGTTGACCTTGTAGTCCGAGGTGGCGACCTGCTCGGCCAGCTGTCGATCCCGCTCCAGCAGGGCGCGAATCGCATTTTCGGTCTGCGTCTCCACCAGACCGCCCATGCTCAACACCTGGTTACGGATACTCTCCAGCTCCTGATTGAACTGCTGTGAAATGTGGTGTCCTAGTTCCATGCTCTTCTCCTTGCCTTAACCGAACCGGCCGGTGATGTAGTTCTCTGTCAACTGATGCTCCGGGTTGGTGAATACCGTATTGGTGTCGTTCACCTCTACCAGATTGCCCATATGGAAATAGGCGGTACGGTGGGAGACACGGGCCGCCTGTTGCATCGAGTGGGTCACAATCGCAATCGTATAGTTTTCACTCAGCTCCGTCATCAACTCCTCAATGGTCGCGGTGGCGATTGGGTCCAGTGCCGAGGTGGGTTCATCCATCAGAATCACCTCGGGATCAATGGCGATGGTACGGGCGATACAGAGGCGCTGTTGCTGACCACCGGAGAGTCCGGTTCCCGGCTTGTGCAGACTATCCTTCACCTCCTTGAACAGTCCGGCACGGATCAAACTGCGCTCAACCACATCATCCAGCTCGGAGCGGTTACTGGCCAATCCATGCAGACGTGCGCCATAGGCAACGTTGTCATAGATCGACTTGGGGAAGGGGTTGGGCTTCTGGAATACCATGCCGACACGGGCACGCAACAGCACCGGGTCCTGCTTCTTGTCGTAGACATCCTCACCATCGAGCTTGATCTCACCGCTTACCCGACACTGCTGAATGGTGTCATTCATCCGGTTGAGGCAACGCAGATAGGTGGATTTGCCACAGCCGGAGGGGCCAATCATCGCGATAATCTGATTCTTGCCGATATCCAGACTGGTGTTGAAGATCGCCTGCTTCTCTCCATAGAAGACATCGACATTGCGGGCAGAGATCTTCGCCTCCTCCAGCAACGGTGTCCCCACCGTCTCGCCAATCTCTACATCAAACTCTTCTCTTTTCTCACTCATTTTTGTCTACCACTTCTTCTCAAATTTTCTACGCAGGATGACTGCAATCAGATTCATCACCACCAGCACACCCAGCAGCACCATGATCGCGGCCGAGGTACGCTCGGTAAAGGCGCGCTCCGGGCTGTCCGACCAGAGATAGATTTGCACCGGCAGTACCGTGGAGGGATCAGTGATCCCCTGTGGGATATCGGCCACAAAGGCGACCATACCGATCATCAATAGCGGCGCAGTCTCACCCAGTGCCTGTGCCATACCGATAATGGTTCCGGTCAGGATGCCCGGCATCGCAGCAGGCACCACATGGTGGAAGGTGGTCTGCACCTGTGAGGCACCCAGCCCCAGCGCCGCCTCACGGATTGAGGGTGGTACCGCCTTCAGTGCAGCACGACTGGCAATAATGATCGTCGGTAGCGTCATCAGGGTCAGCACCAGACCACCGACCAGCGGCACTGAACGAGGCACACCGAAGAAACTGATAAAGACCGCCAGTCCCAACAGGCCAAAGACAATCGAAGGCACTGCCGCGAGATTGTTGATATTGATCTCGATCCAATCCACCCAGCGGTTGTCCTTGGGTGCAAACTCCTCCAGATAGATCGCTGCCGCCACCCCGATCGGGAAGGAGAGCAGAATGGTCACCAGCATGGTCAGGATCGACCCGGTGATTGCGCCACGGATACCCGCCTGCTCCGGCTCACGTGAATCCCCTGCGGTAAAGAAGGTGGTGTTGAAGCGCAGCTCCAACCGCTCCTCTTCCAGCAGGCGATCGATCCAGACCAGTTGGAAGTCTTTCAGGCGACGTTCACTCTCCGGCAGATTGCGGTCGATCTGCCCCTTCATGAAGACATCAACATCATCCTTGGCCAGGAACCAGAACGATTGAGTAGAGCCGATCATCTTCGGGTTGGCCATCACCTCATCCCGCAACTGGTAGGCGGCATCACTACTCACCAGCTGCTTCAATGCACGCTTCTGTTTACGCCCCTTGACCCCGGGGAACATCTGCTTGAGTGACTTCTTGATCAAGCGACTGTAGTTGCCCTTGAATAGCGCCTCCTCCGAGGAGTTGGCATTCGCACCCAGCGTCTTGCCATCCAGCAGTACATCGATCTTCACATAGGTCTGCTGAAATGCAGGCAGACCATTCATGGTGATATTGGTGAGCAGCATCAGCAGAAAGAGGAAGCTGACCGCCAATGAGACGATACCGAACAGACGGAATCGGCGCTCCCGTGCATAGCGCTTGTTGAGGCTCTTCTTGATGATTGCAGTATTCATGTTATTCATCTTCATAGCCCCCTATTCGTACTGCTCGCGGTACTTGCGTACCACATGGAGCGAGATCACATTCAGCACCAGGGTGGTGACAAACAGTCCCAACCCCAACGCAAAGGCCGCCAGCGTCTTCGGACTGTCGAACTCCTGATCGCCGGTCAGCAAGGTAACGATCTGTACCGTGACCGTAGTCACCGCCTCCAGCGGGTTGATGGTGAGATTGGCCGACAGCCCTGCCGCCATCACCACAATCATGGTCTCACCGATGGCGCGCGATGCCGCCAGCAGCACCCCACCAACGATGCCGGGCAGCGCTGCCGGAATCACCACCTGACGAATGGTCTCCGAATGAGTCGCTCCCATACCGTAGGAGCCATCCCGCATCGCCTGCGGCACTGCGTTGATCACATCATCCGAGAGCGAAGAGACAAAGGGGATGATCATCACCCCCATCACCAGCCCCGCTGCCAGTGCACTCTCGGAAGCGGGATTGAGACCGAAGGACTCCCCCACTTCACGAATCCACGGTGCCACCGTCAATGCGGCGAAGAAGCCGTAGACCACAGTCGGGATACCGGCCAGAATCTCCAACATCGGTTTGGCGATGGAGCGGAAACGGGCCGTTGCATATTCCGACAGGTAGATGGCCGACATCAATCCCAGCGGTACCGCTACGATCAGTGCAATGAAGGAGATCAGCAGGGTACCGACAAAGAGCGGTACTGCACCAAAGCTACCAGAACCACCCACCTGATCTTCACGAATGGCCTGCTGCGGACTCCAGTGGGTACCGAACATGAACTCAGTCATCGGCACCGCCTTGAAGAAGAGAATCGCCTCAAAGGCGACCGAGAAGATGATGCCGATGGTGGTCAGAATGGCAATCGAGGCACAGCCGATCATGATCCAGCGAATCATCTTCTCCACCTGATTACGGGCACGCAACTCCGGTTTGATACGTGAGAGTCCGAGGTAGAACCCAAGCAGCCCCAGAATAGCGAGGATAATCACCTGTACCTGACCACTCTGCTGCTGCAGTGCCTGATAGCGGGTTGCCCCCAACTGTTTGGCCGCATCCTCCGAGGTCTGACCGCTCTCCGCCAGATAGATGATCTCATTCAACAACAACCCCAGCTCATCGGCGGGCAGCTGCTGTATCTCTTGAGGTAACTGCTGTACCGTCAGATCGGTAATGACTGTGCTCTCCAGCGAACTCCAGAACATCAACAACAAGAGTGTCGGAATACCGGCCCAGAGCACCACCAGATAACCATAGTATTGCGGCAGAGAGTGGAGTGACTGGTTCTCTCTCTTGGCAACCTGCAGTGAGCGCTTGCGCCCGACAAAATAGCCAAACAACAGCAGTGCCAGCAGGGTAATCAGAAGTGTTGAAAGTGACATGTTTTTATAAATCCTTACATCCGCAAAGACCGCAATGCCAGATTCTGGCACTGCGGTTCTTCATTAGATTGTGCAATAGAGATATTTTTCTGTAATTTACCAGTATGTGTAACTGATTCAGATTGCCCCTGAAATCTGCCAATTCAAGGCAGAAAATGTGAGTTTACAACTGTAAATGACCATTTTCGAACGCCGAAGTGGTGGATTTCAGGGGCAATCTGGACAGTTACGTTACTCTGCGCTCATCTGCAGTGGAACCATCTGGTTTGCATTGCTCCCCATCTTTTCACGCTCCTCATCCGGCAGCGGAATCAGTCCTTTGTCGGTCAGGTAACCATCCTCACCCCAGGCATCTTCACTGGTGAACTCGGCAATGAATTCACGAATGCCCGGCACCTTGCCCACATGGCTCTTCTTCACATAGAAGTAGAGTGGACGGGAGACTGGATAGGTGCCATCAGCAACCGCATCGAAGCTGATCTCTACCCCATCAATGACCGCACCCTGCACTTTCTCTGCATTCTGGTCGAGGAAGCTGAAGCCAAACACACCCAATGCCTTGGGGTTGGCACGCAACTTCTCAACGATCAGGTTGTCATTCTCACCCGCCTCAATGTAGGCACCATCTTCACGCACAGTATGACAGATCTCCTTGTACTGGTGCTTCAGACGCTTCGCTTCCGCTTTGTTGCCTGCCTTTTTGGCCTTCTTGGAATCTTTCTTCAACTGCTTGATCCAGCCAAAGGTCTTGCAACCCCCTTCGAGTGCCAGTTCAGCAAAGGCATCACGGGTACCAGAGGTGGGTGGTGGGCCAAGTACTTCAATTTTGGTGTTGGGCAGCACTGGATTGAGATCGCTCCAGGTCTTGTACGGGTTGGCAATCAGTTCGCCATCCTTCTTGCCAGGCACCTTCTCTGCCAGCGCAAGGAACAGCTCACGGCGGGTCAGCTTCATTTGCTCGGACTCCCTGGAGTTGGCAATGGCGATACCGTCATAACCGATCTGTACCTCAACAATATCCTTGACCCCGTTCTTCTGACAGCTCTTGAACTCACTGTACTTGATACGACGGGAGGCATTGGTGATGTCCGGGGTATCGATTCCCTTGCCGGAACAGAACAATTTCATGCCACCACCAGAACCGGTGGATTCAATCTTGGGGGTCTTGCCACCACTCTTCTTGCCATAGGTCTCTGCAACCGTGGTAGAGAAGGGGTAGACGGTCGAGGAGCCGACCACATCGATATAGTCTCTGGATGCTGCCTGCGCTGTTGCTGCCATCAGCAACAGTGATCCGGTTACAGCAAAGGAAGAAACTCGTTTCATTTTTCAATCACTCCATTTGATTTGGGAGTGTGTACTGTAACGAGTCAATATGAACGCTTTATGACAGACTGTAAATTTTTCGGTTTTTTTCAATTACAGACAAAGTCTAAGAGTGGTTGAAATCAAAAATGTACATTTTTGTCATCCCAACTTCATGGAATAACCCCCAATAATATCAGTTGGGATTATAGGTTTGAGGTCAAGCTGCCTGCTTGATCTCCTGCGACACAATTCTCTCCAACCCCTCTTGTGTACCATGACCAATAAAACCTCTTCCCTCTCTGGCACATGAATAACCGGCGGGTTGCTTCTGCAATGTATGGAACAGTGCCTCAAACCCGCTTCTCTTCCAGACAAAAAAGTCCTCCGGCAGAAAATAGAAGCCGATACGGCTTCCATGCGGAGTAGCCAGCCGGAAACGAACCCGCTCTCCCAGCAGTACTGCATCCATGTTTCTGGCATCACGCAGCGTCATCAGCAGAGTGTGCTGCTCTCCATCAATGGTAAAACCGACTTTTACCGCCTTCTTACTATGATTCAACTGTTTCATGGCACCCTCTCTTCTGTCAGTGGCTACAGTCATAAAAGCAAGAAATACGCCTGATTCTGCCGTTCTCAACAGTGAATCCATAGAAATTTTCTTCTCTCTCCATCCCCTGATAAATTGAAAATATAGCTCAAAAACCCCGTTGCCTCTCATGCCTGAGGTTGGCACTATCCGGCTTGTTGATAGCCGCTCTCACCTGTTCCAACAATCGGTCCTTGTCCCTGCCCAGAACCCCTTTCAACACCAGATAGTTGGATGCATGGTCACTGCGAAAAATCGTCTTCTTCAATTCAAGATCCTGTAACAGAATCTCCATCTCTCGGAACAGGCCCTGCTGTTGCAACGGCTGATAGTTCCCTCCGAAACCCGCCTGCACACGCTCAATGCCATAAGGCAGCGAGACCACCAGTGTTGCCAGATAGTTGGGCTGAGCAGCATTCATCAGACGGGCTGAATTACGCGCATGTTGCTCGGAAAAATGCACTCCGCCCATGCCATTGAGGATCATCACCGAACTCTTCATCCCGCTGGCATTGATCTTCTCCAGCGCTTCCAGTGAGCTTTGATAACTCTCTCCCTTGTTGATCGCCGCCAACACTTCATCATCCCCACTCTCACAACCGACATACATCAGCGAGAGTCCCAATTCACGCAACCCCATCAGTTGATCTACCGTCTTGTCCTTCAGATTACGCGGCAGACAGTAAGCAGAGACACGCTGTATACCGGGCAGATAATGGCGAACGGCTTCCATAATAGACTTCAGACGCCGGAATGAGAGAGTCATCGCATCGCCGTCCGCCAGAAACAGGCGGCGTGGCCGATAACCCGACTCTGCTACTGCACGTAACTCAATCTCTATTTCGCGCTGTTTTTTGGGACGAAATCGCTTCTGCTTATCGGTATACATCTCACAGAAAGTGCAGCGATTCCAGGAACAGCCATTGGCAACCTGCAGGATCAGTGATTGCGCCTCACTTGGAGGCCGGTATACCGGTTCGATGTAACGAAGAGGTGGTTTCATTCATGGTGCTCCCTGTAACTGATCCCGCCCCTGCCCAACAGGGAGAGTGATATAGTCATCGTTGATCTATACCTTATAGCAAGATAACTGTGTGAATCTGAAAAAGTTCACTGTTCAACCAAAAACGGGAGAAAAGGATGCGCATACTGCACACCATGATTCGTGTCGGTAATCTGGAAAAATCAATTCAGTTCTATACCGAAGTTCTGGGTATGGCCCTGCTGCGCCAGAAAGAGTACCCCGATGGCAGATTCACGCTCGCCTTTCTCGGCTACGGGGATGAGAGCACAGAGAGTGCCATTGAGCTGACCTACAACTGGGACAGTGACCACTATGATCTCGGCAACGGATTTGGCCATATCGCACTGGAGGTGGATGACGTCTACAGTGCCACTGAAGAGATTCGAGCCAGAGGGGGCAACATTCTTCGTGAAGCCGGCCCGATGAATGCAGGCACCACCATCATCGCCTTTGCCACTGACCCTGATGGTTACCAAATTGAACTTATTGGCAAAAGATAATCCCAAGTAAATTGGTCAGGCCACCATATACACTTCATGCTCTCCCCCCTCCTGACATCTTGTAACAAAACGTAACATAAAAAACCTTGGTAAAAATTGATTCATCAACAATAATCAAGAGGTCAACATCAAGAATGTATCAATTTTCAGATTATGAACAGCAGTATCGCTGTAGAGCTCTGCAAAAAAAACACCCTTGGGCCCTTGCTGAATAACCGGGTGCTGGTTGTTGATGACGACCCCTTTGTACTGGATAACTATCAGGCATCACTCACTCCATACAACCAGATAGAAGAAGATTTTCTGGATCCTCTTTTGCACGAATCAGGCATTGCTCTACCTGAAAAGAAGGAGAAATTTTTTCAGGTAGACTATGCCAACAGTGGTACGCAGGCCATAGAGCTGGTAAAAAAATCATTGGAGAACCGCTCCCCCTATGCCGTGATCTTTATGGATGTGCGTATGCCGCCTGGGATCGATGGCGTAGCGGCATCAGTTCAAATTCGACAGATTGACCCAGACCCCTATATTGTTTTTGTTACCGCATTCTCGGACTACAGTGCCGACCAGATGCACCAGCAGCTGGATCAAAACATGATGTTGATCACAAAGCCCTTCAGTGATGATGTCATCCGTCAGACCGCACGTATGCTCTGTAGCAACTGGTGCAGAGAACATAGTTTGCAGCAAGCTTACGACCAGTTGCAGGCCTTCTCCAACCTGATGAGCCACCAGGCAACCCATGATGGTCTCACCGGACTCTATAATCGACACTATCTCAACGAGACTCTGGACAAAGAGGTTCGTCGGGCCTATCGGGAACAGCAACCCATCGGTATCCTGATGATCGATGTGGATCGTTTCAAGTGGTACAACGACTACTATGGGCACCTGTATGGCGATCAGACACTGCACAGCATCGCTCATCAACTGATCTCCACTGTCAAGCGCCCCACTGACTCTGTAGCCCGTTTTGGGGGAGAGGAGTTCTGTATCATCCTTCCCAATACCGACGGAGACGGCACCAAAATAGTCGCAGCAAAAATTTGTCAGGGCATTGAGGCTCTTGGAATTGAGTTTCCGGAAAGTGATATTGCTGCAACAGTTACCGTCAGCATAGGCGGCATATGCTGCATTCCCAGAGAACAGGACAACTCCAGATCACTCCTTGCATCAGCAGATCAATTGCTCTATCAGGTCAAGGAGAAAGGTAGAAACAGCTTCGAGGTCTCAACACCCTCAACTGAAGAAAATTGTCCGCAAGCAATCATTCCCATTGAGTGGAACGACAATCTCAGTGTAGGGCACCACTTAATGGATCAGCAACACAAGGAGTTGATCAAGATTGTCAATCAGATTCAGGATCTCATCAACTCATGCTCCACTTCCATGAAAACAACCACGCAGATACTTCAACTGCTCAACCATTTCCTCTCTACCTTTGAAGCACATTGCCGCTCTGAAGAGGCCCTGATGGAGCAGGCAGAATTCCCGGGGCTCCACGAACAGAGAGAAATGCACCAAAGGATCGAAACATTATTGACACAGCGGTTGGTGGATGGCATTTCCAGAAGAGAGAACCTGATTGCAATCACCAACCATCTCTCTGGCTGGTTTCTACAACATGTACTGGTAGAGGATATGCAGTACAAATCCTATGTGGAAACTCTGGACTCAACAGCCTGATCAAATCCACCCCAACAGCTGCCACCAGAGGTAATTCAACGGGATCAGCAACAGAAAGGAGAAGAGTGCCAGAATCAGGATCAGCTTGAAGACTGCGCTGATCTTTACCCCGGCCAGCTGCAGCGCCACCAGCAACGGTGGTGCCTGATAGGGAAAAAGAATGGTGGAGATCCCCACCATCTGCATCATCAGAATTGCAGCCGGAGTGAATCCCGTCATCGTAGCCAACTCCCCTGTCAGCGGAGTCACCACCGCCGGAATCCCGGGAAGTGTCGTCACCAACCCAGTGGTGACAGCAATCACCACAATCGAGAGATAGTTGATGAATGGGGTATCCGGGGCCAGAGGTAGATTGGCAAGCAGATGGGTACCAATCTGATCACCAAGACCAGCATGGTGGATCACCCCACCCAACCCGATCACCCCTGCTACAACAAACAGCGGTGCGTAACTGACCTCCTTGTTGAAGGCCTCACCACTCACCACGCCAAAGCGTGGCAGCAGAAGATAGACCGCACCGGCCAAGCCGATCCAGGCCGGAGAGATGTGGTGGATAAAATCCGTCACCCACAACAGCAACAGCAGAGAGAGCACCACGGAGAGTACGTGCGCATCACGACTGAGCACGATCTCCTCATCCACCTCGCTTCCCTCCTCTACCTGGAGCGTATCCGGATAGAAGCCGAGCACCAGCAGTATAATCAACCCCACCTTGAGCAATCCAAGTATCGGAAACAGCAGTAACAGATACTCGCCAAACAGTGGAGAGAAGCCATACTGGCTCTCAGCCATACCCGTCAGAATCATATTGACCACATTGGCAGGCAGGATAGTAAAAGCGGGGATAAAGGTGCCCAAAGTCGCTGCCACCACCAAGCCAATCCGCCCGTTGGTGCCCTCGGCAAAACCGAAGTGGCTTGCCAATGCCAACGTGACCGGAATGATCAGCATGATCCGTCCCATCGCCGAGGGCATGACAAAGGCAAGCACCAATCCTACCAGCACCATACCACTGATCAAGCGGGTATAACTGCCATCCAGATGGTTGGCGAGATGGCTGGCGATACGCTTTCCCAGCCCGGTGACATTCATTGCCACCCCGATCACCAGACCGGCAAAGACCAGCCAGAGCGCGGTTGACTCAAAGCCGGAGAAGACCACATCCGCTGGTGCCACCTTGAACAGCATCGCCAGCGCAAAGAAGAGCAGCGCCGTCAGATACTCCGGCACCTTGCCCGTGGCAAACAGGGTGATGGTGATCAGTGCCAGCCCTGCCCCCTTGCCCAATCCACTATTGGAAGTGAGTTCAGGAAACAGCAATAGCAGCCCGCCACACAGCAGTAGCAGGATCAGAGGTAGATTATTTTTCAAAGCGATGCAGGGCTAAGCACGCTCCTGGCGCTGCATCCAGATATCCAGCCCCTGCGCACAGAGCTCATTGTCAGAACCAATCAATCGATCCAACTCTGCATCAGAGACTGTACAGCCATGCAACTTCACCTGCTGCCGATGGTAGGCGTTGACCTGTTCGAACAGTTTTTCGTAACGTCCCTCTGGCGGCAGTGCCTGTGCCATTGCGACATAAGCATCGAGATCCCGGTGAAGTTGCTCGGCACGACTCTCAGGCTGCTCTAACATCCCATAATGCGTCAGGAAGACCCGCTCCGGGTTCATCGCTACCAATTTATCGATACTGGCATGCCAGACAGGTGGATCGAGCTGCACCGGGCTGGTGACCGGAGTGAGATAACGTCCCTTCTCAGTGGTCAGCTCTGGATAGCTATTCCCATAAACATCACCAGTAAAGAGTCCTTTTGACTGCTCATCCCAGACACAGAGGTGGTGTTTGGCATGCCCCGGTGTATCCAGCATGCGCAGGGTACGCCCATTGAGATCCAGCTCCATTCCATCCTCGATCTCGGTCACCCGCTCTGCAGGAATCGGTAACAAAGTATCGAAAGAGGCCTTGAAACGCTCCTCACCGTAGACCGCTGTGGCCCCCGCCTGCAACTTGGAGGGATCAATCATATGGCGTGAGCCGTAGGGATGGATAATCAACTGTGCATTGGGCAGTGCTGCCATCAACTGTCCTGCACCACCGGCATGATCAAGGTGTACGTGTGTTGGGATAATGTACTGCACATTTTCACGGGCAATCCCCTTCTGCTCCAGCAGCTCAAGAATCTGCGGTGCGACCAGCGCAGTACCGGTATCCACCAGTGCCGCGCCCCCCTCCGACTCGACCAGATAACTACAAGCCATCCCTTCACGCTCGTACCACCCTTCGATGACGGTGATATCAAAACCTACTTCTTCTATTTTCAATTCATTCACAATAAAATCCTCTTAACGATAGAGTCAATAGTGATACTATAAACTGATGCCTTCCGTAGAAAGTATCCTTGCCACAATGCGCAATCAGCCCGGTAACATCCGCTTTAGCGACCTTTGCAAGGTTTGTGATGCCTTCTTCGGCACTGCTCGTCGAGCAAGGCTCCAGCCACAGAATCTATAAAACACCTTGGCCAGGAGACCCGAGAGTCAACATTCAAGACAGCAAAGGTAAAGCCAAACCATATCAGGTCAAACAGGTAATCAAGGCCATTGAAAAGCTAGGAGCCAAACAAGATGAACATTAACCACTACGCCTATCGTGTAATCTGGTCTGAAGAGGATAACGAGCATATCGGCCTCTGTTCAGAGTTTCCCTCTCTAAGCTGGCTGGATGACTCTCCAGAAAAGGCACTGGAGGGCATTCAGAAAACCGTTCAAACCGTTGTTACCGATATGGAAGAATCCGGTGAACAGGTACCTCAACCCATTTCTGAACGCAGTTATAGCGGTAAATTTCAGGTGCGCATCCCGGCTGAAGTGCATCGACATCTGGCGCTGGAGGCTGCTGAACAGGGGGTTAGCCTCAACCGCCTGATCAGCGCCAGACTCTCTGCTTGATTACATCTTCTCGATCATCTTGTCCGCAAACTCGGAACACTTGACCAGGGTTGCACCCTCCATCAGACGCTCGAAGTCGTAGGTCACTGTCTTCTGCTCAATCGCCTCACCCAGTGATTGATAGATCAGATCGGTCACCTCGGTCCATCCCAGGTGCTCGAACATCAGCGCACCGGAGAGGATGACAGAGCCTGGGTTGACCTTGTCCTGTCCGGCATACTTCGGTGCCGTACCGTGGGTCGCCTCGAAGATCGCATGACCGGATTCGTAGTTGATATTGGCGCCCGGTGCGATACCAATACCACCCACTGCAGCAGCCAGTGCATCGGAGACATAGTCACCATTCAGGTTCAGTGTAGCAATCACCGAGTACTCGGCAGGGCGTAGCAGAATCTGCTGCAAGAAGGCGTCGGCAATGGAGTCCTTGATGATCACCTTGCCTGCCGCCTCAGCATCGGCCTGTGCCTTGTTGGCCGCATCCTTGCCCTCGGCCTCGGCAATACGGTCATACTGTGCCCAGGTAAAGGTCTGGTCAGCAAACTCACGCTCTGCCAACTCATAGCCCCAGTTCTTGAAGGCACCCTCGGTGAACTTCATGATGTTGCCCTTGTGTACCAGGGTCACCGATGGCAGTCCACGCTTGATGGCGTAGTTGATCGCCTGACGAATAATACGCTCGGAACCCTCCTGAGAGACCGGCTTGATGCCGATGGATGAGGTATCGGGGAAGCGGATCTTGCTCACTCCCATCTCCTCCATCAGGAACTTCTTCACTTTCTCCACCTCATCGGTACCATTCATGTATTCGATACCGGCGTAGATGTCCTCGGTGTTCTCACGGAAGATGGTCATATCAACCAGCTCCGGATGCTTCACCGGACTGGGTACCCCACTGAAGTGACGCACCGGGCGCAGACAGGTGTAGAGATCCAGCTCCTGACGCAGGGTCACATTCAGAGAGCGCATACCACCACCCACTGGCGTAGTCAGCGGCCCCTTGATCCCGACCAGATAGTCGCGGAACGCCTGCATGGTCTCCTCAGGCAGCCAGTTTCCGGTCTCGTTGAACGCCTTCTCTCCAGCCAGCACCTCTTTCCACAGTACCTTGCGAGAACCACCATAGGCCTTCTCCACTGCGGTATCGAACACACGCTGTGCCGCTGCCCAGATATCGGGACCGATGCCGTCACCCTCGATAAAAGGGATATCGACCTGATCAGGAACACTCAACTTGCCATCTACTAACTCTACTTTTGCCATATGTAATTTCCTCTGTAACAGCGCCTCGCGCAGAGACGCAGAGACGCAAAGAAAAGCTTTTTATTTAACTGAATAAGCAGGCAGACGATGTCATTCGCTGCCTGCTTATCTTAACTAACCCAATGACGCTTCACCTCTGCGGCTTTGCGTCTCTGCGCGAGAATGCTGTTGCTGTAATCAAATTACCAGCATATCCATAAACTCATTCACCGGTGTCGCATTCAACTTCTCTGCATCGAGGCAGAGGTCATAGACCTTCTGTGCCTGACGGCGTGGGAAGTGGTTATGCAGTGCATCGAGGAACTTCTTCTCCAGTACAGGAATACCC
Organism: uncultured Piscirickettsiaceae bacterium; assembly: GCA_964416755.1. GTDB lineage: Bacteria > Pseudomonadota > Gammaproteobacteria > Thiopontia. The sequence goes on along the minus strand of CAYQFH010000017.1, from coordinate 17,693 downwards.
TCTGCACGGCGACGGCGGTGACCGATGGGGTACTCTACCTCAACTTTCTCACTGCTGCTGCCATCTTTGTAGAAGATCTGGATCGCATTGGCGATGGAGCGCTTGTCCGGATCATGGTACTCGGTAGAGTAGCGCTCATCCTCCTGCACCACCATCAGCTCACGCAACTGATCGACCTGTGGATCGGCAGCTACGTCATCCTCATAGTGCTCTGCCTTCAGCTCACCGTGGAGCAAGCCGATAGCAACCATGTACTGTAGGCAGTGGTCACGGTCCGCCGGGTTGTGCAGTGGTCCCTGCTTGGAGATGATGCGGATGGCAGAGTCCTGTGTACTCAGCTCAATACGGTCGATCTCATCGATGCGTCCCTTCATCTCTTCATGCAGTTTCAGTGCACACTCCACCGCAGTCTGTGCGTGGAACTCGGCAGGGAAGGAGATCTTGAACAGTACCTGCTCCATCACGTAGGTACCGTAGTCACGCTGAAACTGGAACTTGTTGCCCTTGAACAGTACATCATAGAAGCCCCAGGTGGGTGCCGACAGTGGACTGGGCATCCCCATCTCCCCCTTGGCAACGATCATCGCCAGACGTACTGCGCGGCTGGAGGCATCACCCGCCGCCCACGACTTGCGTGAACCGGCATTCGGTGCATGGCGGTAGGTACGCAGAGACTGACCGTCTACCCAAGCGTGAGAGAGCACATCCAGCACCTGATCCTTATCCAGATCCAACATGATCGCTGCGGCGGCGGCAGAAGCGACCTTGACCAGCAATACGTGGTCGAGACCAACCTTGTTGTAGCTGTTCTCCAGCGCCAGTACGCCCTGAATCTCATGTGCCTTGACCATGATCTTCAACAGCTGACCGATAGTCATCGGCGCCTTGCCCTCGGAAACCGCCTTGCGGCTGAGGTAGTCACCCAGACCCAACACAGCACCCCAGTTATCGGAGGGGTGGCCCCACTCTGCCGCCAACCAGGTGTCATTGAAGTCGAGCCAACGCACCAGTGCACCAATATCCCAGGCCGCCTTGACAGGATCCAGCTGGAACTGGGTACCGGGAACACGGGCACCATTGGGTACAACGGTACCGGGAACGATTGGACCGAGATGCTTGTTACACTCAGGGAACTTCTGTGCCATCAACATGCATGCAAGGCTGTCCATCAGGTTGTTACGTGCAGTATCGAGCGCCTCTTCCGAGGTAACCTCATAGTCACACATATAGTCAGCCATTGCGACCAATTCTGGATCGGTATCAGGACGGACGTTACTTTCTACTTGATTTGTACTCATGTTATCTTCCATTATTCAGATCACCACAGAGGGGACAGAGCGCACAGAGACAGGGAGGAAGTTGTTCATTACAGGAGAACAATTTGCCCAGGTATTCTTGCTGTAATGTGCCCCATGCACTCTGTCTCCTCTGTGGTGTTCATTTAAAAAAGTGCCCTGTGAAACATTCAGGGAGGGCACTACCAGGGGGGAGGAGTAAAGGGTTATGAGCGCTCCTCGATGGGTACCCAGGATTGCTCTTCCGGCCCCGTGTACTCGGCACTGGGACGGATAATCTTCTTGTCGATACGCTGCTCGATCACATGCGCCACCCAACCGGTGGTACGCGACATGATGAAGATCGGCGTAAAGAACGAGGTGGGAATCCCCAGCATGTGGTAGGAGACCGCAGAGAACCAGTCGAGGTTGGGGAACATCTTCTTCAGATCCCACATCACCGTCTCCAGGCGATCTGCCACCTCATACATGGTCATGTCGCCCTTCTCTTCGGAGAGAGATTTGGCCACGCCCTTGATCATCTCATTGCGTGGGTCGCCCACGGTGTAGACCGGATGACCAAAGCCGATGATGATCTCCTTGTTGGCGACACGTTCACGGATATCGCTCTCGGCCTCATCTGCACTGCTATAGCGCATCTGGATATCACACGCCGCTTCGTTGGCACCACCATGTTTGGGCCCACGCAGCGCGCCGATGGCTGCAGTGATCGCAGAGTGCATGTCAGACTCGGTACCCGCTACCACACGCGCGGTAAAGGTGGAGGCATTGAATTCATGCTCGGCATAGAGGTTAAGCGAGGTGTGCATTGCACGTACCTGAGAATCCGTCGGTGTTTCGCCATGCAGCAGATGGAGGAAGTGACCGCCAATAGAGTCATCGTCGGTCTCAATCTCAATGCGCGTACCACTTTGCGCATAATGCCACCAGTAGGCGAGGATGGAGCCGAAGCAGGCAATCATGCGATCCCCAATGGCACGGGCCGCATCGATATCATGCCC
>CAYQFH010000017.1:0-15297 GCA_964416755.1 uncultured Piscirickettsiaceae bacterium | reverse complement strand
GAGAGCGCAACCGACTTCTTCTTTTTCTTTGGTGCCGCCCCTTCTGCAGAGGTGGCCGCTGAATCATTCAATCCCATAGTTTGTTCTCCTGTCAGGAATCGTTTAGATCGTTTCTGTACGGTTACTATTTCTCTTTGCCTTCGGCAAACAGTGAATCCAATTTCTGCTCATAACTGTGGTAGTCGAGGAACTCATACAGCTCGGCGCGGGTCTGCATGGTGTCGACCACGTTCTGCTGGGTACCATCGGCAATGATGTGCTTGAACACATTGAGTGCCGCCGCATTCATCGCACGGAAACCGGAGAGTGGGTAGAGCACCAGCTTGACGCCTACGCCAGCCAGCTCTTCGGTGGTAAACAGTGGGGTTGCACCAAACTCGGTGATGTTGGCCAGAACTGGCACATTCACCGCGTCGGTAAAGGTCTTGTACTGCTCCAGGGTATTCATCGCCTCAGGGAAGATCATGTCTGCACCCGCTTCGACACAGGCCTTGGCACGCTCAATCGCAGAGTCCATTCCCTCAACCGCCAACGCATCGGTACGGGCCATAATGACAAAATCATTGGTACGTGCATCAGTCGCAGCCTTGATCCGATCCACCATCTCCTGCTGAGAGACGATCTCCTTGTTTGGGCGGTGACCACAGCGCTTGGCCTGTACCTGATCCTCAATATGGACACCCGCCACGCCAGCCGCAATCATCTCCTTGATGGTACGGGTGATGTTGAAGGCGCTACCCCAACCGGTATCGGCATCCACCAGCAGTGGCAGATCGGTGGCAGAAGTAATACGGCGCGCATCGGTCAATACATCACTGAGTGAGGTCATGCCCAGATCAGGCAGTCCGTAAGAGGCGTTGGCCACACCGGCACCGGAGAGGTAGATCGCCTTGGCACCACTCTTGTCCGCCATCATTGCACTGTAGGCGTTGATGGTACCGAGTACCTGCAGTGGATTGTTCTCTGCCACTGCCTGTCGCAGTCGTTGTCCGGGGGTCATGTCACTCATTATTCAGGCTCCGTCTGTTGTTGAGAACCGGGCTGCAGCAGCTTACTGCTCTGCCCTCTCCTCGATCATCTGTTCAATATGTTGACGGGATTTACGAATATGTCGACGCATCAGCAGTTCAGCCATCTCTCCATCACGATCACGAATCGCATCAAAGATCAGTCCATGCTCTTTTGAAGCAGTGGAAGCACGACCACTGTCACGCCCGAACTGATAACGATACATCCGCATCAGGTGGTAGAGATCATCGCAGAGCAGGTGAGCCAGACGCTGATTCTTCCCCCCCTGCACGATGGCATAGTGGAAATCGTGGTTGATGTCATTGGGGTCGAACTGCTGCTCATCCGCCAGCAACGCCCCCAGCTCTTCCAACTCCGCTTCACTCATCTGCTCTGCAGCCAATCGGGCCGCCATCCCCTCCAACGCTTCACGCACCCGATAGATCTCCAGCAACTCGTCAAGCGAGAGCTCCACCACGCGGGCACCCACATTGGGGCGACGACTGACCAGATTGCAAGCCTCCAGCCGACCAATCGCCTCACGCAGTGAGGCACGGCTCACATCAAATCGTTTCGCCAGTTCCGGCTCACTGATCTTGCTTCCGGGAGCGATCTCTCCGGTCACAATGACATCACAGAGTGAATCAAAAACTCGATCCGCTACGGTGACTGCCTCTGATGTTTCCGCTTTAATTGTCGACATATTTAAATCCCAAACCGATAATATCCGCTATATACTCGGCTTGTCAATAAAGATTGTCGACAATTTATCCATTTGCATAACCAATAGTCTGCAGTGCCTGCTTGATCTCATCCAGAATGGCCGGATCATCGATTGTGGCAGGAACCTTATATTCTTGATTATCCGCAATTTTCTTCATAGTCCCTCGCAGAATCTTGCCGGAACGGGTCTTGGGCAGGCGGGCCACGACTACCGCCTTCTTGAAGGCGGCTACCGGTCCGATCTTATTACGCACCAACTGCACCACCTCACCAATCAACTCATCATGTGGGCGATCTACACCCGCCTTGAGGACAATCTGTCCAACCGGAAGTTCACCCTTGAGTGCATCCGCAGCACCAATCACTGCACACTCCGCAACATCGGGGTGAGAGGCGATCACCTCCTCAAAACCACCGGTGGAGAGGCGATGCCCTGCCACATTAATAATGTCATCGATGCGACTCATCACCCAGAGGTAGCCATCCTCATCCTTGTAACCGGCATCACCGGTCAGGTAGTAGCCCTCATGGGCACTGAGATAGGACTCCACAAAACGTTCATCATTGTTCCACAAGGTGGGCAGACAGCCAGGAGGCATCGGCAGCTTGATCATGATGCTGCCGATATCCCCGTCGGCCACCTCTTCTCCATCATCATTCAACACCTGAATGTTGTAGCCGGGTACCGCACAGGAGGGAGAACCCGCCTTGACCGGCAGCTGCTCGATACCAAGACAATTGGCAGCAATACCCCACGCAGTCTCGGTCTGCCACCAGTGGTCGATCACCGGTACCTTCAGCATATCCTGCGCCCACTCCAGCGTATCGGGATCACAGCGCTCACCGGCCAGGAAGAGTGCACGATAGTTGGGCATGTCGTACTTCTTCAGGTACTCCCCATTGGGATCCTCCTTCTTGATTGCACGGAAAGCGGTCGGTGCAGTGAACATCACGCTGACATTGTGCTCGGAGATGACACGCCAGAAGGCGCCCGGATCGGGGGTACCGACCGGTTTGCCCTCGAACACCACCGTGGTATTTCCGTTCAGCAGTGGCGCATAGACAATATAGGAGTGGCCCACAACCCAACCGACATCAGAGGCGGCCCAGAACACCTCTCCCGCCTTCATGCCGTAGATGTTCTGCATACTCCATTGCATCGCCACCGCATGGCCGCCATTGTCACGCACCACCCCTTTGGGTACACCGGTAGTACCGGAGGTGTAGAGGATATAGAGTGGATCGGTTGCCGCGACCGAGACACAGGCTGCAGGGTCTGCCGCTTCACAGGCAGCAACCCAGTCGAGATCACGCCCCTCGATCATCTTCGCCTCTGCCTGTGGGCGGGCAAAGATCAGGGTCTTCTCCGGCTTGTGGCTGGAGAGTTCAATTGCCTCATCCAGTAGTGGCTTGTACTCGATAACCCGGCTCACTTCGATACCACAGGAGGCGGAGAGCACCATTTTCGGCTTGGCATCCTCGATACGGGTTGCCAGCTCCTTGGCCGCAAAGCCTCCAAATACCACCGAATGGACCGCACCAATACGGGCACAGGCAAGCATCCCTATCACCGCCTGTGGAATCATCGGCATATAGACCAGTACACGATCCCCCTTCTCCACCCCCTGCGCCTGCAGTGCGCCCGCCAGATGTGCGACCTGATCCTGCATCTCGGCGTAACTGAAAGTCTGTGTTGTATCGGTAACCGGGCTATCGTAGATCAGTGCCGCCTGCTCTCCACGCCCGTTCTCGACATGGCGATCAATGGCGTTGTAACAGGTGTTGAGCATACCGCCCTGAAACCAGCGGTAGAAGGGTACATTGGAGTCATCCAGCACTTTGTCAAACGGCTTGTCCCAGTCAATCAGTTTGGCGGCCTCTCCCCAGAATCCTTCAGGATCCTCCATTGACTGCTGATAGGTCTGCTGATAATTCATGACGTGCTTCTCCTTCTCTCCGGTTTTTCTGTGAATAGTGCCGAACCCCGCCCATAAAAAAGCAGGATTGTCGACAATCCTGCTTTTAAGGTATCGTCCCAAGGGAGTCTCGTCAAGTGGTTCAGTCTCTACTGATTCTCTACTGGAAAAATGTCGTGAAGCCATCCACCGCTTCACGCGGAGTACGATAGCTGTTGATGAGCGCCCCCTGCTCCTCATACCCCACCGCCATACCAGCAAGCAACACAGTATCTTCAGCATAGCCCAGCTGCTGTTTCACAATCTGCGGATACTCTGCCAGAGCCGCCTGTGGACAGGTAGCCAACCCCTGCTCCTGAGCCGCGAGCATCACCGACTGGATAAACATACCGTAATCCAGGAAGGAACCGGTCTCCATCACCCCGTCCATCAGGAAGAAGAGGATCACCGGCGCATCAAAGCCTCGATAGTTGGCTGCCCATTGATCCATCTGCCGCTGTTTGTCTTCGCGCGAGATCTCCAGCGCCTGGTACATCTGCAGTCCACATGCCTTGCGCCGCTCCTTGTACTCCTCCTGCCACACCAGCGGGTAGTACTGATAGTCCATCTTCCCTTTCTCGCCCGCCCGAAAGGCCTGTTCCATCGCACCGGTAACCTGCTGCAACTGCCTTCCAGTGACCACCGCCACCTTCCACGGCTGAGTATTGCCCCCGGAGGGGGCATGCCGTGCGGCATCCAGCAGCGCCCGGATCTTTTCCTCCTCGACCGCCCGATCTTTAAACGCACGTACCGATCTACGTTCAGACAAAGCCTGTTTTACATCCATATCCTCTATATTTTATTCACCCTGAAAATGTCGACAATATCAGGAAAATCCTGAATTAGTGATGCACCACATCCGTCACCGAGAAGATTCCGCCATCGAGAAAAAAGTAGTTCCGGTAACCACTCTTTTCGAGTGAATACTGCAACCACTTCACCTGCTTCCCGGCAGCATCAAAGATCAGAAGCGGTTCTCCACGATACTCCCCTTGTTCCAATCGTCGTTTAAACAGATCCAGATTGAGTATCTGGTGGCGCTTGCGATCCAGCGTTGGCAAGTTGGGGAAGTCATTTCGGGTGCCATCACTGTTGCGTCGCTGTGTCGCATCACGCACATCAACCACGATGGAAGAGGGATCACCGGAAAGGCGCTGCAAAAACTGCTCATAGGAGATCGTATGCTCTTCAAAATCGACCTCTGAAATAAGTTGCGACTGATCCATCGGGGTCACATCCAGCAGTGTGGTGCGATCCGGATGGGCCTTTGCCCAGGCAAAGATACCTGCCGCAAAGCTGTAAGCGTTACGGTATCCCGCCTTGATTGCCAATTCTGCTGCACGAAAGCTCTTGGAACAACTCCCCCCATTACAGTAGAACACAACCCTGGTGTTCAGATCTGGTACGTAACGTTCCAACAGTTTGAGAAAGCTCTTGCTGGAGACGGGTACCCGAACCGCCTTGTTGATATGGATCGTCTCATACTCAAATCGGGTACGCGTATCCACAATCACGATATCGCTATTGTACTCATGCTCCAGCTCTTGCAGCGTAATCACCGGAACATCGGGGAATTGAGAACGCACTACCCCTGTCTCATCCATCGCAAACACTACAACGCTCTGCAATATCAAGAACAGTAGTAAACCCCCTGTTTTCATTCGCATTCCCCTTTGTACTACTCTACTATTGAACCAGCACAGCACCCCGATCACACATATAAAATATGTTACAGTTTCCCGATCCATGATTAAAGCCGTTATTCAACATTTTCCCAAAGGAGGTATCGGGCGTTCACTGATGATGAGTGGAGGCATCCTCCTGCTACCGCTATTAATTCTGTTTGCCCAGACATTGTGGGCAAAAAAGAGCGAGATTGACACACTGGCACTGCACATGCAGATGCTCGAGTGGGTAACCCCAATCTACAGGATGCTGGATCACACCTCACAGTATCGTGGATTACGCGAGATCTCCAGCCACTACCCCGGCCACTACGATCTGGCCGAGGAGCATCTCACCACGCTGGAGCAGATGGTGGATGAAGAACTTGAACAGATGCACAACCTGCAGAGCCAGCTACCCACAAAACTGCCGATCAACCGGGAGATCAACGACACCCTTCACCGTATCGAAGAGCTATGGCTGGAGCAGCAGGGAGAGGCATTCAGTTTTACCCGGATGAATGACCTGATCAGCCATCTCAACAGCCTGCTGGAGCGGTTGCTGCCGGAACGTGTCGGCCATCAGCGTCTGCTGTTACGAGATATCCCCCGTCTACGGGAGGTCATTGCCCAACTGCGCGGTACAGGCAGCGGATTTCTTGCCCGGGCCGCTGCCAACCAGCAGCCTGGTTCCACCCTCTACTACGACCAAAATGACCCGCTGCTAAAACGGATTGAGCGTACTCTGTGGGACTCCGAGAACCAGTTTATACAGCTACGTGACTCACTCAATGAGGAGCAGCACATTCTGACTGAACGCACCCTCTCCATCATGATGGAGTTGGTTGGCGAAATTCAGGAGGTGCGTGATCTGGTCGAGTGGGAGTTGATCGATGCTGCCACCGTCAGCCTCAGCCCGGAACTCTTTTTTGAGGAGGCCTCCGAGCCAGTCTACCTGCTTCACCTGCTGGCGATGGACATCCTTGCCAACACCAAATCCACCATTCAACAGGAGATACGGGAGAAGCAGCTGGATAGCCTCTGGACCATTATTCTGGTGCTGTTTTCGCTGATATTCGCGCTGGCCGTAGTCTTCTACTATATGCAACGTCTGTTTATGGGAGTACGCAACGCAGTTCAACAGCTACAGGCCATCGGTACCGGTGATTTTGAACAGAATATCGAGACACCCTACAACCAAGGGGAAATCAGCACCCTGCTGGACTCGATAAAGGATACTCAACACCAGCTCAAGGAGAGCTACAACGCACTTACGGCAGAGCGGCACTTCTCCGATAACCTCACCACAAGCATGGATGACGGGGTCTACGCACTCAATCAATCGGGAGATCTCATGTTCATCAATCAGGCTGCTGAACAGATTCTGGGCTGGAGCGCAGATGAGATTATTGGCAAAAATTTCCATGAACTGGCCCATGCAATCCGGCCGGATGGTAGTCACATCCCCCAAACGGAGTGCCCCACCATAGAGAGCATCACCAATGGAACCTCTTATCACTCCGAGCAGGAGTGGTTCCAGCACCGCGACGGCCACTTCATCCCGGTTGAGCTGAGCGCCGCTCCCCTGAGCAGTGGTGGTGTAGTCAGCGGCTCTGTCGCAGTCTTCCGCGACATCAGCAAACGCCTGGAGATCGACCAGCAGCTACGTGAAGCGCTGAACGATGCACAGCAGGCAAGCCACAGCAAGGATGAGTTTCTCGCCTCCATGAGTCACGAATTACGGACCCCGCTCACCTCCATCATCGGCAACTGCGAGATGCTGGCCGAACTGAACAACAGCGACGAGGCCAAGTCATTCATCGACTCCATCGAGAGCTCCGGACGACAGCAGCTGGCTCTGGTCAACGATATTCTCGATCTTTCCAAAATCGAGTCGGGTAAATTCACAATTGATGAAAAACCGTTCAACCCAGACACGCTGGTGAAAACCATTGCCCAGATCTTCACCGCTCCGATACAGAACACACCACTGCAGTTCGAGATCAAAGTCGATCAACCATTTACCCATCATCTGATCGGTGACCCGCAACGTATCACCCAAATCCTCATCAACCTGATCGGTAATGCCGTCAAGTTCACCAAACAGGGGAAGGTCACACTCTCCGTCTCCTTTACTGGACAACAGATCGCATACTGCATTGAAGATACCGGCATCGGCATGCCTGAGGAGGTTCTCAAGCGACTGTTCCAGCGTTTTGAGCAGGGCGACAGCTCCATTTCCCGCCGCTTTGGCGGTAGCGGATTGGGCCTCTACATTTCACACCACTTGGCACAACTGATGGATGGAACCATCGAAGTAGAGAGCCGGGAACATCACGGCTCCACCTTCACTCTGAAGCTCCCCTACCGCATCGGAGAGCAGCTACAACAGAAGAGTCAACGAGAGGTCGAAGCCGACAAGAGTAGAGCAAAAGCGCCTGCAAAACTGTTTGAAGGGACTATTCTGTTGGCAGAAGATACCCCTGAACTACAGCTATTGATCCAGAAGATCCTGCAAGCCATGGGACTTACTGTAGCTACCGCCAACAACGGTGCAGAGGCGCTGGAACAGTCCAGAGCAGGAAATTTTGATCTGATTCTGATGGACATGCAGATGCCTGAGATGGACGGAATTGAAGCAACTCGGCAGATCAGAACCTTTGATACCTCGACCCCGATCGTTGCTCTAACTGCAAACGTCTTGCAAAAACACCGGGATGCCTTTGATCAGGTTGGAGGCAACCACTTCCTCTCCAAACCGATTGATCGACAGGAACTCACCCGGTTGCTGCAACGCTATCTGTACAAGCGTTGACACACCACTCCAAACGGTCAGCAATCAGACAATCACCCGGTTTTTGCCACTGTTTTTGGCCAGATAGAGCCTCTGGTCCGCCTCATCAACCAGTGCCGTATCTCGATCTGCGGGAAGGGGAATACGACTCACTCCACCCACACTGATGGTCAAATGGGGAGTAGCGGCATCGGTATCATCCTCAAAAACCAGCGCCAACTGATTGACAGCTTCACAAATCAGCTCACCAACCCGTTCAACACCAGCGAGATCCGTATTCGGCAGAACAACGCAAAATTCCTCTCCTCCGTAACGCGCGACAAAGTCCGCAGGCCTCCGCACCACCCGCATCATTGCTGCTGCAATCTGCTGTAGCGCACGATCTCCTATCAGGTGCCCATGCTGGTCGTTGTAGAGTTTGAACCAGTCGATATCGAGCATCAACACCCCCAGTGGCTGCTGCTCTCTTCGTGCTCTCCTGATCTCAATCTCGATCTGCCGATCCAGATAGTAGCGGTTGTATAGCCCGGTCAGGGAGTCATGAGTAATCTGATCCGCCATCTGTTGGGAGAGGTGACTGAGGCGCTGCCGTGCAAGCGTCAAACACTGTTCACGTGCCCAACTGATACAGAGTGTCCTTGCCATCTGCAGCACTACATCACGATGGAACGGCTTGTGCAGCAGTAGCGTGTTTTTATGCAACACATCCTGCATCTCATCTACCGAGTGATCCGAGTAGGCGGTCACAAAGACAAGATAGACATCATCATCCAGTGCACGAATACGTCGCGCAGTCTCCAGACCATCGATCCCCGGGGGCATCCGCATATCAAGAAAAACGACAGCATAGGGATTTGCTGTCTCCATGGATTCACGAATACGCTCCACAGCCATTCTGCCCTGATTGACCGAGTCCACCTCAAATTCAACCGGCTCGTTGGCTGGATCTCCTCCCTCCAACTCAATGAAGGAGAAGTCATCCAGGCTGAATGTCGTGGAATCCAGTATATCCCTGTAGGTCTGCAGTACATCCGGATCATCATCGACCACCAGCACCCGATTATTTACAATCGAATACTGTTCCGTCTCAAGCTCCGAATGACTGATCTCTGACATCTCCATTCCCCCATTTTAGGTCAGGGCATAAAAGTTTTCCTACAAAAGCCTACAGCTCAACTCCCCTCTTTTCCACGCCATTCTCAATCACGAAGCATCACGGTAATAGGCACGAATCATCTCCATGAAGCGGATCGCCTGTGGCGAGAGGAAACGTCCTCTTCTGCGTACAATGCCATAGGTACGTTTGGGGAAGTAGTCATCCAGAGGGAAGGTCGCCACCTTTTCATCCCCTGTCAGACAGACATCGGTGACAATGGAGATACCCATACCAATCTCGACATACTTCTTGATAATCTCCCAACCGCCCGCCTCCAGCGCAACACTGTACTCCAGATCATTCTGACGGAAGACCATATCCACAATACGCCAGGTACTGAGGTGGCGTGGTGGCAGAATCAGTCCATAGGGGCTGACATCCTCCAGCGTCACTTTTTTCTTCTTGGCGAGCGGATGGTCAAGCGGGGTAATCAGAGTGGGGTTGTAGGTGACAATCGGCTCATAGACAATCTCATCCGGCACTTCCAACATCGAACCGATGGCCAGATCCGCCTCATCGGCATGCAGCATCTGCAGACCATCTCGCCCGGTCACATTGGCCAAGGTCAGATGGATACCGGGATAGGCCTCAGCATATTTGCGTACCGGATCTGCCAACACATAGAGGATAGTCGATTCACCAGCCGCAATGGTCAACTCCCCCGCGTCCATCTTGCCGTAGTGCGCCGTGAAGGTCTCATGCAGCTTGTCCATTCCCTGCACCAGCGGCTGTGCCAGACGATAGAGAATCTCCCCCTCCGGAGTCAGTTTGATCCGCGATCCCTTGCGTTCGAACAGAATCACCTCGAACTCCTGCTCCAGCGCCTGAATCTGCAGTGAAATGGTGGGCTGGCTCATATTGAGATGGGTCGCTGCACCACTGAAGCTGCCAACCTGTGCCGTGGCACAGAAGGCACGCAACTTTTTCAGCCGATCCTTCTTGTAGTAGACCTGCTTGCCACTCTTCATTCCCCCACTCCTTTTATATTTATTTCTTCAATATACGGAATTGATACTATTCAATGGATAAATAGTCAAGTCTCCACATAGAATTTGTGAAAATTAAAAATATTAATAAGAAGATGGGAATCCATTAATTAAAACCATGGGAAACAGTCAACTATTCCAATTCGGGAGGGAATTGATTGAGGCCAAATACTGCCGAGGCAGTGATTGGGCAACCAGTCAGCTTACACGAGCCATTGAGTTGGCCGATGCAACACCGCTCACTCCAGCCTCGATGCAGGAGATTCTACAGTATGAATTCGGTATCGAGTGGAATAGGGAGCTGAAAGCCTGATGGACTTTATCAACCAACTCCCTACCGTGCCACTGGCCACTCTCTTCATGCTGGGCCTGGGCGGCACATTGGCTTTGCTACTGGCCATCGCCAACAAAAAGCTCCATGTCGAGGAAGACCCTCGTATCGATATTGTCGAAGAGCTACTCCCCAACACCAACTGCGGTGCCTGTGGTTCTCCCGGCTGTCGCCCCTTCGCAGAAGATCTGATCGCCAACATCAAGAACCCCGGCATGTGCACGGTCGGTGATGCTGAATCTCTGGAGACCATCGCCAACTTCCTTGGTGCCGAGATGGAGATGCAGGAAAAGCGGGTCGCCCGACTGGCTTGCGCAGGGGGTACCCACATCGCCCACATCCGTGCCCACTATGAAGGGATGGAGAGCTGCCGTGCCGCTGCACTGGTCTCTGGCGGCGGCAAAGGCTGCACCTGGGGCTGTCTTGGCATGTCCGACTGCGAAGTGGTCTGTGAATTCGATGCCATTTCGATGAATGAGTATGGCCTTCCGGTAGTTGATGAGGAGAAGTGTACCGCCTGTGGTGACTGCGTTGAGGTCTGCCCCAAGGATCTGTTCGAGATCCACCCGGTCAGCCACCAACTCTTTGTCGCCTGCAAGAATCTTGAGAAGGGTGACAAACCCGAGGCAGAGTGCGACGTCATCTGCACCGCCTGCGAACGCTGTGTTCAGGACTCTCCAGAGAGCCTGATTGAAATGAAAGACAACCTGGCCGTCATTGACTACAGCAAAAACACCCTTGCGTCCAGAGTAGCCATCGAACGCTGCCCCACCGGAGCCATCGTCTGGTTCGGAAAGCAGGGCGGCTACAGCGTCGGCAAGGACGCCAAAAAGATTATCAGAAAAGAACCCCTACCTATTGGTTAAACCGTTTTATAGAAAACAAGAGGCATCACTATGTTTGGAAAGAAAGACAAGAACGAGAAAGCAGTCAAATATCCCGGCACACGGATGGCAATGGATGGCAACACCGCCGTCATCATGTGTGAGCGTGAGGCCTCTGATGCGGCCGGTGCCTACCCCATCACCCCCTCCACCCAGATGGGTGAGTTCTGGGCAGAGGAGACCGCCAAGGGGCACGTCAACATCTCCGGCAAACCACTCGTTTTTGTAGAACCCGAATCCGAGCACGCCGCTGCAGCGGTCACCGCAGGCATGTCAATGAGTGGTCTGCGCGCCACCAACTTCTCCTCGGCACAGGGCATCGCCTTCATGCATGAATCGCTCTATGCAGCGGTCGGCAAGCGCCTTCCCTACGTATTGAATATCGGTACCCGCGCCATCACCAAGGCCTCGCTGAACGTACACTGCGGACACGACGACTACCACTGTATCGATGACACTGGCTTCTTCCAGCTCTTCGGTGCCGATGCCCAGGAGGCAGCGGACCTCAATCTGATCGGACGCAAGATCGCCGAGCTCTCCCTGACCCCGGCCGCGGTTGGTCAGGACGGCTTCCTCACCACCCACCTGATCGAGCCACTGCAGGTGCCCGAGCGCGAGCTGGTCGAGGAGTTCTGCGGCCGTCCGGATGACATTATCGAGTGCCCCACCCCGGCACAGAAGATGATCTATGGCGAGAAGCGTCGCCGTGTACCCGAGGTATGGGATGTCGACAACCCGATGACTTCCGGCACGGTACAGAACCAGGACGCCTACATGCAGGCGGTGGCAGGTCAGCGCCCCTACTTCTTTGACCACATCAGCGAGATCACCGACCAGGTGATGGATGAGTATGCCGAGCTGACTGGACGCCAGTACCACCGTGTCGGTGAGTACAAGATGGAGGATGCCGAGTATGTAATCCTCGGTCAGGGCTCCATGACCACACAGGCTCAGGCCGTGGTCGACTATCTGCGCGAGACTCGCAAGCTGAAAGTGGGTGTAGTCAATCTGACCATCTACCGCCCATTCCCCGGAGACCTGATCGGCAAGGTGCTGAAGGGGCGCAAGGGGGTTGCCGTACTGGAGCGTACCGACCAGCCACTGGCCGAAGATCTGCCGCTGATCCGTGAGGTGCGCTCTGCACTCTCCAAGTGCATCGAGAACGGTCTGGCCGACGGTGACAAGCCCTATGCCAGATATGAGAGCTATGCCACCACAGACATGCCTACACTCTACTCCGGCAGCTATGGCCTCGGTTCACGCGACCTGCAGCCAGAGGGGCTGATCGGTGCCGTTGAGAACATGCTGGACGACGGCAAGAAGAAAAAATTCTTCTACCTCGGTGTCGACTTCATCCGCGAAGCGGCCAATCCCACTGCAGAGATCAGACAACAGGAACTGCTCGACAACTACCCGGATATCGGTGAGCTGGCGATCCGTGGCTCCGAGAATCCCGACCTGCTGCCCGAGGGTGCAATCACCATGCGTATGCACTCCGTCGGTGGCTGGGGTGCCATCACCACCGGTAAGAACCTGGCGATGACCCTCTACGACCTGCTCGGTTATGACATCCGTGCAAACCCTAAATATGGCTCCGAGAAGAAGGGACAGCCCACCACCTACTACCTCTCTGCAGCACCTGAACGCATCCGTCTCAACTGTGAATACCACTATGTAGACGTCGTGCTCTCGCCAGACCCCAACGTATTTCTCCACTCCAACCCCTTCTACGGACTGAAAGACGGCGGATTCTTCATTATCCAGAGCAACCTGGATAACGCCGACGATGTCTGGGAGCAGATTCCTGCCCACTACCAGCAGTACGTCATTGACCACAATATCCGTGTCTACTTCGTCGATGGATTCAAGATCGCCAAGGAGGAGGCCTCCAACCCAGATCTGCAGTTCCGTATGCAGGGCAACGCCTTCCAGGGTGCCTTCTTCGCCGCCTCTCCACTGCTGGAGCGCGCCAACCTGACCGAGAAGCAGCTCTTCGATGCCATTGAGGAGCAGCTGCGCGACAAATTCGGTGCCAAGGGCGAGAACGTGGTACAGGACAATCTGCGCGTGGTTCGTCGTGGCTTTGACGAGATTGTGGAGATCACCAACAAGGCGGTCACCTCTGCTGCACAACAGATCAAGAAGGAGACCAAACTGCCGATCATGCTCAAACAGCTGCCCAAGGGTGATGAGATCCGTTCCGATATTCACCACTTCTGGGAGCAGACCGGCTCCTTCTACATGAATGGTCAGGGCAACGAGAATCTGGTCGACCCACTGATGGCCACCAGTCTGGTACCGGCAGCCACTGCAGTCTACCGTGACATGACCCAGATCCGTTTCGAGTATCCGAAATTCATCACTGAAAACTGCACCGCCTGTGGTGACTGCTTTACCACCTGCCCGGACACGGCCATTCCCGGTCTGGTCAACAGCGTCAGCGATGTCTTCAACACCGCCATTGAGCGCATCGAGACCAAGGGCACTCTCACCAGCCATCTGCGCCGTGAGACCCGCACCGTGGAGAAGAAACTGCGTACCCTGATCGAGACCCAGGGCGAGAATGCCGTAGTCTCCCAGCTGCTGGATCAGGCGGTACTGGAGACCCTGAGCGAATCCGACCTCGAAGGCGACAAGAAGGAGAAGCTGGAGAAGGAGTTCGGCCTCTTCCTCGAGACCATCGGTGGCTTCGAGTTCTCCATCACCAAGCCCTACTACCTCAACAAAGAGAAGAAGCAGAAGAACTCCGGCGGCCTCTTCTCCATCACCGTCAACCCGTATACCTGTAAGGGCTGTATGGAGTGTGTCGCGGTCTGTGATGATGGCGCACTGGTGGCCGAGCCACAAACGCAGGAGTCGATTGATAAAATGCGTCAGGACTGGGCCTTCTGGCTGGACCTGCCCACTACCAAGGAGGAGTTCATCCGTATCGACGATCTGGAAGAGAAGATCGGCGCGCTGGAGACCCTGCTGCTCGACAAGCGCAACTACAGCGCGCTGATCTCCGGTGATGGTGCCTGCCTCGGCTGTGGTGAGAAGACCGCAATCCACCTCTTCACCGGCACTGTGACTGCACTGATGCAGCCACGGGTGAAGCAGCACATCAACGAGATCGATGATCTGATCAACCGTCTGGAGACCCATGTACGTCTCAAACTCGCCTCCGGCATGGATCTCTCCAACGCCGATGCAATCAACAAGGTGGTTGATGACAATGCCGACAAGGATCTCACTTTGAGTGACCTCTCCGGACAGCTCGATGATCCATCTGTCAACCAACCAGTCGATCAGAAATGGTTGAAGTGGGCCACCCAACTGCTGGAGAAGCTGCGTCACCTCAAGTGGCAGTACACCGATGGCAAGAACCACCAGGGTCGTGCCGACATGGGCTTCATCAATGCTACCGGTTGTACCTCGGTGTGGGGTTCAACCTTCCCCTTCAGCCCCTATCCGTTCCCATGGACCAGCCACCTGTTCCAGGATGCGCCATCCGTTGCGATGGGTATCTTCGAAGGGCACATGGCGAAGATGGCGGAAGGCTTCAAGGCGATCCGCATGGCCAAGCTGGAGCTGGATGGCAAATATGACGAGATCGAGCACGGCACCTACTTCACCTATTTCGACTGGAAGCAGTTCAGCGATGAGGAGTGGGATCTCTGCCCACCCGTGGTTGCGGTCGGTGGTGATGGTGCAATGTATGACATCGGTTTCCAGAACCTCTCCCGTGCGCTTGCGTCGGGTGTACCGATCAAGGTACTGGTACTCGACACCCAGGTCTACTCCAACACCGGTGGTC
>CAYQFH010000016.1:0-31828 GCA_964416755.1 uncultured Piscirickettsiaceae bacterium | reverse complement strand
TCGAGCGCCAGTCGAAAATTGCCAAACGTTATCGCACCCTGAAAGAGGAGGAGCGCTTGATGCAGGCGCAACTGCTGGCACTGCGCTGGCAGGAGTTTGACGAGAAGGCGAAGCAGCAGGACCAGGTGGTGCGCGAGGCAGAGTTGGCGGTGCAGGAGCGCTTGGCCCACCAGCGCAGCATCGAGACCGAGATTGAAAAAGGTCGGCAGCAGCACAACGAGGCCAATGAGAGTTTCAATGAAGTACAGGGCCGTTTCTACGCCATCGGGGCCGAGATCGCCCGTACCGAACAGAATCTGAAGGGCGTGCGAGAGAAGCGTGAGCTGATGGAGTCCGATTTGCAGAAGGCGGAGCGCTCCTGGCACGAGACCAACGGAGTGATGAAGACCGACCAGCAGCGTATTGTCGAATTGGAGGCGTCGCTGCAGAATAATGAGCCGGAATTGGAGCTGTTACAGCAGGAGGACGCTGAACTCTCCGCCATCTGGGAGGAGGCGGAGCAGTCGTGGCACCAGTGGCAGTCGGAGATGGAGCAGTTCAACCGCTCTGCCAGCAACCCACAGCGTGATGCCGAGATTGCCCGCTCCCGTATCGAACAGATGGAGCGCCAGCAGCTCAACAGCGAGCGCCAGCGTCAACGGCTGCAGGAGGAGCAGGCGCAACTGCCGGTGGTCGATGGCGAAGAGCTGGCGCTGTTGCAGGAGGCACTGGAACAGGAGGAGCAGAACCTGGAGCTGGAGCGCGAGCAGGCCACCGGGCTGCGCCAGACCATCGTCGAGCAGCGTGAACGCAACCGCCAGATTGGTGATCAGCTCAATGGTCAGCGTGGAGAGTTGCAGCGGTTGCGCGGACGGCTCACCTCACTGGAGGCGCTGCAGCAGGATGCGCTGGGGCGTGACAAGCGTGGTGTGCAGGATTGGCTGCAGCAGGGCGGGGTCGCCGATGCCCCCCGTCTGGCGGAGAAGGTCAAGGTTGATGCAGGCTGGGAGCGTGCGGTTGAGACGGTGTTGGGCGACTATCTGGAGGCGGTCACTGTCGCTGAGGATACTCCGCTGCTGCAACGGGCCGATCAGCTGCAGAAGGGCGAGGCCCGTTTTATCGAACAGCAGGGGGCGATTGCACAACAGCCACCATTGAGTGGGGCAACACCACTGAGTGCATTGGTTGAATCCGATACCGCAGTCGCCGCCCGTCTCTATGGCATCTATGGGGTTGAGACGCTGGAGCAGGCGCTACAACTCCGTAGTCAACTACAGTCTGGAATGTCGCTGGTTACCCGTGAGGGGATCTGGATCGGTGCCGGTTGGTCGCAGGTGATCCGCGAGGATGACCGTGAAGAGGGGGTGCTGCAGCGCGAGCAGACCATTCGTGATCTGAAGCAGCAGATTGCAGTTCTGGAAGAGACGCTGGAGCAGCTGGAGTCAGAACTGGAGGCGGGGCGTGAGGCCTTCAAGCAGAGTGAACAGCAGCTGGAAAACAGCCAGCGCAGCATCGACCAGCAGGCCTCGCAGCTGGCGACCAACAAGGCCGAATTGAGCGGCAAGCTGGCGCGTCAGGAGCAGGCCAACCAACGCAAATCGCGCATCGAGGAAGAGCTGCTGCAGGCAGAAGAGGCGATGCAGCTGGCCGAAGAGGAGATTCTGGAGTCACGCACTCGACTGGAGATTGCGCTGGCGGCGATGGAGGAGAGCGATGCTCAGCGCCAGGTGATGGAGTCGAAGCGTGGTGCGTTGCGCGAGGCGATGGATGGGGCGCGTGACCGGGCGCGAGAGAAGCGTGATCAGCTGCACCGTCTCACCGTACAGGTGGAGTCGGCCCGTACTCGACTGGAGTCGACCCGTAGCGGCTTGATCCGTATGGAGGAGCAGCTGGCGGCGAGTGAGGAGCGCAAGCAGGAGCTGGCGGCCACCATCGAAGAGCTGGAGGAGCCGCTGCTGCAGTTGAAGGAGGAGCTGGAGGGGCATCTGGCTCGCCAGCTGGTGGTGGAGAACGAATTGACCGATGCGCGCCGCCATCTGGAGGAGATCGAACACACGCTGCGTGAGCAGGATGGTCTGCGCATGGAGACCGAGAAGGAGGTGCAGGAGCTGCGCGCTATCCATGAGCAGAAGCTGCTGGAGGGGCAGGAGATTCAGGTGCGCCGCCAGACCATCGATGAGCAGCTGCAGGAGAGTGGTCATCAGCGTGACACGCTACTGCGCGAGATGCCGGAGGGGGCGAGTGCAGACCAGTGGCAGCAGGATGTAGACGAGATGGCCCGTACCATCCAGAAGCTGGGGCCGATCAATTTGGCGGCGATCGAGGAGTACCAGACCGAATCGGAGCGCAAGGCCTATCTGGATCAACAGCATGGTGATCTGGTTGAGGCGCTGGAGACGCTGGAGTCGGCCATTGCCAAGATCGATCGTGAGACCCGCAGCCGTTTCAAGGAGACCTTCGAGCAGATCAACGACGGCATCAAGAACAACTTCCCGCGCCTGTTTGGTGGTGGGCGCGCCTATCTGGAGATGACTGGCGAGGATCTGCTCGATACCGGCGTCACCATCATGGCGCAGCCACCGGGCAAGCGTAACAGCACCATCCATCTACTCTCCGGTGGAGAGAAGGCGCTTACCGCAGTGGCGCTGGTCTTCTCCATCTTCGAACTCAATCCGGCCCCGTTCTGTATGCTGGATGAGGTCGATGCGCCGCTGGATGAGGCCAACGTCGGTCGCTTCTGCAAGATGGTCAAACACATGTCGGAGCGGGTGCAGTTCATCTTCATCACCCATAACAAGGCGACCATGGAGATTTCCGACCAGCTCTCCGGGGTGACCATGCATGAGCCGGGGGTTTCACGTATTGTTGCGGTGGATATTGAAGAGGCCGCGCAGATGGTGGCAAACTAGTGCAATGGGACTGTTAGATAGACTGTTTGGCAAGAGTGAACAGGATGAGGAGGCGCTTCCTTCTCACCAGGAACGGTATGATCACCATGCGCAGATTGATACTGGTGAGTGGGAGCAGGAGGAAGATCCGGTCATCGATCTTGATCAGGCGCAGCCATCAATCGGTGTTGATCCTGAATCTTCTGCTCTAGGGCAGGCAGTACAGCAGCGAACAGCACTTGAGCAACCGACCTGTCAGACGCAAGAGGAGAATGGTCTCATCATTGTGCTGACGGTGATGGCGAATGAGGGAGATTGCTTTGAGGGTAATGACCTGCTTCGCGAGTTCAATGCCTCTGGACTTCATATCGGGAAGGATCGCATGTTTCATCGCTATATTGAGCAGGGGGTCGATGTTCCGCTGTTTAGTGTCTGTAACGTGCTCAATCCGGGCGTGTTTGATCCGTCAAAGATTTCGATGCTGCAGACACGTGGTGTTGCACTGTTCTCAACGCTGCCGAGAGAGTATCCGGGTAAAGTCTGTTTTGATGCGTTGGTGGAGGCTGCCAATTCCCTGGCGATAGGGTTGGGAGGGGCGGTCATGAATGGAGAGCGTCGCCCACTCACCAATCGTGTTTTACAGCAAATGCGGGAGCAAGTGTTGGAGTTTGAATATTGTCGCGAGCTGGAGCGTCGTAAGGCGGAGCAGCAGGAGCGTAAATGGTAGTCGCTGAAACGGAGGCATCACGGGCTGCCGAGTTGCGCCAGCAGCTCAACCACCACAACTATCGTTACTATACGCTGGATGATCCGGAGATCAGTGATGCCGTCTATGACCAGCTGTTTCGTGAATTGCAACAGATCGAGCAAAATTTCCCCGATCTGAAAACAGAGGACTCTCCAACACAACGTGTAGGGGGAGCAATCCTCTCCGCCTTTGAGAGTGTCATCCATGAACAACCGATGACCTCGCTCGACAACGCCTTTGATCGAAAGGAGATGGAGGAGTTTGAGCGCAGGATCATTGAGCGTACTGGTGTGGGGACGGTGGAGTATGTGGTGGAGCCCAAACTGGATGGTCTTGCCCTGAGCCTGCTCTATGAGAATGGAGTGTTAGTGCGTGGGGCCACTCGTGGAGATGGAGTTGAGGGGGAGAATGTCACTGCCAATATTCGTACCATCAGCGCCATCCCTTTGAAGCTGCAGGGGAAGCATATTCCTCAACGCCTGGAGGTGAGGGGAGAGGTCTTTATCTCCAAGGCTGATTTTGACCGGCTTAATCTGCAGCAGGAGTCAAAAGGGGAGAAGCGCTTTGCCAATCCACGCAATGCGGCAGCAGGGAGTCTGCGTCAGCTAGATTCAACCATCACTGCCAAACGTCCACTCTCATTCATCACTTATGGGGTGGGGTTGATTGAGGGGGGAGAGGTTTATACCCACTACCATCAACTGATTGAACAGCTCAAACAGTGGGGCGTTCCAACTTCACCGGAACTGAGGATAGTGCAAGATGTGGCAGCTTGTGAAGCACGTTACCAGCAGCTTTTGGGACAGCGCCCGGCGCTCCCCTATGAGATTGATGGCGTAGTCTATAAGGTCAATGAGTTTGCATTGCAGCAGGTGCTGGGCTTTACTGCCCGTGCACCACGCTGGGCAATCGCCTGGAAATTCCCGGCAGAAGAGGCGACCACGGAGTTGCTGGCGATTGATCTGCAGGTGGGACGCACCGGCGCATTGACTCCGGTTGCACGACTCAAACCGGTCGAGGTGGGTGGAGTGACCGTATC
Source organism: uncultured Piscirickettsiaceae bacterium (assembly GCA_964416755.1). GTDB lineage: Bacteria > Pseudomonadota > Gammaproteobacteria > Thiopontia. Next base: position 27,174 of record CAYQFH010000016.1, on the reverse strand, counting down.
CAATGCGACGCTCCACAACGAGGATGAGGTACGGCGCAAGGCGGTGCAGGTAGGGGATACTGTGGTTGTGCGTCGGGCAGGCGATGTGATTCCGGAAGTGGTACGGGTGGTTGGAGCGCGTGATCCATCCTCAGCAACCGTGTGGGAGATGCCGCAGCAGTGTCCGATCTGTGACTCCCGAGTCATTCGTGAGGCGGACAAGGCGGTGGTGCGTTGCAGTGGCGGACTCTTCTGCCCCGCACAGCGCAAGGAGGCGGTGCGGCACTTTGCCTCACGCAAGGGGATGGATATCGAAGGATTGGGGCAGAAACTGGTGGATCAGTTGATCGAACAGCAACTGGTGGAGACTCCAGCCGATCTGTTTACGCTTACGGTCGAACAGTTGTCTGTACTGGAGCGGATGGGGAAGAAGTCAGCGGAGAACCTTGTGCAGGCCATTCGGAAAAGCAGAGAGACTACATTGCCAAGGCTGCTCTTTGCGCTGGGGATTCCAGAGGTGGGAGAGGCGACTGCTCGTTCACTGGCCCACCACTTCGGTGCTTTGGAGTCGTTGATGGAGGCGAGTGAAGAGGTACTGCAGACGGTGGAAGAGGTGGGGCCGGTTGTGGCCGGAAATATTGCCACCTTCTTCCGGCAGCTTCACAACCGTGAAGTGGTCGAGCGTTTGCGCAGTGCTGGGGTACAGTGGCCCAAGCCTGAAGAGGGCGGGTCGTATGAGCTTCCGCTGGCAGGACATACCTATGTCATCACCGGTACATTGCAAAAGATGAAGCGTACAGAGGCAAAAAGTGCGTTACAGGAGCGAGGGGCCAAGGTTGCCGGTAGTGTATCCAAAAAGACTACAGCACTGATCTGTGGTGCAGATCCCGGTTCAAAGCATGACAAGGCAGTCGCTCTGGGAGTACCGGTATTGAATGAAGAGGCTCTGGAGCAGTTGATCCACTGAAATCTCTTAACTGATGGTTAATGTCTCCCTACTGTTTCTATGCTATCTTTTGTGGCAGATAGGACACAAAAACAGGTGGGGGAATGGGGGTACTAGAGGCGCTTGGCGAACAGCAAGGGGAGTTTGTCTATCATTTTCAGCCGATTATCTCGACAGATCATGGTCGGATAACCGATGTTGAGGCACTGATCCGTTTTCAGAAGAGCGATGGGAGTTTGATCCCGCCGGGCGCTTTTATTCCACAGATGGAAGCAGATGGCACAATTGAACAGTTTACCCGTGATCAATTTCCTCATCTGGTTGAAGCGATTCGTGAGCTCCATGAGAGCTGCCCCCCATTGCGTCTCTCCATGAACCTCTCTTCACAGAGCTTGCAGCGAAAGGATTGCGCCTGTTTTCTACTGGATGAGTTGGAACGGCAACAGGTTGTTCCCTCCGCATTTCAGGTGGAGGTGCTGGAGACCGGTATCCTGCAGCTGAGTGATGAGGTGAAAGAGAATGTCCGTCAGCTGGCAGATGCAGGGATGGCGGTGGCGATGGATGACTATGGTACCGGCTACTCCTCAATTGATACGCTCTCGCTATGGCCGTTTACCAGCATCAAACTGGATCGGAATCTGATTGGAAGAATGTCCGAGTCGCAGAAGGCGACCACGATCGTAGAGACCTCAATCAATATGGCGCATCAGTTAGGTATTGCCGTGGTGGCTGAGGGGGTTGAGACCGAGACCCAGTTCCGCTTCCTCTCCAGTGCAGGGTGTGACAAGTTGCAGGGGTTCTGGATTGCCCGACCTATGCCGCAGGCTGAGCTGGTCGCGTTGTTGAAGGATCGAGAACAGCATCTGCTCAATCGCCCTCCTGTGGGGCTGATCATGCAGGCGCAGATGGATCATATGGAGTGGCGCAGACAGCTGCTTCAGGAGTTGCAGTCGATTCAGTTTGAACTGGAGAGTGGTGAACCCCGGGTGACTCACCGCCTACCGGAACAGAACCACCACCACTGTCGGTTTGGACGCTGGTACTACAGCTCCAATGAACGCTATACTGACTGGCCAGAGTTCAAGGCGCTGCGTGATCCTCATCGGGAGTTTCACCAGTTTTCCGAGCGCTTGATTGAGCTAGTGCGCAAGGGGGACAAGAGCGGCCAGCTGAAGAAGCTGCTGATGGAGATGGATCGCAAGACCATGGAGATGGTCGAATTGCTGCAGCAGCTGGAGATGCGCGCTTTTATTGAAGGGGTGGAGGAGAGTAGTGCGGCATAGATTACAGGAGACCAATACCACATTGCTGGTTGGATTTGGTCTGCTTCTGGTGCTGATGGTAGCGCTGGTTGCAGTGGCCAGTTCTGGCATTCTTACAGTACGAACAGAGCTGGATCGAGTGGTCAATGAGAAGCTGGTAAAGAGCCAGTTGGCACAGACCATGTTTGATGCATCGCGAGAGCGGGCGCTTCTGCTGATGCTGATGCAATATGAGGAAGATCCGTTTGAACGTGATGAGATGATGATGCAGTTTCGGGCGGACGCCGAGAAGTTCATGCTTGCACGAGAGAAGCTGTTTGCGATGGACCTGAGCAGAGAGGAGCAGAAAGCGCTGACGGATTCTGTAATGTATGCAGCGAGTGGTGCGGAGGCGATGAACCGGCTGCTGGAGCTGATGGTGGGTGATCTGGAGATGGATGAGCGCAGCAGGGAGGAGGCGGCAACTTTGATGTACGAGCGGATTATTCCGGCACGAGCCAAACTGGGGCAGCGGATGTTGGAGATTGGTTGGCTGGTGCGTGAGTCCGGTGAGGAGATTGCCGCCGATGTGGAGGCTAACTACCAGCAGACCAAACAACTGTTCTGGATATTGGGTGCGGCAATTCTGCTGACCTCGATCAGCATTATCTGGGTGGTCTACCAGCGGGTGATGCGTTCATCGATCCAGATCCATACGATGTATGATGAACTGGATGAAATTGCCAGCCATGACAGTTTGACTGGACTGATCAACCGCAGCTCCTTTGAATTTCAGTTTCAGCAGATGGTTGAGCGTGCGCAGCGTTACAATGAACAGCTGGCTCTGCTCTATCTTGATCTGGATGGTTTCAAGCAGATCAACGATACACTGGGACATGCAGTTGGAGACCAGGTGTTACAGTCGGTTTCGGCGGTCTTCTCCAGACAGGTTCGGGATAACGATATTGTCGGGCGCATTGGCGGAGATGAGTTTGCAATCGTGATTTCTCATGTTGGCACGGAGCAGCGTGTGGGCGAGATTGCAGAACGCATTCTGAGAGAGATCAAGCGGCCGATCGAACTGGAGGGGCAACCCGCAGTGCAGATCGGAATCAGCATCGGTGTGGCACTCTACCCCAAGGATGGCAGGAGTGAAGAGGAGTTGTTGCAGGCGGCAGATCGCGCCATGTACATTGCCAAGCAGAATGGGAAGGGGAGAATCTACTTTTCAGAAGGGGGTGGTTAACGTGGTATCACTCGTAGGTGCAGAGATAGGCAGTCTCAACTGCAACCTTGAGCTGAAACTGTTGATTGGCCTCGACAATGAATTGTGAACCCTGTTCAAAGGTCTGCCATGTATCACTGCCGGGTAGTTTCACAGTGAGCGCACCACTGACCACGGTCATGGTCTCTTTCTTGCTGGTGTCAAATTCATATTCACCGACTGCCATCACCCCTACGGTTGCGGGCAGGGTAGTTGTCTGAAACCCAATGGAGACTACGTTTCCATCAAAGTAGTGGTTGGTTTTTAACATCGGCTCGTTCTCGCTTTGCATGTTGTGTAAAGCAGGTATTTTACCTGCTCTTACCCAACGTTCGCCATCTCCTGTTCCAGCGCAGTAATCAGTTCAGGCAGTGCTTCTGTCTGCCCCTCGATTACGGCATTACAGATTGCACTGCCGATGTGGGTCAGTTCCGGAAAGCCGAAGGTGGTTCCACTTCCCTTTACGGTATGTGCAATGACCTGTACATCCTGCCATGCTTGCTGCTCGGATGCATCAAGCAGTTCTGTGCGCAGATGCGCGCAGCGCTCTTTGAACAGCGTTGCCAGGGAGTCATCAATAAGGAGACCGTTGTCTGACGGGGATTGTCCTTCTTCACTTTCATCAAGATACTTCTGCAGATGTTCCCTCAAGGACTCCTGATCAATTGGCTTGGTGAGGAAGTCATCGCCACCTGCTGCGAAGAACTGTTTCCGGTGTTCGTCGGTCATGTTGGCAGTCAGTGCAATGATGGGAGCGGTATAGCCGACCTGTCGTAACAGATCCGTTGCCTCAATCCCCCCCATGATTGGCATCTGCAGATCCATCAAAATCAGATCAAACTGGGTGGAAAGTGCAGTCTCAACACCAATTTTTCCGTTTTCAGCAAGGGTCACTTCAAGACCGGAAGACTCCAGAAAACGCTGTATCAACAGCTGTATCTCCGGTGTATCTTCAACCAATAGCACTTTGCCGCAGAGCATGTGGTGTTCCGGAGAGCTTCCGATTGCAGCATGAGATGTGGTTGCGGATTCACATGGAAGAGGGAGGCGCAGATCAAACCGGGAGCCTTCCCCCTCTTTACTGGTTGCAGACAATGTTCCCCCCATCACCTCAGCCAGCTGAAGAGAGATGTGGAGTCCCATACCAATACCGCCGTAGCTGCGGGAGAGGCGCTGATCCCCTTGCTCAAAGGGGCGGAATGCGCTCTCCAATACAGTATCTGACATGCCGATACCGCTATCCTCTATTACAAAAGAGAGGGTGTCTGCTGTGGGTTCTGTCAGTGTGAGAGAGATTTTTCCCTGTGGAGTGAACTTGATGGCATTGCTCAACAGGTTGGATAGCAGTTGCAGTAGACGCTCCCGGTCTCCGAACCGGGTATCGGGTGAGGCCAGATCACAATGGATGGAGAATTTGAGATCTTGCTCTTGCAATTGAGGGATGTAGACACTCTGCAGCTCATCAATGACCTTGCTCAGCTGGAATGGTGTTGGGTGCAGTTCAAGTCGGCCAGACTGTAGCTTGGTTGCATCCAGTACATCATTGATGCGAAAGAGCAGGCTTTTTCCTGCGTGTTCCATCTGCTCCAGTAGCTGGCGCTGATCCTGATTCAGGTTGCCCTGGGAGAGCAGTTCGCCATAGCCCAGCAGGGTGCTCAGTGGTGTGCGGAATTCATGACTCATGGCGGCCAGAAATTGATCTTTTGCCCGGTTGGACTGTTCTGCATTGAGCAGTGCCTGCTCCAGTCGCCTATCCTTCTGCCAACTGCGGCTCAGGCTGCGGGCCAGCTGATAGATCTCCTCGTTTACAAAGGGTTTGCGCAGTAGCAGAATCTCATGCTCCATCACAGTGTCCAGCTCTGCGGCGGTTCTGTCAGAGTAGGCGGTGACGAAGACAATATAGATCCGGTCATCCAGTGCCCTCAGTGTCTTTGCCGTCTCCAGCCCATCGATACCTGGCGGCATACGCATGTCGATAAAAGCTACGGTATAAGGGTTGCCATCCTCCAACGCCTGTCGCATCAGCTCGATCGCCTGATTGCCCTGGTCAGCAAGTGAGAGATCGAACCCACTTGAATGCTCTGGCTGCGTGTCTTCACCAAGGGTATTAAAGACATCCTGGATTGTGGTCTCCAGCTCACGCTGGTCGAAGGTGAGTGCCTGAAGATAGGCATGACGTACCTCTGATTCATCATCAACGGCAAGTATCCGGCACTGTTTTTTGGAGGAGTCTGTGGTCTGCTTCATAGGGATTGGTCGGTTGTTTTGGAACCATCTCTGGGTAACTGGATAATGAAAGTTGAGCCTTGACCGGGGCCATCACTCTGGACGGAGATGGTTCCGTGCAGTGAGTGGACAAATGTCGAGACAGAGTGGAGTCCGATGCCGGTACCACTGGTTTTTGTGGTGACATTGCGCTGAAAGATCTGTTGCTGCCGGTCATGAGGAATGCCGATCCCGCTATCGGAAATGGCCAACTGAAATTGGTCGTCACCTCTGGCGGTCAGATCAAGGTGGATGGTGTGTGAGACAGAGGGCACCTGCTGCAGTTGTTCGCTAATGGCTTCACGTCCATTTTTGATCAAATTGTCGATCATCTGCATGAACTGGTTCTGGGGCAGCGTAACCTCGTTGAGTTGAGGATCGATGGAGAGGTGGATGGTGATGCCCAGTTTCTGGTTGCTATCCTGATGCAGGCTGATTACCTTCTGTATTGACTCCTTGAGGCTGAAACGGCTATTGATCGATGGGCGGCCAAAGGCCATCTGCTGCTGAATGGTGATGATCTCCGAGATATGGAGGATTCCCTGGATCAGTGCATCGCAGCTGGGGTTCAGTTTTTCCGCATGCAGTTGCTGCAGAATGGAGGATAGTTGCTTGATGCCCTGATGTAGTCGGGGAAGATCCTCAATCTCTCCGGCATGCTCCAACTGCTGCTGAATCTGTTGCAGTGGCCCAAGTGTGCTGCTGATGGCCTCTGCGCGGCCATTGAGTCCAGCGATCGCATTGCCGATATTGTGCAACACATTGGTGGACATCTCGGCAAGTCCTTCCTGATAGGAGAGCCGATTTGCCTGTTCGGTGCGCTCTTTTTCCGCCTGGATTCGTTCACGCAAATCATGAGCAATCAACACCGCTCCGTCTGTATGATGTTCGTCATCGATTGTCTTCAACTGAGCAACAGAGATCTGTACCGGGATATCCTCTCCATCGATATTTCGCATCATCCGTTCAGTTGAGAGAGAGTTGGTCTCAGTGATTGCACGGAACAGATCCGCATTATCAATGTCGGCATCAACAAAGAGGGTGTTGATTGCAATACCATTAAGCTGATCAATCTGTTCGTAGCCTAGTAGAGTCGCAATCTTCTGATTGGCACGGATCACTCGGCAGTTTTGATCAATGACCAGCAACCCCTCCTGGATGGAGGTGAGAATCGACTCCATCTCTCCTGACTGCTGCTTCAGTTGCAATGTGCGAAGTTGAACTTTTTTGTCCAGAGACTCCTGATTGGCCTGCAACACCAGCAACATCTGCTGCAGTGTAAGCGTGAGCTGGTTGACCTCGGTGATGGGGCTACTGCTGAGTGAGGTGATCTCTCCGGATTCAGAGGCGTTGATCAACTGCTCAATTGGTTGAGCCAGTGTACGGGCCTGACGATGCACCATCCAGACCAGGAATAGCAGAATGAAGGGGAAGGTCAGCAGAATGTTGTTACGCATGGAGCGGACCGGTTGCATGATCTCTGACTGATCTTGTTTCACTACCATGCCCCACTCCAGTTCCGGAATCCAGGTCCAGACCCCATAAACGGGGTTACAGCTGTTGTCGATCATCCAGCCAGCGCCATTGGTTCTGCTCAATGCGTGCAGTACAGGGAAGAGTCGGGGTTGTGTTCTCCGCTTCTCCTGGCAGGCTTCATCCGGTGTGGCGGCCTCACTAAAACGGAAATGGCTGATGAAGTTGACTCCAGAACCCAGCCCTTCACCACGCCACTGGGCAATGACCGCCTCTCCGGTCTCTCCCAGCCCTTCATAGCTCTTTAGAAGCGTGTGCAGACGTTTCAGTGCAAACGGGCGTACCAGGATGCCGATAATTTCATTCTCTGCACCAGGAAAGGAGGAGGTGATCGGGCTCCCCATCAAAACGGTGGAATCCTCCACCTGTTCAATCTTTCCATAGCGAGAGATGGAGAGTTGCCCGGACTTCAGAGTCTCAGTGATCAATCTGGAGAGTGAAGTCTCGCCATAAAACCCATTACTGCTGAGGTCGATGCCGATCTCCTCTTCCATCGGGCGGAGGGAGAAGGCGAGTTCACCCTCCGGAGTGATCAGAAACAGGTCTGATGAGCCTTGTGAGATAAGCAGGGTCTGGAACTCAGAACGAAAGTAGTCACGGTACTCCTGATACACACTGGAATCGATGCCGTCGACCAGATAACTGTTGAGTAGCTTTTCGGAGAGTACCGAAAGTCCGGAATTGTCTGAGACCTCTCTGACCCACTGCTTCTGCTCCTCAAACAGGGAGAGCACTCGCTCTTTGCGGAAATCGGCATGATATTGCAGATTGTTTTCAACGTTCTTGATCAGTGCCTCTTCAGACAGGTAGTAGATGCCGCCACCGATTGCGGTTAGTGCAACCAGTAACGCAAGCAGATTACTTCGTAGCTGATGGTGGAAGAGTGAGAACGCGCGTTCAGATCCCCTCAAGATGTTTCAAGCCCCCCTGCCAAGACGATAAAAATTATGTATTGGAATTTGCACTGTCAATCAGTTTTACGTTAGCATATGGAAACAGTTATTGTCTATTAAAGATTATAATAATTCCTTTTAAAATATGTGCTTATAAGCTGTTTCCATTTTTTGGCAGCTATTTGAAATGAGTGAGGAGGGTGTTGATGAGGATCCAGAGCATTGTTGTGCCACGCTTTGTGGTTTGGTCTGTTGTCCGGCACTCGATCAGCAGAGATGAAGGAGCCCATGTTGTACCCATCTGAGGCTCCATCTGCAACGGTATGGCGGGTCTTGTCGATTGATGATGACCCTGAGATACATGACACCTATACCTCAATCCTGGCGGATGAGAACAGCCAGCGGTTGAATGAGGTGATTGATGCACTCGAATCAATGGGAGTGGATCGCGCACAGCGGCAAGAGGCTACTCTGTTTCGGCTGGATCATGCCATGGGTGGCGAAGAGGGATATCACAAGGTGATTGCCGCCAGAGAGGCAGGGGAACCCTACTCTATTATTCTGCTGGATATGCGCATGCCCTCCGGTTGGGATGGTCTGAAGACGGCGGAGAAGATTCGTAGTGTGGATTGGGATGTGCGCATTGTGCTGATTACCGCCTACATGGATTACGATCTGGAAGAGGTGCGCAGCCGTATCGGACTCAATTTTGAATTTCTGAAAAAGCCGGTGGATCATAATGAGTTGATCCAACTGACACTCTCTCTGGGAAATAGCTGGAGTGAGCGGCAGCAGTTGCTGGAGGCGCGGCGTTATCTGGAGCAGGCCCAGCAGACGTTGAAGCAAAAGGTTCAGCAACAGACTGAAGCACTGTTGTCGAGTCAGGCAGAGACCCGGCAGGTGCTTGAGGAGATGAATGAGGGGCTGATTGTGGTCGATCAAAGCGGTGTGATCGAACGGATCAATCCGAAGATTGAGCAGATGAGCGGGAGAGGGAGAGAGGATCTGGTGGGACAGCCACTGCATATGCTCTTCAATGATGCACCACTACCGTTGACCAATGGGCAGCACTTTATCCTCAAAGAGGGCGGAGATGCTGTTCCTGTTGATATTCGTGTTTCACTGCTTCGCTCCAGCGAGTTGGAAGAACGGCGCACCATGTTAATGGTGCATGATCTGGCCGATCAGCTGCGGGCGGAAGAGGCGGAGCGTGTCAGTCAGGCCAAAGATCAGTTTATTGCCTCCATCAGCCATGAATTGCGTACACCATTGACGGCGATCATTGGCAATAGCGAGATGCTCTCTGATGTGATGGAGTCGGAGCCCGATTCGGAGCAGAGCAAGATGTTGCGCTCCATTGAAATCTCCGGTCGTACTCAGCTGGCACTGGTGAATGACATTCTTGACCTCTCCAAGATTGAGGCGGGCAAGTTTGAGATCAGCCATACCGAGTTTGATCTGCACACACTGCTGGATGAGATCTGGCACATCTTCCATCACAAGGCAGAAGAGGTCGGGTTGGAGTTCGAGATTGAGCAGCCGGAGTTGAGTCATCAGCTGCGTGGTGATGGACGTCGGGTCGCGCAAATACTGATCAACCTTCTGAGCAATGCCCTGAAATTCACGGAGCAGGGCAGAGTGCAGTTGAAAGTGTGGGTGAATCAGAAGCAGACCAAGATCCACTTTCTAGTGGAAGACAGTGGAATCGGTATGCCGTCAGAGGTGGTAGAACGATTGTTTAAACCGTTTGAGCAGGCGAACCGGGCAACTTCGGCCCGTTTTGGGGGTACGGGGTTGGGGTTGCACATCTCCAACACGCTGGCCGGGTTGATGGGAGGAGAGATCGGTGTCGAGAGTGAAGTGGGACAGGGGAGTCGGTTCCAGCTGACACTCCCCTTTGAATTGAGTGACCAAGCCGTATTGCAAGGTGGCAATGAGGGTAGTGACGCGGCCCACTATTTCAGTGGCAGTGTACTGGTGGTCGAAGATACCCCCGAACTGCAGATGCTGGAGTGTCGTCTGTTGCGCGCTTCCGGGGTGGATGTGACGGTAGTGAGTAATGGCAGGGAGGCGATCTCCATGGCATTGGCCCAACCATTTGATCTGATCCTGATGGATATGCAGATGCCGGAGATGGATGGTATCGAGGCCACCGAAGTGCTGCGCAAGGTTGGAGTGGAGACTCCGGTTGTGGCATTGACGGCCAATGTGATGCAGAAGCATCGTGAACAATTTTCCGAGGCGGGAGGGGATGACTTCCTCAGTAAACCGATTGACCGTAATGCGCTACGGGATGTGCTCCTGCGTTATCTTGATGTGGACAGCGCACAACAACGGCAGGAGCCGGAAACGGTCAATGGAATACTCGATCCCGAGTTGATGGTGCTGTTCGTCGAGCGGACAAAAATCCATCTGGAGCAGTTGGAGGGGGCATTGACCAAACAGTTGTGGGAGGAGATTCGAACGATTTCCCATACTGTAAAAGGGACCGGTAGCACCTTCGGTTTTCCCGAGTTGACAGAGTTGGGGCATCAGGTGATGCAGTTGATTGACCAACAGCAGTTCGAAACAGTGGCACCACAGGTGGAACAGTTGATCGCTGCCATGGAGCAGGTTTCTTCACTGTCCGTAGTGGAGGCAAAATAATCTAGCGTTTCCCCAGTGCCTGGGAAAATGCACTGGCCATTGCCCCTTGTGGTGTGGAGGATTGGCGTGGCTTTTCGCGTTTTCCAGAGTGATTTCTATGGTTGTGCCGGGGCTGTGTGGCTGGAACGCGCTGCTCTGCAGCATCCTCCAGCCGCATCGACAGTCCAATACGCTTGCGATCCAGCTCCACCTGCATCACCTTCACCTTGACGATATCACCCGACTTCACCACCTCACGGGGATCTTTCACAAAGCGGTTGGCCAGTGCCGAGATGTGTACCAGCCCATCCTGATGAACGCCGATATCGACAAAGGCCCCGAAGTTGGTGACGTTGGTCACCTGCCCCTCCAGAACCATTCCCGGCTTCAGATCTCCCATTGCGGAGACCCCTTCACTGAACTGTACCGACTTGAACTCGGGGCGCGGATCACGTCCCGGCTTCTCCAGCTCCTTGAGAATATCGACCACAGTAGGCAGACCGAACTGATCATTGACGAACTGTTTGGCATTGATGTCGCGAATCCTTGCGCTGTCACCGATCAGGGCCCCTATCTTCTGCTGGCTCTCTTTCAGGATACGTTTTACCAGTGGATAAGCTTCAGGGTGGACTGCAGAGGCGTCCAGTGGGTTTTCACCACCGTTGATGCGCAGAAAACCGGCTGCCTGTTGAAAGGTCTTGGCTCCGAGGCGAGAGACTTCGTTCAGCGTCTTGCGATTGGTGAAGGCACCATGTTGATCTCGGTAGGCGATAATGTTCTCTGCCAGTGTACGGTTGAGGCCGGAGACGTGGGAGAGCAGGGCGATCGAGGCGGTATTGAGATCGACCCCAACCCCGTTTACACAGTCCTCAATCACATGGCTCAGCGTGCGCCCCAGTGTCATCTGGTTGACATCGTGCTGATACTGGCCCACACCAATCGACTTGGGGTCAATCTTTACCAGCTCCGCCAGCGGATCCTGTACGCGGCGTGCAATCGATACCGCGCCACGCAGGGAGACATCCATTCCCGGTAGCTCTTGTGAAGCTATCTCCGATGCGGAGTAGACCGAGGCACCCGCTTCACTCACCACCAGCTTGCTCAGCTTCAGCTCCGGATGTTGTTTCATCAGGTCGGCGGTCAGCTGTTCAGTCTCACGGCTGGCAGTGCCATTACCAATGCTGATCAGCTCCACGTTATGTTTCTTTGCCAGTGCAGCCAGAATGGCGATGGAGCGATCCCACTGTCTCTTTGGGGCATGGGGGTAGATGGTTTCCGTCGCCACCGCCTTCGAGGTGCTGTCGATCACCGCCACCTTCACCCCGGTACGCAGACCGGGATCAAGCCCCATGATCGGTTTGCGCCCGGCTGGAGCGGCGAGCAGCAGATCGCGCAGGTTGTCGGCAAAGACCTTGACTGCCTCGGCCTCGGCCATCTCCCAGAGCCGGTTCTTCAACTCCAGATCGATGCTGATGTAGAGTTTGATGCGCCAGGTCCAGTGCACCACCTCCTGTAACCACTGATCTGCCGTGCGTCCCTGCTCATGGATGCCTGCGATAGAGGCGATTCGGGACTTGCAGAAGGCGTTCTGCGCTTCGTCCAGTTCAATTTTGGTTTGAAGAATACCCTCATTGCGCCCACGAAACAGTGCCAGTACCCGGTGAGAGGGGATCCTGCGCAGTGGCTCCTCATACTCGAAGTAGTCAGAGAACTTGGCAGCATCCTTTTCAATCTCCTTGCCCTTGACCACCTCGGAGTGCAGTACCCCCTGCTGCCAGAGGTATTCACGTAGCTCGCCCAACAGGTTGGCATCCTGCGAGAACTGCTCCATCAGAATCTGCTTGGCCCCCTCCAGCGCCGCCTTGGTGTCGGCTATCCCCTTGTCGGTGTCGACATAGGTGGCTGCAGTCTGCTCTGGATCTTGCGTGGGATCTTCCAATAGCCCCAGTGCCAACGGCTCCAGTCCCGCCTCACGTGCAATCTGCGCCTTGGTACGACGCTTCGGCTTGTAGGGGAGATAGAGATCCTCCAGCCGTGCCTTGGTCTCTGCCTGCTTGATATCCGCCTTGAGTGCATCGCTCAGCTTGCCCTGCTCCTCAATGGATTTGAGAATGACACCGCGCCGATCCTCCAGCTCACGCAGATAGTGCAACCGTTCCTCCAGATTGCGCAGTTGAGTGTCATCCAGTCCACCGGTCACCTCCTTACGGTAACGGGCGATAAAGGGAACGGTAGAACCTTCATCCAGTAGCTGTACAGCAGCCTCCACCTGACGGGTATGGGCATTGAGTTCATTGGCAATGGTTTGAGTGATGTTCATGGTATCTGTAATGGATTGCTACTTCACCTTGATGCTCAATGCATGAATTTCACTCTCCATCAGCGAACCCAACGCCTCATAGACCAGTCGATGCTTCTGGATCAGACTCTTCCCCTCAAAGGCAGAACAGGAGATGTGGATGGTAAAGTGGCCTGCACCACCGGCACTGGCGTGTCCTGCATGTTCTGCAGAGTTGTCTTCGATCTCCAGCAGGGAGGGAGAGAGCTGTTCAGTGAGCAGGTTTTTGATTGTGATTACACGCTGTTCAGGCGTCATTGGTTTTCATGTTCCAGTATGTGATGAGGTCGGTATTGTATACAAAAACAGTTGGTAATCTGGAGTGGTGATTGGGTAACAATTTTGAGCTTGCAGTGAAAGGACGCTGGGGACAGTATTGCTCTCATGACCGAGACCCCTGACGAGACTGTTTTGAAACAGAGTAAAAATTTGTGGTACTACGTTGGTGTTCTGCCTCTTGTACTGATGGCTATTTGTGTTGCGGGGCTTGCGGTGGCTTATTGGACGGGAAGTATACATGGTGCCACCTTCAAGATCGCAGCATTCAGTTTGGCAGAGCTTTGTATGGTCGTTGCAGGTGCTGGAGGGATCTCTTATCTGATCAACCCCGAAAAAACAGCAGAGGCGAAATGCTGGGTCTGGGTGAATGTGGTTCTTTTCTTCTTTTGTGCTTTTGGTGGAGCAGTTCTGTTTGTGGGGATATAGAAACTGGGGTATCTGGAAGATCGAGTTATGGTGGTGCCGGTATTGAATACAAAATGATAGATAATCCGCGTTTGTGGGTACGGATTCTGGAGGGCTGGTCGAGATTGCAATGGATATCGTCACACAGGGGGTGATTGGCGCAGCCGCTGCACAGAGTGGTGTACGGTCGGATGAGGTGCGGTCGGCTTCACTGGTTGGTTTTTGTGCGCCACTGCTAGCCGATGCCGATGCGTTGATCCGTTCGACAGAAGATCCACTGCTCTTTCTGGAGTACCACCGCCACTTCACCCACTCCCTGCTGTTTATCCCTTTCGGAGCGTTGATTGCATCGCTGCTGCTCTGGCCGCTGCTGAAAAATCGGCTGTCGTTCCGGAGGATCTACCTCTATGCGCTGCTCGGATATGCGACAGCGGGAATTCTGGATGCCTGCACCAGTTATGGCACCCATCTGCTGTGGCCGTTCAGTGATGAACGTATCGCATGGGGCATCATCTCCATTTTTGACCCGCTCTTCTCTCTGGTGCTGCTGGTGGCGATTGCTGTTGGTGTAATCAAGTATCAGCCATATGCAGCGCGAGCGGGGCTGCTGTTTGCCGCTACCTATCTGTTGCTTGGCACGGTTCAGCAGGATCGTGCTGAGTCGCTTGCACGGCTACAGGCGGAGCAGCGTGGGCACGATATTGAGCGTCTGGTCGTCAAGCCGACGATGGGGAATCTGCTGCTGTGGCGTTCGGTGTATGAGGCCGATGGTCAGTACTATGTTGATGCGGTGCGTGTGGGATTGCCTGGAAACAGCAGAGTCTTTACGGGAGAAAGGGTACAGGCATTTGATGTCAGTCGTGACCTGCCACAGTTGACTGAACAGATGATGATCTATCGTGATATCAAGCGTTTTGATTCATTCTCTGACAACTTTCTGGTCCGATATCCCGATAGGCCCAATGTTCTGGGGGATGTACGCTATGCGATGTTGCCCACCAGTGCCCGTCCGTTGTGGGGGATTGAGCTGAATCTTGAAGCACCGGATCAACATGCCACATTCGGTACCTATCGTGAGCTGTCTGACGGTGAGCAGAAAAGCTTCCTGGCCATGCTGCTCGATTCGGACGCTTGAAAATGAGAGCGCCCCTGCCTGTGAAACAATAATTTGGGGTTTCACTTTCTTCAGAAATTCAATATGATGAGTACGTGCTGCGGGACAGTGCTATAGCAACCAAATTCTCCGGGGGGAGAGAGAATGGGACTTCGATTCAAAACGGACTGGAATGAGCGCAAGATTCCATGGCACCATCGACTGCAGACTCGTGTCATCTTTGGTGTGTTGTCGATCTTCTTTGTCATCTTTGGTATCACCGCGCATCTGTTGATTCAGTATGAGCAGGAGGCGGTAGAGAAACAGCAGATCAAGATCTCTAAACAGTTGGGAGATGTGCTGGCCAATACCCTCTCTGCCGAGATGATGAAGGGGGACCCTGAAAGCAAAAACAAGGATGCCGTCTGGCAGAGTGTTGAACAGCTTACAGACAAGATGAAGCATGCCAGTGGTGCGCTTCGCATCCAGATACTCTCGCGTGAGGGAGAGGTATTGGTCGGAACCGATTTCTCACTGGATGACCATGTCTTTGACAAGGAGAAGGATCCAGAATGCGCTGCCTGTCATGTTCACGGTAGCAATGAGTTCCCCTCCATCTTTCTCAATCAGCCTGATGAGAAGCAGATCATGCGCACCATTACCCCGATCGAGAAGCAGCGGGAGTGTCTGCGCTGCCACGATGAAGATATGGCCAACTTTCTGGGGATGATCTCTGTCGATTTTGACTATACCCCGGTGCTGGTGAAGAATGAGCAGAAGAAGTTGCGCTTTGTGCTGATCATTGCGTTGACCGGCCTGATTCTATTTCTGGCCATCTACTACATGATTCGCCAACAGATCCTTACGCCGATTGAAACTTTAATGGATGCATCACGTCATCTGGCTAGAGGTCAGTATGATGCTCGACTCGATGTGCAGGGTGAGAGTGAGATCTCCCGTCTGGGGGAGACCTTTAACCATGTGGCCAGTGAGATCCAGAAGGCGCATGATGTTCTTGCGATCGAGAGTGAAAACAACTACCAGAATGCGATCACCGATGGTCTGACCGGTTTCCGTAACAAGGTCTATGGAGAGGAGATTCTCAATGAGGCGATCCGCAACTCACACCAGTGTGAAGAGCCTCTGGGGGTGCTGATGATTGATCTCGACTACTTCAAGAAGGTCAATGACAATTATGGTCATCTGGCAGGGGATGAGGTGTTGAGAGAGACGGCGAAGCGGATACGTCAGCTATTGCACTATTCCGATACTCCGATCCGCTATGGTGGAGAGGAGTTCATGGTGGTGCTGGCCAATACCGATCTTGCTGGTGTGGAGACGGTGGGGGAACGGCTTAGAACACACATCGAGCGGGATGCCTATATGATTGATGAGAGTGGCAGTGAGATCAAGGTGACCGCAAGCTTGGGAGGAACGGTCTGCCAGAAGAGTGATGCCGATGCCAACAGTCTGATTGAACGGGCGGATAACGCCCTCTATCAGGCCAAGGGAGGGGGGCGAAACCGGCTGGTCATTATTGCTGATTGAACGGGTGGTTCCGTTGCTAAGGAAAAACCTTCTTGAAGGGTTTAACGGTCACCTCTGCATAGACTCCGGCATGGATATAGGGGTCATCATCAGCCCACGTCTGTGCCGCCTCCAGTGAATCAAATTCGGCTACAACCAGACTGCCTGTAAAACCGGCGGGACCGGGATCTTCACTATCGATGGCAGGGTGGGGACCGGCGACTAGTAGTCGCCCTTCGTTTTGCAGAGTCTCCAGCCGTTTGAGGTGATCGGGGCGGACAGCCAGCCGTTTATCCAGGCTGTTTTCGATATCCTGACTGATGATGGCGTAGTACATGGTTAATCCTTTTGTTCCGATTCTGTGGTGGCCAGTTCGCTCTCCTCCTCCATATGACGGGTCATGTAGAAGGCCTGGGCGATGACGAAGGCGAAGGTGAGCCCCATTACCCCGAATAGCTTGAAGTTGACCCAGATCTCCTCGCGGGTCGGCTCATCCAGTTCCAGTCCGTAGTAGAAGGCGACATAGATGTTGACCAGGCCAACGATGATAAAGAAGATTGCCCAGCTCCAGTTGAGTCGGTTCCACACCTCCCGAGGCAGACTGACACTGCCCCCCATCATCCGCTCTGCCAGCGGTTTTTCGCCGATGTAGAAGCTGCCGATAAAAGCGAGGGCAAAGGCCCAGTTGACCACGGTCACCTTCCACTTGATGAAGATGGCATCCTGAAACAGTAGAGTGGCGCCACCCAGTACCGTGATCAGCCCCAGCGTGACCAGGTGCATCTTCTCGAAGCTGCGATTTTTAAGCCAGTAGAGTCCGACCTGCAGGGCGGAGGCGACAATGGCGGCTGCAGTGGCGACAAAGATGTCGTAGGTTTTGTAGGCGACAAAGAAGAGGATGACGGGAAAGAGGTCAAAGAGGAATTTCATGGAACTGGAAGTGTTAAAATAGACGGTTTTCAGATCTGTTGATAATACCATACTCAAATAGTCAAAAATGAGTTGAAGATGACTCTCAATTACGACCTCCACTGCCACTCTACAGTGTCGGACGGAACCTTGCGCCCGTCCGATCTGGTGCGGCGTGCGCAAGAGAAGGGGGTCGATGTTCTGGCACTGACGGATCATGATGAGGTGGCTGGTGTTGCCGAGGCGACTGCTGCCGCAGAATCAGTCGGTATCCGGCTACTGCCAGGTGTGGAGGTCTCAGTCAGTTGGGGCAAGCAGACCATCCATGTGGTCGGATTGAATTTCGATCCGCTGAACCACGAATTGAATGACGGACTGGCGCGGATGCGGGAGTATCGGGTCTGGCGGGGTGAGGAAATTGGGCGCAAGCTGGAGAAGGCGGGAATTGAGAATGCCTATGCAGGAGCGCTGGCTCACCGTAAGGGGGACCTGCTGACTCGCACTCACTTCGGTCGTCTGCTGGTGGAGCGGGGGTTGGTGGAGGAGATGCAGCAGGCGTTCAAAAAATATCTGCTGCGTGGCAAGCCGGGCTATGTACCGGGCAGGTGGGCCTCGCTGGAGGAGGCCGTCGGTTGGATCAAGGCTGCAGGTGGCATTGCAGTGGTGGCTCACCCTGCTCGCTACGGGATGACCCGCACCAAATTGCGTCGTCTGCTGCATGAATTTATTGAACTGGGTGGTGTGGGGTTGGAGGTGGTCTCCGGCAGCCATAATGACAATGAGGTGCACACCATGGCACAGCATGCTGTTGATCTTGGGCTGGCCGCTTCGCGTGGCTCGGACTTTCATGACCCCGACTACCGCTGGATTGAGCTGGGACGGTTGCCGCTGCTGCCGAAAAAATGTGAACCCGTTTGGGCCCACTTTTAACGCTGTCTTTAAAGGAACAGGACGTTCAAAAATGACACAACTATTGGAGATACACCCACAAAACCCGCAGCCACGGCTGATCAAGCAGGCAGTGGAGATTGTCCATCGTGGCGGGGTGATCGCCTATCCGACCGACTCCAGTTATGCGCTCGGTTGTCACATTGGTGACAAACAGGCGATGGAGAAGATCCGTCGTATCCGCCGGGTCGATACCAACCACAACTTCACCCTGGTCTGTCCCAATCTGGCCGACCTCAGTCTCTACGCCAAGGTGGACAACACTTCGTTTCGACTGATGAAGCGGGTAATGCCTGGACCCTACACCTTTATCCTCAAGGCGAGTCGTGAGGTGCCACGTCGGTTGCAGCACCCGAAAAGAAAGACGATTGGACTGCGGGTGCCGGATAACCCGATCGCCACCGCACTGATGGAGATGCTGGGTGAACCATTGATGAGCTCCACCCTGATTCCACCCGGTGCAGAATTTCCGATTGCCGACGCGGAGGATATTGAGCCGCAGATTGCCAACCAGCTCGATTTGATCATCGATGGGGGTCACTGTGGCGTGGAGCCGACCACGGTAGTCAATATGGAAGAGCGGGTGCCGGTGGTGACCCGTGCCGGGTGTGGTGATCCAACACCGTTTGAGTAGCAGTCGACAGGTATAATTACGCTGATGAAAGAGTTCACCATGATGCAGACCATCGCCATCTGGGCGCTGCCGGTGCTGTTTGCGATCACCGTGCATGAGGTTGCGCATGGTTGGGTGGCCAAGTTGTGTGGGGACAAGACCGCGATGATGCTGGGGCGGCTCACCCTCAATCCGATCAAACATATCGATCCGGTGGGTACCATACTGCTGCCGCTACTGCTGGTGGTGATGAGCACCGGCTTCGTTTTCGGCTGGGCCAAGCCGGTTCCGGTAACAATACAGAATCTGCGCAGCCCGAAACAGGATATGGTCTGGGTCGCACTGGCAGGCCCTGTTTCCAACGGTATCATGGCGCTGCTCTGGTTGGGGGCCATGTTGGTTGGTGCGTTGCTATTGCATACCTCCCCCTGGGTGGCGGAGCCACTGATCTACATGGGGCAGGCGGGGGTGATGATCAATGTGGTGTTGATGGTACTTAATCTGGTGCCACTACCGCCACTCGATGGGGGACGTATCGTTACCGGCCTGTTGCCGGGACCGCTTTCCTGGCAGTTCAGCCGCATTGAACCGTATGGCTTTTTCATCCTGATTGCACTGCTGGCAACCGGTATACTGGGAGAAATTCTGGGACCGGCAATCTTCGGAATCAGCAAACTCCTTTTCTCAATAGTAGGTTTTTAATTATCCATGAACTCTGTCACTAACAGCAACTCAACGGTGCCTTCACAGTTTCAGCGCGTGGTCTCCGGCATGCGCCCGACCGGCAATCTTCACCTCGGTCACTACCATGGTGTACTGAAGAACTGGGTGCATCTGCAGCATGAGTTTGAGTGCTTCTTCTTTGTTGCGGACTGGCATGCGTTGACCACCCATTATGAAGATCCTGCGGTGATCGAGAAGAGTACCTGGGAGATGGTGATCGACTGGCTTGCTGCTGGTGTCAATCCGAAGACCTCTCGTATCTTTATCCAGTCACAGGTGCCTGAGCATGCCGAGTTGCATACGCTATTGTCGATGATGACCCCGTTGAGTTGGCTGGAGCGCGTTCCTACTTACAAGGATCAGCAGGAAAAACTGAAGGAGAAAGATCTCTCTACCTACGGCTTTCTCGGTTATCCGCTACTGCAGAGCGCCGACATTCTCGCCTACCGTGCTGCGCATGTGCCGGTGGGGGAGGATCAGGTGGCCCACGTTGAGTTGACTCGTGAGGTAGCGCGTCGCTTCAACCATCTCTATGGCAAGGAGGCCGGATTCGAGGAGAAGGCAGAGACGGCGGCGAAGAAGATGGGCAAGAAGAACGCCAAGTTGTACGCCCGTCTGCGCAAGAGCTTCCAAGAGGAGGGGGACCATGAGGCGTTGGAGACTGCCCGTGCACTGCTGGAGTCGCAGCAGAACATCACCATGGGCGATCGTGAGCGCCTCTTCGGGTATCTGGAGGGTGGAGGCAAGATCATCCTGCCGGAACCGCAAGCACTATTGACCAAGGCCTCGAAAATGCCGGGGCTGGACGGTCAGAAGATGTCCAAATCCTATGGCAATACCATCTCTCTGCGCGAGAGTCCGGAAGCCGTGGAGAAGAAGATTCGTACCATGCCGACCGATACCAACCGTGTACGCAAGACTGATCCCGGTGATCCGGCCAAATGCCCGGTCTGGCAGCTGCACGAGATTTACACCGAGGAGTCGGAGCGTGCAACGCTGGCCGAGGGGTGCAGGACAGCAGGCATCGGCTGTATCGACTGCAAGCAGCCTGTGATTGATGGAGTGCTCAAAGAGCTGACCCCGATGCGTGAGCGGGCACGGAAATTTACTGAGGACCCTTCGCTGGTGCGCAATATCATCGAGGAGGGGGGGGAACTGGCACGTGAAGAGGCCAAGAGAACCATGCTGGAAGTACGACAAGCAATGGGGCTCGCCTACAAGTGATGGAAGCAAGCCCCTTGAACAGACCATCAGAGCCGCGCTTGTCCCTTCCCTGGGCGCTCGACTGTTGCTCTCCCTGGCAACAGACGGGCTCTGACGGTCTGTCCAAGAGGCTGCAGGGGAGTTGGGGATGAATGAAGAGCTGCCACTGACTGAACAGAGCGAAGCGGAGGCTGAACAGGCTGCACTGCTGGAGGAGATTCGTGTCTCTGGTGAGCAGCTGGAGGAGTTGCCGAAGGATCTCTACATCCCGCCCGAGGCGCTCAAGGTGGTACTGGAGGCGTTCGAGGGGCCGCTCGATCTATTGCTCTATCTGATTCGCAAGCAAAATCTCGATGTGCTCAATATTCCCATTGCCGAGGTGACCAAGCAGTACATGCACTACGTCGAGATGATGCAGGCGCTCAATCTGGAGCTGGCCGCAGAGTATCTGGTGATGGCGGCGCTGCTGGCGGAGATCAAGTCGCGTATGTTGCTGCCGCGTCATGATGAGGTGGAGGATGAAGATGACCCGCGCGCAGAACTGATCCGACGGTTACAAGAGTATGAGCAGTTCAAGCAGGCAGCTGAGGATCTCAATGAACTGCCGCGCATGGAGCGGGATATCAATCAGATCGAGATTGGTGCCCCCTCGCGTGGCCCACGCCCGCAGCCGGAGGTGCAGCTGCAGGCGCTGTTGAGTGCCTTTGCCGAGGTGCTGCAGCGTGCCGAGCTGTTCAACAGTCACCATGTGCAGAAGGAGCCGCTTTCGATCCGTGAGCGGATGAGTCGTATTTTGATCAAGCTGGAAGAGCTGCGTGAGAGTGAGGCGCAGTTTATCGAGTTCGAGTCGCTGTTTGATGTGGAGGAGGGTCGTCCCGGTGTGGTGATTGCGCTGATGGCGGTGCTGGAGTTGATCAAGGAGGCGTTGATTGGGGTGGTGCAGAATGAACCCTATGGGCCGATCTATATCGGCCCCCCCTCGGAGTTGTCGGTGGAGATGGGAGAGCGGCTATGAGTGTAGAGACCAATCTGAAAAATATTGTCGAGGCGGCGCTGATGGCCTCAGGCAAGCCGCTCAGTATCAAGCTGCTGCAGGCACTGTTTGAAGAGGATGCACAGCCGGAGCGCAAGGAGCTGGTGACGGTGTTGAAAGAGCTGCAGCAGGAGTGCGAAGGGCGTGGTTACGAGATTGCCGAGGTGGCCAGTGGTTGGCGTATGCAGGTGCGACAGGAGCTTTCCACCTGGATCAACCGGCTATGGGAGGAGAAGCCAGCGCGCTACTCGCGTGCACTGTTGGAGACGATGGCACTGATTGCCTATCGTCAGCCGATCACCCGTGGCGAGATTGAGGAGATCCGTGGGGTAGCGGTCAGTAGTAATATCATGAAGACGCTGCAGGAGCGGGAGTGGATTCGGATGTTGGGTCATCGCGATGTGCCGGGGCGTCCGGCAATGTATGGCACCAGCCGCAAGTTTCTCGACTACTTTGGTCTGAAGTCGCTGGAGGAGATGCCGACCCTGATGGAGCTGAAGGAGCTGGGGCCGTTGAATGAAGAGTTCAAGCTGGGCTATGAAGAGCCAGCTCTGGAAGAGGAGTTGAGGCCTGATCTGGAACTGGTGGTGAATAATGGTGCAGTGCAACCTGCCAGTGAGGAGTAGTAATGGAACCATCTGACGAGATTGAGGTTGAACAGGCAGCACAGCCTGAAGGGGAGCGTCTGCAGAAGGTGATGGCACGTGCCGGAATCGGCTCTCGTCGTCAGGTGGAGCAATGGATGCGTGAAGGGCGCATCAAGGTTAACCGTCAACCGGCCGAGTTGGGGGTGCGAGTCACCCCGGCCGATGAGATCCGTTTCAATGGAGACCAGGTTCACCCTTTCCCCAAAGAGGGTACTCAGCAACAGACGCGGGTGCTGCTCTACCACAAGCCTGCCGGACAGGTGACCTCTCGAAGGGATCCGGAGGGGCGCGATACCGTCTTCAACCATCTCCCCAAGATCCGGGGTGCGCGTTGGATTGCGATTGGCCGCCTCGACTATAACACCTCCGGACTGTTGCTCTTTACCACCGATGGTGATCTGGCCCACCACCTGATGCACCCCTCGACCGAGATCGACCGCGAGTATGCAGTGCGGGTACTGGGTGAGGCGACTGAGGAGCAACTGCAGCAGTTGCGCAGTGGGGTGGAATTGGAAGATGGCGTCGCCAATTTCAGTGATATCGTCGAGTCGGGTGGAGCCGGAACCAATCACTGGTACCACGTGGTACTACAGGAGGGGCGTAACCGTGAGGTGCGGCGGATGTGGGAGGCGGTTGGCCTCACCGTGAGTCGGCTGATGCGGGTGCGCTATGGCACCATCTTCCTTGACAAGAGGGTGCGGGTCGGCAAGACGCGGGAGCTGGAGCGAGAGGAGGTACGTCAGCTGCAGGAGATTGCCGGGGTTGAAGTGAGTGAGCCGTTGACACTGAAGCAATCACGCTCGGAGCGTGGCCGGGGTGCGGCGCGCAGAAAGAAGATTCACCACAAGCCGAAACCGAACCATGGCCGCAGGAAATGATCCTGTAACTGTTTTTCGGCAGCTTCTGGATCACTACGGTCCCCAACGATGGTGGCCTGCGGAGAGCCCGTTTGAGGTGATGGTGGGGGCGATTCTGACCCAGAACACTACCTGGGCGGGGGTTGAAAAGGCGATTGTCAACCTGAAGCGTGCCAGTCGGCTCACTTTGGAAGGGATACTGCAACTACCGCAAGAGGAGCTGGGAGAACTGATTCGTCCCTCCGGCTACTTCAATCTAAAATCCAAACGGTTGCAGAACTACTGTGAGTGGTACCGTGACCATCGGCTGAGTAGTTGGGAGATGGAGACTGTGCTCCTGCGTGAAGCATTGCTGCAGATCAATGGGGTGGGACCGGAGACAGCCGATGATATTTTGCTGTACGCCTTTGAGCGCCCCATCTTTGTGGTGGATGCCTATACTCGCAGAATTTTTGAACGCCTGGGTTGGTTGCAGGGGGGGGAACCGTATGATCTCATTCGTGAGCGGGTGGAGCATCACTTCTCCAGTGAATTGGAACAGGAGCAGGTTCGGATCTATGGGGAGTTGCATGGGCTGATTGTCAGCCATGCCAAACAGCATTGTCGAAAGCGTCCGGTGTGCAGTGGCTGTCCGCTGCTGGAGTGTCCGTTGAATATGTAGAGGTTACGGCTCTCTGAATGCATCATGGCGTAGTTTCAATACGGGGCGCAGCAGATACTCCAAGACTGTCTGAGTGCCCGCATGAATATCTACAGTGGCCTCCATGCCCGGTTTGATGGGATAGGATTGGTGCTGGTCTCCAAGGTAGTGGCGGTCCGTACGCACTGTGACCAGATAGTAGGTCTTGCCGTTGTTGTCGACTTCGGTGTCTGCAGCAATGTTCTCGACCTGTCCTTGCAATGTTCCATAACGGATGAAGTCGTATGCACTGATCTTGATGCGAGCCGGTTTGTGCTTGGACACATAGCCTCTGTTGGTTGGTGAGAGGTGTGCTTCAATGACCAGCTCCTCTTCCAGTGGAACAATTTCCATCAACGGCTCGGCGGCTTCGGCAATACCTCCTATGGTGTGGTGTCGCATGTTTTTTACCTCACCACTGATTGGGCTTCGAATGATGGTTCGACTCTTCTGTTCGGTAGCTCGTTTCAGTTGCTCCCGGAGCTGGATGATCTTCTGTTGAACCTCTTGTCGCTGTTCTCGTGCAGTGCGTTGAAAGATCGCCTTCAGTTCTGTCGACCGTGCCTCAATCTCCTGCAGGGACTCCTGTGTAGTGATTATGGTTTTACGGGTGACCTCCAGTTCTCCACTGATCTCCTCCATTGCACTCTGTGCAGCCAGCAATTTGAGTTCAGAGGTCAGTTTTCGCTGGAATGTATCGGTAATGATATCGAGCTCTTTCTGTTTGGTCTGGCTCTGTCTGGAGAGAGAATGTTCACGACTGCGAGCCTCTTCAATCTCTCTGTGGCGCAGTCGCTTCTGGCTCTCGAATACGGCAAGAGAGCTTTCCAACTCTGTTCGTCTAGCCTCCAGGATTTTCCGTTCAGCATCGATCAGGGCAGGGCGTGATATCTCAAGTGGTCGAGGAAAGTCCGGCTTGGTGCCTCTGATTTCGGCGTCAAGCCGTAGGTTTGAGAGTGTCAGGCCATCCAGTTTGGCTTGTAACTCTGCCAGATTATATCCGCCGCTGGCCAGGTTCAGCGTAATCAGTTTACTGCCAGCCGCGACTGTTTCACCGGGAGCTATATGGATCTCTTCGATAATGCCGCCCTCAAGATGTTGGATCACTTTGATCTTGCCTGAGGGGATCACCTCTCCGGTTGCTGTAACCACCTGATCAATTGGTGTGTGATAGGCCCAGATGGAGAGTGCGCCGATTAGTAACAGGATCAGTAGCTCAATGGTTTTCCAGCCGGGCGCGTAATCGTCAATATAATTCATGATGCAAGCCCCAGCTGTTTGAGCATCTCTGATGTGGCACCTGCAGCCCGGATCCGGCCCTGTTTCAGGAGCATGATGCTATTGCTGGCCGCCAGTAGAAGTGGGCTGTGTGTCACTATGAGAATGGTATGCTCTTTTGACCACTGTTTCAGTGTGGCAATCAGTGTTTTTTCGGCCTCTATATCCAGATCGCTGGTCGGCTCATCCAGTAGCAAGATTTTGGGTTTGCCCAGTAGCAGTGATGCGATTGCAATACGTTTGAGCTCTCCGCCTGAAAAGCGATGACCATTTTCTCCCATGTCGGTGGAGAACCCCTCCTCCAGTTGAGAGATGAAAGTATAGGCATCGGCCTGTTGGCACGCTTCAATGATCTCCTCATCACTGGCATTGGGGTGACGAATGGTCAGGTTGTGGTGAATCGTATCAGCAAGGGTAGTGGTCTGTTGTGGTAGATAAGCGATCCATCCACTGAGGTCCGTGCGGCTATACTGCTGAATATCTGCACCATCCAGTAGTACTCTGCCTTGATTCGGAGTGTAGAGGCCAGAGAGTAATTTGAGTAGTGTGCTTTTTCCACTGCCATTGGGGCCGACGATGGCGTGTATGCCGTTAGGGCCAATGGTTCCTGATAACTCTTCAATCAGGGAGTGGTTGTCATGATAGCTGAAAGCCAGCTCTTCAAAGCGGAGTGTTCCTTCGATCGATGAAGGGCGAACGGTGCTTTCGCTGCGTTCGGAGGGTTCTTCGAATAGCGCACCGAGATGTTGTTTTGCGCTCTTGTATTGGGCCAGTTGTCCCCACTGTGTGGTGAGTTGTGTCAGTGGCGCAATGATCTTGCCGCTCAACATATTGGTTGCAATCAAGGCACCCAGTGTGAGTTGCTGATCAAGAATGGCAACGGCACCTACAGCGGTCAGTATTACAGTGGTTGCCATGGAGAGCGTCTGTCCAAGGTCACGGTAGCGATCACTGACTGAGGCGTGTTCCAGCGCATCTTCACTCCAGATCATCTGTTGATGATCCCAGCGGGATGAGAAGTAGTGGTCCAGTACTCTCGCCTTGATGTTGTTGCGTGTGTTGGAAAATTCCGCAACCAGCTGCTCTCTCTGGATTGTATTCTCCCGTTCTTGAGTGCTCTGTTTGCGTGTATTGCGGGCAGAACGGATTGCAATCAGCAGGAAAAGTGGAATCAGCAACAGCAGTACCCAGGCAATCGGAGTGGCAATAGTGACTACCAGTGAGATCGCCAGCAGGGTAAATGGCAGGTCGAACAGTAGCATTGCCGTTGGACCGGAGTGGCGGCTGCGAACCAGATCAAGATCACGAAACAGCATCTGCCAGTGGGAAGCCGGGTATTTTTCCAGTGTACGCAGTGGTAGCGAAATGATCTTTTCAAACAGTATTTGACCCAACTGATGGTTGATCTGAATTCCACTGTGTTGAAGGATTCTGGTACGTGCCCGGCGTAGCAGGAATTCAAATAGCAGCACTACAGTAATGCCAAGCAGCAGTCCTTGCAGTGTGGTCAAGCCGTTGTGAAAGATGACCCGGTCATAGACCTGCAGGACGAAGACGGGCACTGCCAGCGCAAGCAGATTGACGGCCAATGAGAGAATCAGCAGTTGTCTCCGCGTACTACGTAGTGGTTTGAGGATCTGTTTAAGCCACTTGCGTGGGTGTTGAGGGGGTAATAAAGGGGAAGATTCCAAGACTGAGACCAAGATATGATTTGTTAAAAAATCATACCGTTCCCGCTGTTTTAAAGCAATGTACTGTTTTATCAGATGAAAAATGGTGATGGTATGAAAGTTGCGTTAGCGGTGTTGGATGGAGAGAGGTGACAGTTAATTGGCAATGTAATTTATTGTCGCAGTTCGCTAGTCAAAACTATGCACTTTAGTGCAAGGCTTTAGC
>CAYQFH010000015.1:0-32287 GCA_964416755.1 uncultured Piscirickettsiaceae bacterium | reverse complement strand
GCTCCATCGGTGATCGATGTCTGATCGGGATGGGTGCCACAGTGATGGATGGTGCTACTGTAGGGGCTGATTCGATACTGGCTGCTGGTAGTCTGGTGGCCCCAGGAAAGACTCTGAAGGGGGGCTATCTCTGGCGTGGATCTCCCGCCACCAGAGTCCGCCCTCTCACTGACAATGAGATTCACTTTCTCAAAGAGTCTGCACTGCACTATGTGCGACTCAAGGATGAGTACCTCAAACAGCCACTCTCTCAAGCCTCATGATGGCAACCATTGCCGCCAGACCATCCTGACACAGACATTAACTGTTGCCGCAACCCGGCTCTTTTCCACCATACCGGTAAGAAAGCCCTTATTTTTCCCACCATCCAGCCGTATTTCAGCAGTTGGAATGAAGTATGCAGTCTTCTCTTCTATCAATACCGATCCTATGGAGACACTGCAGTGACCTATTCAAAAAAGACCCTCTACATCGTGCAAAAGCTGGATGCCATCAACGGCGCAATCAATAACATCAAGCAGCAGGAGTGCGAAACGGAAACTGCAATTCAACTCAGTATCGCACTGGTAAAACATCTCCATAGCGAGCGCGACAGACTGGTTCACGAGTTGGAGTTAATTGCAAACAGCAAAAGTATCCGGGCTGCAGGCAAAGCAGGGCTACCTGTTCAAAACAGCTTCTCTACACACCGCTATCAAGCTAGGCAAAATCATCAACACAACTCGCAGATTGTGCTTCACTGAAACATTTCCAAACTACTGCATACTCTCAGCACCAAAGGGATTTTTGTTGCACATCTACAACTTGCTTTGTGCTTCCAATACAGATTTACGATAAGCTACAGAGATCATCCGCTAGTGATCAATTAACAGAAATCAACGGAAAAACCATCACTATGGTGGATGATGACTCACCCAATCAAATACAACCGGAGGGGTCATGGATAGCAAAAAAGAGCACTGGGAACAGGTCTACCAGAGGAGAAGTCCTTTTGAAGTGAGTTGGTATCAGGAGAACCCGACCCACTCATTGAGCCTGATTCGCAATAGCAGTATCTCCCACACTGAGTCAGTCATCGATGTCGGTGGTGGAGCATCACAGCTGGTCGATACTCTACTGCAGGAGGGCTACCAAAATCTCACAATACTGGATATCTCTGCCACAGCACTGGAACATGCGCGCAACAGGCTGGGAGCAGCAGCTGACAATGTTCACTGGATTGAATCCGACATTACCCGTTTCATACCATCGCAACAGTTCGCCTTGTGGCATGATCGCGCAGTATTCCACTTTTTGACTGAAGCAGCGGATCGTGCACAGTACATTGACGCACTCAAACAGGGACTACAGCCGGGCGGTCACCTGATTATTGCCGCTTTTTCACCAGACGGCCCCACCCAGTGCAGCGAACTGGATATCGTTCAGTATGATAAGGATAAAATGGTTCGCACTCTGGGCAGGGACTTTGAGCTACTGGAGCAGACAAGTGAGGCACATACGACACCGGCCAATAAAATTCAGCACTTCAATTACTTCCACTTTATCTATCACACCTCATAATCACCAACGATGACTCTGCTGATTGTCTATATTCTTATCGCACTGCTCTTCTCGTTTCTCTGCTCCATTGCCGAAGCAGTATTGCTCAGCGTGACCCCGGCACACATCGCCCTGATGGAGCGAGAAGGGCACAAATCAGCTACCACACTTCGCCAGCTGAAACAGCAGATCCGGAAGCCGCTTGCCGCCATCCTTACACTCAACACCATTGCCCACACAGTCGGCGCTGCCGGCGCCGGTGCACAGGCATCTGCGGTCTTCGGCAATGCCTCTGTGGGCATTGTCTCTGCTGTGCTAACACTTCTGATTCTGATTTTTTCGGAGATCATTCCAAAGACGGCAGGCGCCTACTACTGGCGCGAGCTGGCACCGGCAACAGCCTATACACTACGCTTTCTGGTCTGGGCACTCTACCCCTTTGTTCTGCTCTCGGAATCACTTACCCGGCGCTTCTCCAGCAAGGCGGAGCGACATGGGATGAGTCGTAGTGAGTTTCGTGCGGTCTCGAAACTGAGTGAGGCCGAGGGTCAACTCTCAGAGCAGGAGACTACCATCCTCAACAATCTGCTACGGCTGCACGACACCCGGGTGAGTGATGCAATGACACCACGCCCGGTGATCTTCACTCTGTCGGATCAACTCACCGTCGAAACCTTCTTCCACAAATATGATCATACCCCCTTCTCTCGTATCCCCATCTACCGTGATAATCCTGAAGAGATCACCGGTTTTATCTTTCGCAATGAAATCCTGCTGGCACAGGCGCGTGGCAATGGCCAGAACCTGTTGAGCAACTACCGACATGAGATGATGGTGGTGGCAGAATCCACCACACTCTCCGAAGCCTTTGAGCAATTTCTGAGGTTGCGTACCCATATCATGTTGGTGGTGGATGAGTATGGCACCGTCGCCGGCATCCTCACGCTGGAGGATCTGCTGGAGACACTACTGGGACTGGAAATCGTCGATGAAAGTGACCAGACGGTGGATATGCAGCAGCTGGCCCGTTCACTGTGGCGCAAACGTGCCGAGGGAATGGGCCTGAAGATCGAGTAGCCTGCCTATCCCCGGCTCACCTTGAAGAAGCCGATCAGCTGCTCCAGATGGTTCGCCTGCTCGATCAGGTTGCGACTCGCCGCAGCAGTCTCTTCCACCAGTGCCGCATTACGCTGATTGACCGCATCGAGTTGTGAGACTGCGGTATTGACCTGATCGATACCATTAGACTGCTCACTGCTGGCACTGGCAATTTCACTCATGATCTCGTTCACATGGGCCACCGACTGACGAATCGAGTCGAGCGACTTGCCACTGTCATTCACCAGCTGACTGCCATCGGTCACATGCTGGTTACTCTCATCAATCAATGAAGAGATCTCCTGCGTCGCATCCGCTGCACGTTGTGCCAGTGTACGTACCTCACCAGCCACAACAGCAAAGCCTCTGCCATGTTCACCGGCACGTGCTGCCTCCACCGCCGCATTGAGTGCCAACAGGTTGGTCTGGAAAGCGATGCTGTCGATCAGATTGATGATCTCCGTCATCTTCTGGCTGGAACTGGTGATCTCCTCCATCGCCTTGATCGAGCGTTCGAGGACATCCACCCCCTCAACTGCCTGCTGATTGGCGCGATTGGAGAGGCTGTTCGCCTCATTGGCATTATCGGCATTGTGACGCACAGTCGAGGACATCTCTTCCATACTGGCAGCAGTCTCCTCCAGTGATGCGGCCTGAGAAGAGGTGCGGTTGGAGAGCTCTTCATTACCGGTAGAGATCTCCTTGATCCCCTGGTTGAGTGCAATCACCACATTGCTCACCTCGGAGACGGTATGTCTCAGGTTATCCAGCGTGTGGTTGATCGCGGTACTCAGTGTTGCCAGCTGCCCGGGATAGTCACCCTGAATTACAGAGTCGAGATTCCCCTCTGCGACCTGCCCCATCACATCGGTAATCTCACTGATGGCCGCTTCCATCGCCTCCATGGCGTGGTCTACATCGGTACGAATCGAGCCTTCAACCTGTGGATCCATACGATAAGTGAAATCCCCCCTCACGATGGCCTGCATCACACTACTGAGGCCATCACTGGTGCGCTGCAGGCTGGATACCGCCTCATTGACCTGATTGCCAAATAATTCAAGCTCACCATGCATCCCTTCATTGTCTACACGGTGTTCAAACTCGCCTCGTGCAACACCACCCATCACCTCATTCACGGCACTGAGTGCACTCTGCGTTGCCTCCAGACTGCTGTTGATAGATTGCTTCAGTGTACCCAGATCTCCCGGCAGACTGTTCTCGATGCGATCCCCATAATCCCCCTCTGCTGCGGTCTGCATCACACTACCTACCTCATCGATGGCATGCTTCAATGCACTGAGGTGGTTATTGATCGAGCCCGCCATCTGTGCCAACTCATCCCCACCATCAATATGAACCCGATGATCAAAATTCCCATCGGACTCGATCTTCGCCATGGCACTGTTGACCGAGACAATACCGCTGATCAAACGACGGCTGATCATCAATCCCAGTATGATCACTACGGTAATTACCACGATGGTGAGTAGCGCGGTAACCAGCAGTGAACGCTGAGTAGACTGAACCAGTGACTGGGTCATCGCAGTAGTATCCGCAGAGATCTGATCAGCCACCCCCTTGAAGATACCGATACGTTGTGTGGCCAACCCAAACCACTCCTCGGCACTGACCCCCTCAATCTTGGTGGAGAGGGCACTGATCGCCATCAACGCTGGACGATCGACAATATCGATCAGCCGTTCCAGTTCAACTCCTTTCACCTTCTTTTTCTTGCCAATCTCCAACGCCTTCTTGTAGTTATCCAGTACAAAACGGATATCCGAAATACGCGAATGCTCCTCACTGGTTGTACCGGGTAGCGCCTCAAACTGCTTCAGTATCTCCATCGCCTCGGTATGTTGCTGCAGCACCTTGCGACGATAGCGTGGCTGTTTCTTCAACACATAGTTCTTGAAGTTGTGGATCATGCCACCATACCCGATCACTGACTGCAGTCGCGTAATCAATGCTACCTTCGCCCCCTTGGAGAAGATGGTATCCCGCATCTCCTGGTAGCGGGCCACATCAAATGCTGCCTCACCCGTATTCCACACTTCACGCTGATTTGGGGCAATATTATTCTGCAACACCTTCAGATAGATCGACTGATCCGAGATAAAACCACGCACCGTCTGTGCCTTCTTGTCGCTGTATCGACCACTGGCAAAAAGCCCGTTCATCATCCCACGCTCCTGGCCGATACGCTCCTTGATCCAGAGTGAAGCGGAGAGTGAACGCAACTGGCGCGCCAGCACCCCCTCTGTCACTGCACCCGAGATGCTGTCAATCAACTCCAGCGCTACACTATTGGCTTCAGAATAGAATGCAAAGCCGCCATTATCCGGTGCCAGTGCATTGATCGCCTGTCGAATCTCGCTTCGCCGTGCTGCACGTTGCAGTAGTGCATCCACCGCTTCATGGATGGCCTGACTCGGGTGGTTGAAAGTGCGCAGGAACTGTTCAAGATCCGCTGCTGCCTGATCGACCACGACCCGCTGCTGCTGCAGCTTTTCCCCCATCTGTTGCCCCTTGCTACCAAGGAAACCGGCACTGAGACCACGTTCAACCGCCATATTATGTGCCAGTCGATCCAGCACACCACTCAGGTTGACCAGCTGCTGGGTCTCCTTGATCTGCAGTTGTTGATCCCACTTGCTGGAGATATTGAAGGCTGCACTTAAAATCAACCCAAGAACAGGGAATACCAGCAGCAACACTATTTTGTTACGAATCGACAAATCCTTGATCATTGGCGCAACCTCGGGTCAGACAAGCACTTTTAAAACAGATAGTTGTCACAACGCTAACAGTATCCTGAGCAGTTCGTGTTGATTTGGGTCAACAATATTTCAAGAATGTAATATTCAAAAATTAGAATTCGATGTTACCCATCACATCCGGTAGCATTAATGGATGGAGAAATTTGTATGGAATGAGGCGCAATTCGGTATTGGCCACAAACAGATCGATCAGCAACACCGAAAGCTGATGGAGATGGTGAACACGCTGATTGAGCTCTCGAGAGAGACACGGGTCGATGAAGCACAGTATCTGTTAACGCTGATAGAGCTGGATGAGTACATCCATCAACACTTCAGCACCGAAGAACAATTGATGAAAATGGTCAACTATCCTGACTTAGCCGCTCACCAAGCACAACATATAGCACTCTCAGACCGGGCATCTGAATTGATTGTCCGCCACGATATCAATCAACTGAACCAGGCAGTCACTTTTCTCAAACAGTGGCTCAATCAACACATATTGATCGAAGACCAGAAGCTGAAAAATTACCTGTAAGGAGTCGTAGGCCACTACTCCTTGTAATCACTTTTATCCAATCCATACTTCTGCATCTTGTCATAAAGTGTTTTGCGCGGCACACCCAACTGCCCCATGGTACCTTTGATACTTCCCTTGTGGGCACTCAACGCCTGCTCTATGACACTCTTCTCAAAACACTCCACCTGGCGTGGCAACGTGCGAGACGGCCACTGCTCTTCATCACCACTCAGGAGCTGGTTAAAGTCGAAACCACAATCACCTCCCAGCAATACATAGCGTTCTGCCACATTGCGCAGTTCACGCACATTACCGGGCCAGTCATGAGTCAGCAGAGCACTCATCTGCTCTGCATCGGGCATGGTGATCTCACGCCCATAACGCTCACTCGCAACCAGCAGAAAGTGTTGGAAGAGCATGGGAATATCCTCCAACCGCCGTCGTAGCGGCGGGATTTCTATACTCACCACATTAAGCCGGTAGTAGAGATCTTCCCGGAAAATCCCCTCATCTGCCGCCTTGCGCAGATCCACCTTGGTGGCCGCAACAACACGCAGATTGAGCGGTATCAGCTCATTCGAACCCAGTCGCTCAACCGCACGATCCTGCAACACACGCAGTAGTCGAACCTGGGCAACCAGTGGCATGCTCTCGATCTCGTCGAGGAACAGTGTTCCACCGTCAGCATGCTCAAACTTTCCAATGCGCCGCTCCGCTGCACCGGTAAAGGCTCCCGCCTCATGTCCAAATAGTTCACTCTCAATGATGCTTTCAGGCACTGCACCACAATTGATCGCGACAAAGTTCTGTTCCCGGCGACTGCTCTGTTCATGCAGAGTACGAGCAACCATCTCCTTGCCGGAACCGGTCTCTCCCAACACCAGAATATCGGCATCAGTATCAGCAACCTGCGAAATTGTACTGCGCAACATCTGAATTGCAGTGGTACGTCCAATAATCCTGGGTCCCAGGTTGCCCTGATTGTTAACCTGGCTGCGCAGCTGCCGATTCTCCAGCGTCAGGCGTCGCTTATCCATTGCCCGATGCACGGTATCAATCAGGCGATCCGGTGCAAATGGCTTCTCTATAAAGTCATAGGCTCCATCACGAATTGCACCCACCGCCACCTCGATATCGGCATGCCCACTGATCAGAATCAGTGGCAGTTCCGGGTCGATCTCCTGCACCTTGCTAAGCAGCTTAGTGCCACTCATTTTTGGCAAGCGGATATCACTGACAACCACCCCATCAAAATCCACCGTAATCTGCTCTAGTGCCTGCTCTGCCAACTCAAAGGTTGCTACCTGAAAACCTGCAAGATCAAGCGACTGTCGATTAGCTGCACGAATATGTTCTTCATCATCAACAAACAGAATCAAGGGTTCACTCATATGCCCTCCTCAGCTACTCCCGGCAAAATTACCTCAAAACAGGCACCACCCAGTGATCCACTCCGTGCACTCATCTCACCACCCAGTTCGGTAATGATCCGGTTGGAGATGGTAAGCCCCAACCCCAACCCCTCACTCGCCTCTTTAGTGGTAAAGAAGGGATCAAAGATCTTCTCCAGATGCTCATCTGCAATACCGCGGCCACTATCCTCAACAATCAAGGCGATCTGATCATTCATCTTCTCCTCAACTCGAACCTCCACTTCACGTTCCTTCTTCCCTTCCACGGCCTGTAGCGCATTGTAGATCAGATTGACCAGCACCTGCTGCAGCAGCACCTCATCACCGTAGAACTTAAGCTGCCGATCCGGAACCACAAACTCCAGCTCAGCATCAATGGTCTCGCTACGTGGACCAATGACCGCCTTTGCTCCATCAATCACCCCCTGCACTGATACTGCAGAGAGCTGACCACTGCTTTTACGGGAGAATATTTTCAACTGTGCGCCGATCCTTGCCATACGCTCCGTAAGATCACTGATCTGTATCAGGTTTTCTTCCACCTCAGCGTAGCGTGCCTTCTCCAGCAGTGCCTTGCCATTACCAGCATAAGTACGTATTGCCGCCAGTGGCTGACTCAATTCATGATTGATCCCGGCGGACATCTGCCCCAGTGTGGCCAGCTTGGCTGCCTGTACCAACTCATCCTGAGTTCTGCGCAGCTGCGTCTCCGCATGACGACGATCCTCAATCTCCCGACTGAGCTGCTCATTACTCTCACTCAGATCCACCGTCCGCTCTCGGACTCGCTGCTCCAGCTCCGCATGTGCCTGGTAGAGTGCATCCCGTGCCTGCTCATCGTATAACCTGCGTTCCTCAATGCGTTTGGAGCGCTGACGCAATCCAAGCCCCAGAAACAGTAGTGCCAGAGTCACCATGGAGATCATCAGAAACGCATTCACCATCTGTTCACGAACTGGCAACAGTGGAGAGAGCAGATGCATCTCCCAATCCGCCTCGGTAACTATTTGAGATTGCATTAGATAACGCTGTCCCATATCCAGCAACTGTACAAGTATTCCTCCCTTTAGGGAGTCATGTAAAAAATTGAGTGCCAGTGGTTGCAACGATGCCTGAGGGTAACGCCTGCTCAACTCGATACGGGTACGGGTCTGATCATCCAGAGGCCGTATACTTTTAAAACGCCATGCAGGCTGTGTTGCAATGAAGATGACACCATCCGGGTCGGTAACCACGACCTCTTCCGGCAACCCTATCCACTCCTGTTCTATATTGCTGAGGTTTACCTTGACCACAACCACCCCAAAGATCTCACCTGCAGCCTTTACCGCTGAGGCGAAATAGTACCCCCGCTGCTGCGATGTAGTACCCAGCGCATAGTATCGTCCAAGTGATCCCTGAATCGCCTGCTGGAAATAGGGACGGAATGAGAAGTTCCGTCCTACAAACGGGCGCGGACCATTCCAGTTACTGGCTGCCAGCGTCAGTCCATTGTGACTCATCAAATAGATATCTGCTGCCCCTGAACTTCGGTTAATCTCTTCCAGGTAACGATTCAATCCATCCACTGCCTCACTGTCATCCGGATCCTGCAGTACCTCCAGCAATCTGGGATGGGTTGCAATCAGTGCCGGCAGTTTTTCAAAACGCTGAAGCTCTCCCTGCAGGTGAGAGGCGTAAAGATTAAGCTGGCTCTGACCTGAATGACGCAAGGTATTAATTGCAGTCTGCTGCACTTGCAGAACCACCTGCCAGACAACCAGCAAATACACCGCAATTACCAACGGAACAACAAGCCAATGCAACTGAATTTTATTCTTGCGGATCACGTCGCCTTTCTGAACCACTCAAATCACTCCTCCTGACAGTTGAACGGATGCAGGATCACCGGACCTTCCGTTGGCCACTCAAACTGTTCGGAATCAACCAGAAACTTTCTTTCAATCTCTGTTGCCACCGCTACCTCCTGTTCAAACGTAACTGTGCGGTGGAGAAACCGGTAACCCAGGCAGTTCCGAACAACACACAGAGCCCGCCAGCAAGCGTGTGCCATCCAATCTGTTCATCCAGAAACAGATGCCCCCAGAGCACTCCAAACAGTGGAATCAGGAAGGTGACTGTCAATGTGGAGGTGGCACCCACTGTTTCTATCAGACGGAAGAATAGCAGAAAGGCAATACCGGTACAGAGCACCCCCAGCAGCAGCACTGCAACAGTCACCTCTACTGTAGGCTCCCCTCGTACAGGATCAATGGCCAGCAATGGGGCCAGCAACAGCGTCGCTGCCCACATACTCCCATGAGCCTTCTCGAACGAATCAATCCCATTCACACCCTGAGCATAGTTACTGGAGAGCGCATAGCTCAGTGTTGCTCCCAAGATTGCAACCACTGCAGCTACTGCCCCAGGTTCCACCATGACGGTATCAAAGCCGACCAGCACCATCACGCCGCCCATACCCAGTAGCAGACCTGCCAGCTGTTTTGAGGTGAGTGTTTGATCCAGCCAGATTACGCCGACAATGGCACTCCAGATCGGAACCGTTGCATTGAGAATCGACATCAATGACGCCGTCAGCATCTGAGCTGCATATCCGAACATCAGAAAGGGGAGTGCTGCACTCAACAACCCTAATACCAGATAATCTCTCCAGTAACCGGAGAACGTTGTCTTTCTCTGCACAGCAACCGCAAACAGCAATAGAAACAGTGCAGCCAGACCAACCCTGAACTCAATCAATGCAACCGGCCCCAGAACAGGGGCGCCAATACGCATAAAAAGAAACGATGCACCCCAGATTGCTGCCAATAGCAGCAGGCGTGTCATATCCGTATGGTTCATGATCAATCTGTTATCTGTCAGTTTGAGAGTGCGCTATCGATCGCTTGCAGTAGGGGCTCAAGCAGAACAGGAATCTCATCAAACCGCTCTTCATCCGCTGCATCACACACTGCCTTTGCCAACTCGGAGAGCTGTGGATAACCATAGACCCCTCCACTCCCCTTGATTGCATGCGCTGCACCATGGAGCTGATCCCACTCTCCCTGCAAACAGCTATTATTGAGTTCCTCTTTCAATTCACTCAGGCGCTCATAGAAGATCTGCTTCAACTCATCACTGATCTCGAAGTCGGCGGAAGCGATTGCCACAGATGCCGGAGTAGTCAGTGCTACAGGGGCCTCCTCAGCAGCCTCCATCGGCAGATATTTTCTCAGAATTCTCCAAAGCGCTTTCTGCTCAATCGGTTTGGTTAACAGATCATCGCACCCGGCAGACCTGAAGGCATCCAGGTGCTTCTGTATCACATCAGCTGTATGCGCAATGATCGGCCCTCCATAACCGGAATTTCGCAACAGCTGTGTTGCCTCAATACCATCCATGACCGGCATCCGCATATCCATCAGAATCAAGTCGTACGCGCTCTGTTGAGCCCGTTCTATCACCTCCTGACCATTATTGGCTGTAGTCACGCTCAATCCCAGTGTCTCCAGAATATGGCGACTGATATTGCGCAACTCCGGTGTATCTTCTGCCAGCAGCACGGTTCCACTGAAGCGTCTCTGATTTATACCACTTCCAACCTCCTCCAGCTGCTCCTCTATCTCCTGATCACTCTCTTCATGGGGGATACAGAGCTTGAAGGTTGAACCTCTTCCCAACTCACTCTCTACCGTAAGTTCACCCTTCATCACTTTTGCCAACACCGAAGAGATGTGCAATCCCAAACCGGTACCTCCAAACTGGCTTGAGATGGAGTGATCAGCCTGCTCAAACGGTTCAAACAGTCGCTGGATCCCTTTTTCATCAATACCGATTCCATCATCCTGAACCGAGAAACAGATACGCTGCTGCTGGATGGAAATGGTTAGAACAACACTTCCCTGCCGGGTAAACTTCATGGCGTTGCTCAACAAGTTAACCAGGATCTGTCCAACACGACGACTATCTCCCATCAACAGGTGAGTCGGCTTGAACAACCGTCTGACCTCAAAATTGAGGCCCGAGTTTTTGGCCAACCCGGAGAAGATATTTTCCACCTCATCCAACAGATTCTCCAGACTGTATGCCGTATGGTTGACCTGGAACTTATCCACCTCAATCTTTGAGAGATCAAGAATATCGTTGACAAGTGCAAGTTGCATGCGACCAGCAATCTCGATGGAGTGGACCATCTCCTTCTGCTGACTGTTGAATAGGTGACCACCGCTCTCCATCAGCATCTCACTATTCCCGATGATTACCGTAAGTGGCGTTCGCAACTCATGGCTGACTGAGGCGAGGAAATCATCTTTTGCCCGGTTAGCCTCTTCAGCCTGCTCCGCCTTGATCAGTGGGCGCAGATCATGCACCACCAGCACGTCACCCACATGTTCCCCGCCATCCTCCAAAGCAGTGTGCGATACCATCACCGGAAGCATATTGCCATGAGAGCACTGCAACAGCATTCTACGCCCCTCCAACCCTTCATAACTCTCCTCAAAAAGTGTTGTAACTGCTGATCCAATCACATCACCGGATGGCCTTCCCAGCAGTTGGATCAACTTCTGATTGGCGCGCTCAATACTGCCCTGCTTGTCCGTTACCACCAGCCCTTCACCCATCGACTCCAGAATCAGCTCGATCTCCTGTCGAGACTGCTCCAGACGGTTGGTACGATGTTCCAGTGTCCGCGCCAGCTCATTGACCTCCTGAATGGAGTGCTCCTTACGCTCTGTGAAATTACCCTGGTCTGTCACCTGAGTTAGTTCAACAATAGGCTGTACCAGTACTCTGGCCTGGCGGTGTACCATCCAGACCAGAAACAGCAATACCACCAGGCCTGCCAGCACAATATCTCTCTGCAATTCATTCAATGGCAGCAGTACCTCTTCACGATCCTGCTTGACCACCATCCCCAGCTGCAGTTCCGGTATCCAGGTCCATGCAGCAAAGACCTGTGTGCAACCATTATCCAGCACCCATCCTGAACCACTCTCTTTACGCAATGCATGCATCATCGGGAATCGCTCCGGTTCACTCATCCGCTTCTGTTGACACTGTTGATCGGGTTCTCGTAATGCATGATTTCTGAAATGGTTGATAAAGTTGACCTCGGTTTTGTCACCATAGCGGCGCTGTGCAATGAGTACCTCACCGGTTTCTCCCAAGCCGCTATAGCTGGCCAGCAGATTACGTAACCACTCAAGAGAGAAGGGACGTACCAGCACACCGATGATCTCACCCTCCTCACCGGGAAACCGGGAGAAGAGTGGGATTCCCATCAGCATGGTTGCCTGTTCCACCTGTTCAATGCGACCGTACTTGGAGATCATCAGCTGTTTCTGCTGTAGCACCCCATCAACCAGATCTGACAATACTGTACGCCCATAAAACCCATCTGCAGAGACATCAATACCCAGCTCCTCCGGCATGGGCCGCAGCGAAAAGGCCAGCTCTGATTGAGGTGTAATCAAGAACAGGTCATCCACCCCCTGGGTGCTGAGCAATAATCCATACTCCTTGCGAAATACTTCACTGGAGTGCTGATATTTTTGACCATCCGCATCTGCCTGGTAAAGGTCGAACAGCTGTTCAGCTGCTAACTGCACCCCTTCA
The DNA here is from genome assembly GCA_964416755.1 of uncultured Piscirickettsiaceae bacterium. GTDB lineage: Bacteria > Pseudomonadota > Gammaproteobacteria > Thiopontia. The sequence continues at coordinate 19,358 of CAYQFH010000015.1, read as the reverse complement.
CTCTGTGCGATATTGTTAATCCAGATCTGCTGCTGTTGGAACAGTGAGATCAGGCGCTCTTTACGAAAATCTGCATGGTAGGTCAGTGAGGATTTCACACTCTCCAACAAGGAGCGATTGGCCACCTGATAGATCACACTACCGATTGCCATCACTGCAACCAGCAGCGCAAGCAGGCTGCCCCTGAGCTGGTGTGCAAAAATCGATTTTCCCTGTCTCTGCTCTACATCCAGACTAATCATTCAATCCCCCAGTTTTCGATCCATCTTGCGGAATGAGATCGCTTCAGCCAGATGGTCGATGGTTATCACCGCCTCACCGGCTAGATCCGCAATTGTTCTGGCTATCCTCAATACCCGGTGATACGCACGTGCAGACAACCCCAGAGACTCAATAGCACGTACCATGAACTGCTGACACTCCTGATCCAACTCACAGATCTGTTCCAGCTGTTCTCCTCGCAACTGACTATTGGGTACCCCTTGTCGTTTCAGCTGAATCTGCCGTGCCTGTTCCACACGCTGTTGTACGGTTGCACTATCCTCCTCATCTTCTGCTCGGGTTTGCGCCAAAGTCTCCGCAGGGATGCGTGTCACCTCGATTTGCAGATCGATACGATCCAGCAACGGCCCGGAAATTTTGGCGCGATAGCGCTGAATCTGCTCCGAAGTGCAGTGACAATTCCCTGCCGGATCTCCATGGTAGCCACAAGGACAGGGATTCATTGCCGCCACCAACTGAAATTGAGCTGGGAACTCCATCTGTGCTGCAGCTCTGGAGATACTGATCTTTCCAGACTCCAACGGTTCACGCAGCACCTCCAGCACATGTCTGGAGAATTCCGGAAGCTCATCCAGAAAAAGTACCCCGTGGTGCGCCAGTGAGATTTCTCCAGGTTTCGGTTGGCTTCCACCTCCAACCAGCGCAACTGCGGAAGATGTGTGGTGGGGCGTTCTGAATTTCCGGATACCCCACTGCTGCGGATCAAAATCCAAGCTGTTAATGGAGTAGAGTGTTGCACTCTCCAGTGCCTCCTGCTCACTCATCCGAGGCAAAATTCCAGGCAGTGTTGAGGCCAGCAGCGTCTTGCCGGTCCCCGGAGGCCCGCTCATCAACAGATTGTGTGCCCCCGCTGCCGTAATCTCCAGTGCGCGACGCGCAACCACCTGACCCCGCACTTGTGAGAGATTCGGAATATCTGCCTCGACCAACCGTTTCAATGGCTGTTCGTTTCCGGGCTCAAAAGGCTTTAGCCCCCCCTCCAGCAGTGCCGCAACCAGCTCCGATAAACTATTGGCCGGACAGACGGTCAATCCAGCCACATAGGTGGCCTCCAGCGCATTCTCTGTAGGTACGATCAGAGCCCGACCTGCATCTCTTGCCTGCAGCGCTGCCGGGAGCACACCGCGCACCGGTCGAATCGATCCATCCAGCGCCAGCTCTCCCATCCACTCATGGTGCTTCAACAGCTCAACATCGACCTGACCGGATGCGGCCAGTATGCCCAGAGCAATCGGAAGATCAAGCCGCGCCCCACTCTTGGGAAGATCTGCCGGTGCCAGATTAATGGTGACACGTCGCTGTGGCAGTTTATAACCGGAGCTGATCAGTGCACCTCGCACCCGATCCTTGGCCTCACGCAGCGCAGCCTCTGGCAGTCCAATAATACTGATGCCCGGCAGCCCATTGCTGAGCAGTACCTCAACCACAACTTCATGGGCATCCATTCCCACGACTGCGCGACTTGTGACCGCTGCCAATGACATAATCATCCCCCAAAGCTGGACATAGAACTGAAAGCTCTGCCGCCGCCAGTCCGCTACAATCTCACTCTATGCAAACCCTGCAATTAAAACAAGTCATCACCCACCATCTTGGACCGATTGATCTGAATATTTCAGACTGTGAAATTGTAGGACTCAGCGGAGATTCCGGTGCAGGCAAAAGCCTGCTGCTGCGCACCATTGCCGATCTCGATCCACATCATGGCGACATCATCCTCAATGGCATCTCTCAACAGGAGATGCCTCCACAACAGTGGCGACACCAGGTGGCCTATCTGGCGGCAGAGAGCCAATGGTGGAGTGATACTGTGGCGGACCACTTTATTACGGGTGACCATGCACTCCTCAATACGCTGCTACAGCAGATCGGCTTCACCAGTGAGGCACTACAATGGTCCGTACATCACCTCTCTACCGGAGAGAAGCAACGACTCGGGATCATCCGTCAGCTTATACGTCAGCCCGCAGTACTGCTGCTTGACGAGCCTACTGCCAGCCTTGACCGGGAAAATTGTAACCGGGTTGAACAGCTACTCGTCAACTACTGCAGGCAACAGCATGCTGCACTGCTATGGGTCAGCCATGATTCTGTACAACTGCAGCGTGTCTGTGACAGACAGTACCGCATCATCAATGGAAAACTGGAGGCTGATGCAACATGATCCAGCTCTCCATCACCGACCTGGTTCTGGCTGCAGCACTGATTCTGTTGGTCATGTTGTTCTCCTGGTACAGCCATGCCAAATTGGAGAAGAAGCTGCTCTATGCCTCGATACGCTCCACTTTGCAACTGCTGGCAGTGGCCCTGATACTGCAGACACTGTTCAACCACAGCAACCTGTTTTGGGTCAGTGTAATGTCCCTGCTGATGGTTGCACTGGCCGGGCGTGAAATTCATCTGCGCCAACAGCGCAGGCTCAACGGAATCTGGGGATATATGACAGGAACTGTGGCCATGTTCCTCTCTTCCATGGTAACCGCCCTCTTCGCACTGTTGGTCATCATCCAGCACGATCCATGGTACCACCCCCAATATGCCATTCCGCTGCTGGGTATGCTTTTGGGCAACACCATGAATGGTATTGCTCTGGGAATGGATCGACTCACCAGTTCCGTCTGGGATCAACAGAGAGTCATTGAGGCAAAGCTGGCGATGGGAATGACTGCAACCGAGACCATCCACCCCCTGCGTGAGGATGCCATTCGCACCGGCATGATTCCGATTCTCAACGCCATGGCGGCAGCTGGAGTCATCAGCCTGCCGGGAATGATGACCGGCCAGATCCTCGCGGGAGCTCCACCCATTGAGGCGGTCAAATATCAGATTCTAATTCTGTTTCTGATTGCAGGAGGAACCGGGCTTGGCGTGATGGCTGCAATTACCCTGTTATCAAAACGCTTCTTTGATAACCGTGAGCGGCTGATCAGTGAACGGATTTCTAATAAAACAGACTGAATTCCTCATCATTGAACTGCAAGAAATCGTTTCAGCACCAACGACCATTACTAAAAATTTCAGCCTGGCAACCCTACTCAGCATTCTGCCAACAAATGTTTGGACCGAGAAATATCAATTTCTATAACTGTATATTTTCTTATAGAATACAGACAGGTTCATGGTCAAATATTTTGGAGTGAGAAGATTATGCTGCGTTACCCTGACGATGCAGAGATAGCTGCGGCAAAGAAAGCCATCACCGCAGCAAAGCTGCCGCGTATGCCTGAAGCAGTGATGGAACTTCAACTGGAAAGCCGGAAAGAAGAACCGGATATGACAAAAGTAGCTGAGATCATCAGCGCTGATATCAGCCTCTCCGGCACTGTGCTCAAGATCGTAAATTCGGCACAGTTTGGTTTGAAACACAAGATCAGCTCAATCAAACAAGGGGTAAACATCCTGGGGCTGAGTATGATCAAAAATGTAGTGCTGGTGGCAGCATTGCGAAATACCTTTGTACCAGAGACAGAATTTCAGAGTGCTTTCTGGGATAGAGCTACCGCTTGCGCACGGGCAGCAGAAACGCTTTCCTACTCAATTGAAGGGGTAGATTCAGATGAGGCATACGCTGCCGGACTGTTTCAGGATGCAGGTGCTTTGGTTTGTGAACAGATTCATCCACGTTATCCGGAACTCTTTCAACACGCCCACTCTGCCGTCAGCAAGATCCTTGAAATAGACCGCAAGATGTTCAAAACAACTCACGTTGTTATAGGCTATTTGTTGGCGCAAGACTGGAACCTGCCAGATGCTGTGTGCAATGTGATACTCAATACACATGTCGTTCAGTGTGACAACAGTGACCCGGCAATGAGTAATACTCGTGCACTGACAGCCATTATCAAAAGTTGTAACTTTTTTGTTGGAGAGACACTCCACCCTCAAATAGAGATCAAGCCTGAAGGTATGGCAACACTAGACAGCTCTCTGAGCGAATTGATGGCTGATGAAGAGCTAGTTGACGATATTCGGTTAGAAGTGCAAAAGTATCTAACCACATAGGCTGCTTCCTGTATCAGGCAACCGCAGTGTTCCAAAGTGGTTCATTGAGCTGCACTAGCTACTGTTCGAACCGTATGGAAATAAGGGAGCAGATCAAAACAGTGTAACCCCTTTACCTTCCTGACCAGACTCCATATGCACTACCTCTTCCAGAAAGAGAGGGGCCTCCTCAGTTTGGTCATCACTCCAGATTCTCCTCGGATTGAGATTTTGGGCCTTTTCATGCTGCAATACAGCAATGATCTGGTGTTCTTCATTGCGGGTATCACGCAGAATCAGCTCATCATAAACGGTGTCATCAAGCTGCCAGATCGCCTTCACCAGAGGGGCCGTGCGCTCTTGGGTACGTTGGCTAACCACTCCAACCTCTCCAGATTTCAACTTTACAATCACTCCAGGGGGATAGACTCCAATCTCTGAAATCAGCGCCTTTGCCATCTTCTGATCATAGCGACCTTGGTTGATGTTGAGGAAAAAGCGCATCACTTTCATGCCATTCTGCTGTTCCCGATATACTCTCGGAGTTACGAAGGATGCATACCGATCCGCTACTGCCAGCAATCTGGCTTCAAGGGGGATATCCTTACCAAAAAACGCGTTGGGATAGCCTGAACCATTCATCTGCTCATGGTGACTAAGCACTGCTTGAACCCAGCTACGGTCTCGAACCCCCATCGTCGATAGTAGACGAACGCTATGTTTCGGGTGCACCCGAATCTGCTGTTGATGGAACGAGGTCAGCTCTCCCTCATGCTTGTCGAGATCCAGCTGCAGCAGATACATCCCCAGATTCTGGGTCAATCCAGCATGGAGCAGAGGCTCTATCTGTTTGATTCCCCACTTCAGGCGCTTAGCCGCAAGTACCGCCAATACAGAATTTTGAAAGGTACGAAAAATTGCACGATTCAAAGTCGAGCGAAGATGGATAATGCCGATAAATTGATCTGGCTCATGTTCAAGTGCCTCGAGCAAATCCTTGGAAATTTCAGTAATGTCAGCAACGAGGTTGTGACCGTTGGTAATGAAATTGGTATAAGAGACTTCCAACCGCACCATCAACTCTTCAATCTTGTCAATTGAGCAGGGTGCCTCAAAGCTGTCATATCCTTCAGCATAGGGGGTGGTATAACACTGGCGAGCAAGGATCTTGTCAATCATGCTCTGGTTATATGGAATGATCCCCTTGGAGACCAGTAACTTGCCACTCTCACTATAGATATTGAATTCAGTTGGCTGATTCAATGCGATCATTTCCGCAGTTACTCTCATCTCGTATCTCTCTTCTGCTTGTTCGTCGAGTTGACCTGCATGGAACAATCGCTGGAGAAGTGAGCTTCCCCTCTGATAATGATCCACTTGAATGAGATTAATTTTAACATTTTGAGGGCTGTATACGAAACGTCTGCTCCAGATCAAGCATACACATCGATCAAACGACCCACGTAGCCTATTTTGCTGAGGAGCTGCCTCTTCAGGCTGTGCAACTGCTGCCGTATTGGTTCTTTCAGAAGGGGGCGCATTCACAGCTTGTGCATTATCGATCAACTTCTCTTGTTGTGAAACTGGTTGATACTGTTGTTGTAACGGTGTTTGAGTTAACAAACGAAACTCACAGGCACAAAAAAACCGCCGTAAGTGGCGGTTTTAATGAAGCTTTTCAGCTAAACATATGGTAGCCATGGGTAGACTTGAACTACCGACCTCAGCATTATGAGTGCTGCGCTCTAACCAGCTGAGCTACATGGCCATAAAAAGAGGGCGCATTATACAGAACCCTCTGGAACAGAACAACTATTTCACATGCGTTTCAGACATTGAAGCGGAAATGAATCACATCGCCATCCTGCACAATGTACTCCTTCCCTTCCAGACGCAGACGACCCGCTTCCTTGGCCCCGTGCTCACCATCATGCTCAATGTAGTCTTCATAGGAGGTGACCTCAGCGCGGATAAAGCCCCGTTCAAAATCTGTATGAATCTTGCCAGCCGCCTGTGGTGCAGTGGAACCACGCTCGTAAGTCCAGGCACGCACCTCCTTGACCCCAGCGGTGAAGTAGGTCTGCAGCCCCAGCAGATGGTATCCGGCACGGATCACACGGTTCAATCCAGGCTCCTCCAATCCCATCTCTTCCAGGAATTCCACCTTCTCCTCATCGTCGAGTTCGGAGAGTTCCGCCTCAATCGCTGCACAGACTGGTACCACTTCGGCCCCCTCCGACTTCGCAATCTCTCTCACCTTGTCGAGGAAGGGATTATCCTCAAAACCATCCTCGGCAACATTGGCAATGTACATGGTAGGCTTGATGGTGAGCAGGTGGAGGTCATAGAGCCGCTCCAGGTCGTCCTCACTCAACTTCATCGCCCGTACCGGTGCACCGGAATCAAGGTGATCACGTACAGCCGCCAGAAAGTCTCTCTGCGCCAATGCCTCTTTGTTACCGGAACGGGCAGTCTTCTCGACACGGGCAATCGCCTTCTCCACCGTCTCCAGATCGGAGAGGGCCAATTCGGTGTTGATCACCTCGATATCACTGGCAGGATCGATAGTACCCGCAACATGGATAACGTTCTCATCCTGGAAGCAACGCACCACATGACCGATCGCATCGGTCTCACGGATGTTGGCGAGGAACTTGTTACCCAGCCCCTCGCCCTTGGAGGCACCCGCTACCAGCCCGGCAATATCGACAAATTCCATGGTGGTGGGGATCACCTTCTCCGGGCTGACGATATCCGCCAACGCATCAAGACGAGGATCAGGCATCGGCACCATACCCACATTAGGGTCGATGGTACAGAAGGGGTAGTTCTCGGCATCAATGCCGGACTGTGTCAGTGCATTGAAGAGGGTCGACTTGCCCACATTGGGTAGCCCGACAATTCCACATTTGAATCCCATACGTCTGTTCCTGTTCTGTTCTAGCTACGGTTTGCCCCGACTATGAAGCCGATTCATGGCCTTGGCGTGTTCGCCCTGTACAATCAGCTCAATACTGCGTACTGCATCATCCACTGCATCATCGATCTGCTCACGTTCCAACTTGGCTGGATTGCCCAGCACATAGTCGGCCACAGGCCTGCCCGACTGCTCCGGTCTTCCAATACCAATACGCAACCTGTGGAACTCCTTGCCACAGTGAGAAATGATATCTCGCAAACCGTTATGCCCAGCATGGCCCCCAGCTTGCTTGAGTCGCAGTTGCCCCGGTGGCAGATCCAACTCATCATGAGCCACCAGAATCGAGCTTGTATCAATCTTGTAGTAGTTGGTCAGTGCACCAACCGCCTGCCCACTGCGATTCATGAAGGTGGTCGGTTTTAACAACCAGACTGGCTCACCTCCCAGGTTGACCTTGGCCACCTCGCCATGAAATTTGGTCTCCAGACGGAAGCTGCTGTTCCCTTGCCGAGCCAACTGATCCAGAAACCAAAACCCGGCGTTATGCCGGGTCGGTTCATACTGGGCTCCTGGATTCCCAAGCCCCACAATCAGTGAGATCGGATCACCCATCACTCAAGCAATAGAAACGGGGGATGATACCTGCCACCCCCTGCTCAAGTTACTCTGCGTCACCCTCAGCTGCGGCCTCACCAGCATCATCGTCGGCTGCCTTGGAGCCACGAGTCTTCTGTACAGTAGCCACTGCCTGGTCATACTCTTCACCACGGTTCAGTGCAACGATGGAGACACCTTCTGGCAAACTGAGCTGTGACAGACGAACCGAATCACCAATCTGCATGCCGGTCAGATCAACCTCGATGAATTCCGGCAGCTTGGCCGCCAGACAACTGATATCGATACTCGCCATCAGGCGGTTGAGTGCGCCACCCAGTTTGATACCAGGAGCCGCATCTTCGTTGATGAAGTGCAGTGGTACACTCATCTTCATCTCGTTTTTGCTGCTGACGCGCTGAAAGTCTGCGTGCAGCACCTTGGCCTTGGCCGGGTGACGCTGCAGATCCTTGAGTACCACGCTCTCTTTGGTGCCATCGACATCGATAGAGAGGATGTGGCTGTAGAACTTCTCGTCCTCCAGGTTGTGCCACAGGTCATCGTGTACCAGTGTGATGGAGGTGGGCTCCTTGTCATCACCATAAATCACTGCGGGGATACTACCAGTGTGGCGCATACGACGGGTTGCTGCCTTACCGAGGTCAGTGCGCAGGGATGCGCTCATTTCAAAACTACTACTCATCTTTTCTCTCCAATACTGCAGCTTCTCAGCCACCTACAAAACAAAATTCTTTCCGCTCTACTCCATGTAGAGTGAACTCACCGACTCGCCGGTGTACATGCGGCGAATCGTCTCCGCCAACAACTCTGCTGTCGAGATCTGACGAATCTTCGAACAGGCTGCTGCTACCGGGCTTAGCGGAATGGTGTCGGTCACCACTAACTCATCCAGATCAGAACCAGTGATGTTGTCCACCGCCGGGCCTGAGAGCACCGCATGGGTCGAATAGGCATTGACCCGTGCTGCACCATGATCCTTCAGCGCCTTCGCCGCCTTGCAGAGGGTACCTGCAGTGTCGACCATATCATCGACCAACACACACGACTTGCCCTCTACCTCACCGATAATATTCATCACCTTGGCCACATTGGCCGCCGGACGACGCTTGTCGATGATCGCCAGATCGAGACCACCCAACAGCTTGGCAATCGCTCTGGCACGTACTACACCACCCACATCGGGTGATACCACAATCAGATTGGGATACTCGTTGCGCCAGATGTCTCCCATCAACAACGGAGAGGCGTAGATATTATCCACCGGAATTCCGAAGAACCCCTGAATCTGATCGGCATGCAGATCGATAGTCAACACATGGTTCACTCCCGCCTGCGCAATCATGTCGGCCACCAGACGGGCCGAAATCGGCACTCGTGCTGAACGTGGACGACGATCCTGACGGGCATACCCAAAGTAGGGAATGACCGCCGTGATCCGGGCTGCGGAAGAGCGACGCAACGCATCCGCCATCACCAGCAACTCCATCAAATTGTCATTGGTTGGCGCACAGGTGGACTGCATCAGGTAGACCTCACGGCCCCGCACATTCTCCTGAATTTCAGCCAGGATCTCTCCATCGCTGAAACGCTCAACCGTGGCGCGGCCCAGTTTGAGGTTGAGATGACGTGCTACTCCGCGAGCCAACTCCGGGTTGGAGTTGCCTGCAAACAGCATAATCTGATCATCACTCCGACCTGTGTCGACCTTTTTCCACATAACCCTGGCTCAATAACCACTCTAAAATTTGGTTCGTGTGCATGGATTCCTGCTTAACGCTCGCCGTAACACGACCTCGTAAGCTCGGTTCCAAAACACCGCAACCTGTTACACAGATCTGCTACCTGCAACACCGTGCAACACTCATATATTGGTTCGGGTGCATGGATTCGAACCACGATAAGCAGAATCAAAATCTGCTGTCCTGCCGTTAGACGACACCCGAATATTCTTTACTGCATCTGCAAAGGAGATCGGTTCATCCCCTTCACCACAAAACCTTTCCACTGCTGCGGTAGCTGCTGTTGCGCCGCCTCTGCAGCTGTGCGACTCTCCATCGCCACAAACAGACAACTCCCGGTACCGGTCATACACGCCTCTCCATATTGAGAAAGCCACTGCAACGCTGCCCCCACTTCGGGATAGCGTTTTACAACCACCGGCTCGCAGTCATTCCTTCCACCATCTGGCAGAGAGCCGCGTATTTTCGCTTTTGGTGTATTGCGTGTCAATTCCTTCGACTGAAAAATTTCAGCCGTGGAAACAGACACTTCAGGAGTCACCAGCAGATACCACGGCTCTTCTGGCTGCACCGGTGTGATCTGCTCTCCAATACCTTCCGCCCAGGCGGCAAAACCATGGACAAAAATGGGAACATCAGCCCCCAACCGCATGCCCAATTCTGCCAACATCTCACGACTCAAACCACAACCCCAGAGTTGGTTGAGAGCAACCAGTGTAGTGGCCGCATCGGAGCTGCCACCGCCTAGGCCGCCACCTGCAGGGATCACCTTTTCCACTGAAATATCAACCCCTTGCCTGAAACCAAACTGCTCCTGTAGCAACCGAGCTGCACGCACCACCAGGTCCTGATCAGGCGGGACCTCTGACATCCCCTGTGAACGGCTGATCTCACCAGTGCCATTGACGGTAAAGGTGAGCCAGTCGATCAGGTCAATAAATTGAAAGATGGTCTGCAACTCATGGTAACCATCCTCTCGCCGTCCGGTGATATGGAGAAAGAGATTCAATTTTGCCGGTGCAGGCCACTTCATGAGGCGATGTTCCAACGGTTCAGTTTCAACTTGAGGCGCACATCCCCCTGCTCCAGCACCACGAAAGCGGGTAACTCCACCCCATCTACCCGCTGATAACGGCGAACCTCAATCTTCCACCCCAACTGCTGCAGTTGCTGCAGACGGTTGGCACCATCCAGCACCATCACTTGTGGCTCAAAATCCGGTGCAGGCAGCCCCTTGATCCAGTATTGCGCTGCCTCCACCGGGATCTGCCAGCCGGTCACCCGCTGCAGCAGTTGTGAAGCGTGCTCTCCCCGGTACTGTTCTCCACCAGTCTCCAGCAACACCCCGTTGGAACCCGCCGACAAATGGGTTGCCCCTGCACCGAGCAACCCGGAGAGATCAAACTCCATCTGCTGTGGACCCTGCCTCCAGACAAAACCGCTCTGCCCCCCCTCACTGCCCATCCTCAGCGCAATACGCCCCTCCACCTGCCACACCAGCAAAGTCTGTAACTGCTGCTTGCGCTCGATCCAGCTACTGGAGTTTTGTGGGGTTTGAATGGGGTTGGGGGTTACACTACACCCCGCAACCAGCAGGAAGAGTATGGAGAGAGCGGTGGTGTTTAGCCGTTTCATCGCAGCGCACCGCAACCGCTTACTGGTTGAAGCGTCTCAAGGTCTCCAGTAAAACCGTGTTGTTGCCATCCAGTTGCCTGCCTTGCTTCCAGATTTTCTTGGCTGCCTCGTACTCTCCATTAACCCAGCGCACCTCTCCCAGATGAGCGGCCACCTCTGCATCCGGCCTGGCCTTGAATGCACGCTCCAAGTAGTCGAGCGCACTGTCAATCTCCTTCATCTTGTAGAGTACCCACCCCATGCTGTCGAGCACATAGAAGTCATTGGGACGCAGCGCCAATGCCTTCTCCAGATAGCCCTTGGCCTCCGCATAACGGTTGGTTCTCAGGGTCAGGGTATACCCTAGTGCATTCCAGGCGTGGTAGTGCTGCGGATTTTTACTGACAATGGTGTGCAGATCCCGCTCCAGTGCTGCCAGATCGCCCATCTGATCCGCTGCCATCGCACGGGAGTAGAGCAACTCCTCATTTTCAGGGGCCAGCTTGAGCGCTTGATCATACAGTTTGACCGCCTCAGCAAACCGTTTCGCCCCCTCCAGCATACCTGCTTCAATGATGATCACCTGCACCCGCTTGCGCGGATCATGGGTAGAGATACCTCGCAGGATGGATAACCCGGCATCCACATCATCCTCGGCCAGCAGTGTGGCCATCTCGACTCGCGCATTGAGGTAGAGCGCACCCTTTCCAACCGAGGCGTAGTGGGCAATTGCATCCGGCAGATTTTTCAGCCCCTTCTCCATCTCCCCCAGATAGAAGTTGGCCTTGTCCTTCTGGCCCGGCAATTCCAACAACCGCATCAGCAGAGGACGTGCATTCTCATAGCTCTGCTCACTGATATACAACAACGCAAGCGCACTGAGAATCTGTGCCGAACGTGGACTCAGCTCCAGCGCCTGTTCAAACTGTAGAACCGCCTCGTGGTTGCGCTTCTGCTTGAGCAGTGCCTGACCATAGCGTACGAACACTTCAGCATCATCCGGCGTATCCTCTACCTGCTGCTTCAGAAAACGCTCCAGCTCCTTACTGCGCCCCAACGCCTCCAGAATCGAAACTCGCAATACCACCGCCTTACCCCAACCGGGCTTGAGCTTGAGCGCACGATCCACTGCACCCAGCGCCTTCTGGTTCTGCTGTTTACGACTGTGGAACCACCCCTGGATGTACCACGCCTCCGGCTGCTCGGCAGTTGCTTCGACCAACCCCTTCAGCACCTGTTCAGCGCCTGCGCTGTTCGGCTCTTTGCGCAGCTGCTCGGCCACTACCTGAAAACCAACCAATCGATCTTTATCATGCAGCTTCAACAACTTGCTGAACTGCTGCTGCGCCTCTTGCAACTGTTTATTACGCAGATAGAGCGCACCAAGAATACGGTTGGCCTCCACACTCTCCGGCTCCAGCTCAACCCAGCGTCGGGTCGCCTCGATAGTCTGCTTCACATTCTGACTATGGATGGAGAGCTTTGCACCACGCTCGGCAATGGCCGGATGCTCACTCTGATTCGCAGCACGACGATAGTAGTCAAAAGCGGCACCATGGTCTCCATGCTGAGCTGCCATCTCTGCCGCCAAAATGTTGAACATCAGTCCGTCACCAGACTCATGCGAGCGTGGAACAACAACCTCATGCGGCGCTTCCGCCATGGTTGTTGTGGTCGTGGTACATCCTGCCAGCACCACAGCAATGGTGAGAACTAAAATTTGCAACATCCTACCTGTCTATTCATCCGTGTAATGATTTAACTTTCACTGACCCTGAACCGATTCAGATTACCTCTGAAATCCATCAGATCAAAGCAGAAAATGTGAGTGTATACAGATACATGACCATTTTCGAACATAGACGATAACGGATTTCAGAAGATGAGCTGAACAGCTAATAATGATCCAAATCAAAACGAGAGTACCATGAAGGGGCACAAAACACCCCAGATTCTTGAGTTTTACCACTAAATCCAGCAGAATCCGAAGCCTATCACTTTGAGCAACACGGCAAACCTACCAAAATGACGCTGGTCGCATTCGGAATCAACCACAAGACAGCCCCTGTCGATATCCGGGAGAAGGTCTCCTTCGCCCCGGAGAAGATTCCGCACGCCCTCAAGGATCTCACCTCAATCAACGATTTCGAGGAGGCGGCAATCCTCTCCACCTGTAACCGCACCGAGGTCTACTGCGGGATGAAGGCCTACAACGAGAACAGCGTGGTGGAGTGGCTGAGCGACTTCCACAAGCTGGAGAGCAGCAAGGTCAAACCCTACACCTACATCCACCCGGACCACAGCGCGGTACGCCACATGTTGCGCGTTGCCAGTGGGCTCGACTCCCTGGTACTGGGTGAGCCACAGATTCTGGGGCAGATGAAGACCGCCTTCAGTGCCGCCAATGAGGCGGGCACCACCGGCAAGATGCTCAACCGCCTGTTCCAGCACACCTTCAAATCCGCCAAGCAGGTACGCACCGATACCGCCATCGGCAGCAGCCCGGTCTCGGTCGCCTTTGCGGCAGTTTCACTGGGCCGACAGATCTTCGGTGATCTCAGCGGCAAGACGGTACTACTGATCGGTGCCGGTGAGACCATTGAACTGGCCGCCCGCCACCTCCATGAACAGGGCATTGGTCGTATGATCATCGCCAACCGCACCGTGGAGAAGGCACACCATCTGGCCGAAGAGTTTGGCGGTTACGCCATCGCCCTGACCGAGATCAGCGACCACCTCTCCGAGGCGGACATTGTGATCTCCTCCACCGCCAGTCCACTGCCGATTCTCGGCAAGGGTGCGGTCGAGAGCGCACTCAAGGTACGCCGCCACCGCCCGATGTTTATGGTCGATATTGCAGTACCCAGAGACATTGAAGCTGAAGTGGATGATCTCGATGACGTCTACCTCTACACTGTGGATGACCTGCAGGAGGTGATCCAGGAGAACATGAAGTCGCGTCAGGATGCGGCCAAACAGGCAGAAGAGATCATCGATACCCAGGTGATCCACTTCATGGACTGGATCGAGTCGCAGGACTCCGTCTCCACCATCCGCGCCTTCCGTGCTCAGGCCGACCGCACCAAGGCAGAGATGTTGGAGAAGTCACAACGGATGCTCGCTGCCGGTGAAGATCCGAACCACATCCTGGAGGTACTGGCCCACCAGCTCACCAACAAGCTGATCCACAACCCCTGCAACCAGCTGCGCAACGCCACCAACGAAACGCGCACACCGCTACTCAACGCCACCCGCACCCTGTTTGATCTCGACAACCATTAGCGTTGTCCCCACGCTGTTTTTCTCTTCAGTAGCACCGCTGCTGCCGTAACCCATTTTTTGCAACCGTCATGAAAGAATCGATCCTCCATAAACTCGACCACCTCGCCTCCCGCCTGGAGGAGCTGAATGCACTGCTCTCCGATCCGGAGACGATCAGCGACAACAACAAATTCCGCACCCTGTCTCAGGAGCATGGGCAGATCACCCCGGTGGTCGCCACCTATGAGCAGTATCAGGCGGTGATGGAGGATATCGAGACCGCCAAGGAGATGCGCAAGGAGAGCGACCCGGAGATGCGGGAGATGGCCGAGGAGGAACTGAAGGAGGCACAGGCGCGCGAAGAGGAGCTGGAGCTGGATTTGCAGAAGCTGCTGCTGCCGAAAGATCCGAAGGATGAGAGCAACATCTTCCTCGAAATCCGTGCCGGTACCGGCGGTGACGAGGCCGCAATCTTTGCGGGAGACCTCTTCCGCATGTACTCGCGCTATGCCGAGCAGCGCCGTTGGCAGCTGGAGATCATGAGTGAGAACGAGGGTGAGCATGGCGGCTACAAGGAGATCATCGCCCGTGTCGTGGGCAAGGGTGCCTTCTCCCGGCTCAAGTTTGAATCCGGCGCACATCGGGTACAGCGTGTACCGGAGACTGAGTCACAGGGGCGTGTCCACACCTCGGCAGCCACCGTGGCCATCCTCCCCGAGGCGGAGGAGATCGACCATATTGAGATCAATCCGGCAGACCTGAAAGTGGACACCTTCCGCGCCTCCGGTGCCGGCGGTCAGCACGTCAACAAGACCGACTCAGCCATCCGTATCACCCACCTCCCCACCGGCGTGGTGGTGGAGTGCCAGGATGAGCGTTCACAGCACAAGAACCGTGCCCGCGCGATGACCCTGCTCTCTGCTCGCCTGCTCACTGCTGAACGTGACAAGCAGAGTGCTGAAGAGGCAGAGAACCGCCGCAACCTGGTTGGCAGCGGTGATCGCTCCGAGCGCATCCGCACCTACAACTACCCACAGGGACGAGTCACCGACCACCGCATCAATCTCACCCTCTACAAGCTGGACGAAATCATGATGGGGAGCCTTGACCATGTGATCGAGCCGCTGATCAATGAGCATCAGGCGGATCAGTTGGCGGCGCTGGCGAACGATTAACGCCAAAAAGTGGCTTTGTTAGAACTGACCTCAATCGGGGAGCTGCTGAAACAGGGCAGTGCAACACTCGCCAGTGACACCGCACAACTCGACACCGAGCTACTGCTTGCCCATGCCCTGCAGCAAAGCCGCACCTGGCTCCACACCTGGCCCGACAAAACCATCACCCCCGAACAGGCAACAACCTTTGAGCAGCTACTCCAGCGCCGCCAACAGGGGGAGCCGATTGCTCATATTCTGGGACAGCAATCGTTCTGGACACTGGATCTCAAAGTCACCCCTGATACCCTGATCCCACGCCCGGAGACCGAGCTGCTGGTGGAGCAGGCACTCTCCCTGATCCCCACCAACCAACCGTGGCAGATCGCCGACCTCGGTACCGGAACCGGTGCCATCGCACTGGCCATTGCCAGTGAACGTCCCAAGGCTACCGTGGTCGCCACTGACCAGTCCGAATCCGCACTGGTCATTACCAGAGAGAATGCGAACACCCATGTAATTAATAATGTCAGCTTCCGCCACGGCTCCTGGTTTGAACCGCTGCAGGGGGAGCAGTTTGAGCTGATCCTCTCCAACCCCCCCTACATTGCCACAGACGATCCCCACCTTGCCGAGGGGGATGTCCGCTTTGACCCCGACAGCGCCCTCTCCTCCGGCAGGGATGGGCTGGATGATCTGCGACTGATCACCCGTGATTCAGCAGACCATCTAAAGGCAGGAGGTTGGCTGATCGTAGAGCATGGATATGATCAGGGAAACGCGGTACGCTCTCTGTTTGAACAGCACCACTACCAGAATATTGCCACCCGGCGCGATCTGGGCGGACAGGAACGAATCACCTATGGAAACCGACCATGACACTTGAAAGTGACGAAGCGCTACTGCGCTACAGCCGTCAGATCATGCTGCCCCAAGTGGGCGCAGAGGGTCAGGAGAAGCTGCTCGAGGCACACATCCTGATCATCGGCATGGGTGGACTCGGCGCACCTGCAGGCATCTATCTGGCTGCAGCCGGAGTCGGTCATCTGACCCTGGCCGATTTTGATACAGTCGACCTCTCCAATCTGCAGCGGCAGATCGTCCACTTCACCGATGATATCGGTCGCCCCAAGGTGGAGTCTGCGCGTGATACGCTGCTCAACCTCAACCCGGAGATCGAGATTACCACCCTCAACAAACAGCTCTCCGAGGAGGAGATGAGCGAAGCGATCGCCAAGGCCGATCTGGTACTCGACTGCAGTGACAACTTCACCACCCGCTTTCTGGTCAACCGTCTCTGCGTGACACAACGTACCCCACTGGTCTCCGGCGCAGCGATCCGCATGGAGGGACAGATCTCGGTCTATCGCCCCGACCTGGAAAACGAGCCCTGCTACCAGTGCCTCTACAAGGGCGGCGATGAGCTGGATGAAACCTGCACCCAGACCGGTGTACTCGCACCGCTGGTTGGTATCATCGGCAGCATGCAGGCACTGGAGGCGATGAAGATCATCATGGAGATTGGTCAGAGCCTGAATGGCAAACTGATGCTACTCGATGCACTGACCATGGAGTGGCGCACAATGAAACTGCCGAAGGATCCGCACTGCCCCGTTTGTAGTTAATGTGAACCGAGACTGAATAGAGAAAGGATAGAAGTGATGAAGGAATATCTGCCAAGGGATCTGGCAGTACAACTACTGACCGAAGCACAGAAAACCCCAGAGCGTGAAGTGTGCGGCCTGATCGCGGCCAGAGAGGGTACCCCTCAACGGCTGATCCCGATTGAGAACATCGCCACCGATCCAGCATCCCTGTTTGAGATGGAGCCTCAACAACAGATCCAGGCAATAAAGGAGATTCGTGAATCCAACGAAACTCTCTGGGCCATCTACCACTCCCATCCTCATGCACCGGCAGCACCCTCTGCCAAGGATCTGGCCGATGCCGCCTATCCAGAGGCACTCTATCTGGTGATCTCTCTCAACACCGAAGGGGTGATGGAGATGGGAGGGTATCGACTACAAGATAACGACTTCAAAGCCGTCGCACTAGAGACCGCCCTCTTCTAGACCGCCACCTGCTCCGGAGTATTGAGCAACCGCACCTCACGCTGCGGGTAGGGCACCTTGATCTCGTGCTCCTGGAACCGGTCCCATACCTGTAGCAGCACCTCGGTAATGACATTGGCCCGCCCCTGTTGCGGGTCGTTGATCCAGATTCGCAACTCCATGGTCAACCCATTCTCACCAAAGCCCCGCAACTGACATTTGGGCGGCGGATCAATCAACACCCGCGGCACCATCAATGCACTCTCCTCGCACAACGCAATCACCTGTCGCGGATCAGAGGCGTACTCCACCTCCAGCGGAATACGCAGCCGCACCAGACTGTGGCTGTGTGACCAGTTCTCCACCTGCTGAGTGATCATCTCCTCATTGGGGATCAGATGCTCGATGCCATCACGGGTGATGACCGAAGCGTAGCGCGCCCCCAGATGGTTGATCCAGCCGAAGGTATCCTTGATTGCAATCACGTCACCCGGTTTGATCGACTTATCCATCAGCAGGATCACCCCGGAGACCAGATTGGAGAAGATCTTCTGCAGACCAAAGCCCAAACCGACACCCAACGCACCACTGAAGACCGCCAGTGCGGTGAGATCAATGCCCAGACTGTTCAGCGCAATCAGGATCGCAACAATGATCAACACCACCCGCAGCAACTTGATCATCAACACCCGCGCAACCGGAGAGACATCATCCATCTTGCGCATCGAACGCTCTGCCACCGAAGCGAGGCCTGTAGCAATCCAGAGCAGTGCCGCCAGAATAATGCCCCCCTTCACAAAGGTGAGTAGCGAGATACGGATGGTGCCCACCGTGAGCGCCACCATATCCAGCACCTCCAGCATGGGATCAAGCAACCCGACGATATTGAGTGCTGCCACCGACCAGGCACCGATGGCAATCACATGCGACCAGCCATCACTGGTCATCATATGGGTCGCAAAGCGGATAAAGATCCAGGCCGAGAGCAGACTGGTGGTCAGCGTCATAATCGGGTGCGGCTGGTTGGTATAGACAAACACCCCGATCGCAATCCACTGCAGGAAGAGCCAGGTGAATGGGACCACCACACTCTCTGCCGCAGACCAGAAACGGCAGAACGTGGGGGGCAGATCACTGCGCTCCTTCAGCCGTGCGGTCAGCTGCAGCAGATGTGCGGTAAACCGTTTGGAGAGGATGAAAATCAGCCCGATGATGAGCAGTTGCAACAGATTGCTCACATTCAGGATCTGCTCATTCCAGATCACCGAGCCGTAGCTGATCCACTGATCAGCCACTGTTTCCAAATTTAATTCATCCATTTCGACTACTGTAACTCCAACTGACTAGATAACTCTGCAGTGGATACCATTATATGAGGTAATTACTGGTACTGATTGAGCTGATGTTTGGCTATCCTTGCCAGAAAGGTACTGGTTTAACCCATCACCCGCTGCCAGATGGCAACCACTTGCTGGCGCTCTTCAACAAACTCATTTTCAGACACTCGTGCTGGGTGATTCTCCAGAAAGAGGTGATAAGCCCGGCGACGGAAAAGTCGATAGTTCTGTACTAGCTTGGCGGCATCATCCCGACTCAACAACTTCTCTTTGGCAAGTGACTCAATCTGGCGCACATTGTCACTCCAGCGCAGCAGTTTCGGGTATTCATATGCCCAGCGTAGAATCAGGTACTGGACAATAAACTCCACATCGACCATCCCTCCCACCATCTGCTTGAGATG